>JAAUSC010000247.1 GCA_012031965.1 Scytonema sp. RU_4_4
GCATCAGCCGCACTACTACGCACAGCAGAATCTTCATGGTTCAAAGCTTGCACTAGTGCCGAAACAGCTGCTTCATTACCAATGTTTCCTAATGCCTCAGCTGCCATCTCACGCACAGCAGAATCTTCATGGTTCAAATCTGGCACTAGTGCCGGAACTGCTCGCTCGGAACGGGTTATGCCCAAAAGCTCAATCGTGGCTTTTTGAGGAGTTGTTAGTCCAGCAACTAAGTCTACCGTTTGCTCCTGAAACTCTGGTTTTACAGATCCTGCCAGCCTCGCTCCTAGCCTCAAATCCACCGCTAAGGCTAATTCCACTACTCTCTTTGCCTGAGCCTCGTCATCCACTAACTCCAACATCAACACTAGGGGTTCTGTCCATTTGAGGTAATTCAGATATTCCCGTTTCAGGCAGTCATCGCTAAGGTGTGGTAGCTGCTCAAGCAGACTTTCTGCGGTGTAATATTCCTGAATCAGTTGGTGGCGAAACTCAATCTCATCGCCTGCACCTAGTTGAATTAGGTGATGTTTGAGCAAATCTTTCAGCCACTCCATGGCACGATCGCGCGGTTTATCAAACTTCTCCTGCTGCAAAAACTCTTTGAGAATTTTCTCTGCCTCTTCCCTGGGAATAGCAACTCGCAGCTCAGTTGGCTCGCTCCCCTGAGTCATCCTAAAAGCTAAATGTTTCAACAACAGCTTCCACCACCGCTGCGACTCATCCGTTACCGGGACATCCTGCAATCGTTGGCGATCGTAATCAACCTGAGTAAACAGGCGAAACACCAAGCCCAGATTATGCGGCACATCGTCTGTAATTGCGAACAGAGAACACAGCATCATCAGCAGCAGCGGCGTTTGCCCAAACTCCCGCAGGCGATCGCCCAGATGCTGCAACATGCGATCGCCTTGTTCTGGCAAATAACTATTGACAAAATCACGCATCTGTGGATCTGTCAAAGGTTGCATTTCTAGCTTCTTGGCAATGTCGAGATCGCCTCCTACGCCCAAATCCCGCGTGGTAAAAATCATTGGCGTGGCAGAATAGTCTTCCCTAAACTTTTTCAGCTTCCCCCGCGCATCATCCGACCGCAATTCATTGATGCCATCGACTAATAGCAACAATCGCCCATCAAACAGCAGTTGTTCTATTACTGCAATATTCAGCAGCAACCGATGCCGTTTTAAGAAATCCCGAATCAAATCCAGCACCGAAGTCTCATAATACCGCAACTCCACTAGCACTGGAATCTTTATTTGCCTCTCCTCTGCTCCCCTGCTCCCCTGCTCCTCTGCTCCCCTGGACTTTTCTGCTTCTTCCAGCAACAGCCGCGCTAGCGCCGTCGATTTCCCCGAACCAGGTCGCCCTACTAACAACACATGCTCTTTGACGTATTTCCGCAACCCTTCCAGCACGCCCAACCGCTCAATCTGTTTGTTAGGCAGCACCGTCTGCACCTTCAATCCCAGCAGTAGCGACGATCTATCTGTTTCAACCTGCTGGCGACCTTCCACATCCGTCAGCGTGTAAACTTTCCACCACTCGTCGTATTTGTGGCAAATTGATTCTAAGTAGGGGTTCCAGTTAATCATACTGAAGGAAAAAATTGCTAAGTTGAGGAGCTAGCGATCGCGCGCATCCTAATTTAGGAATCGCTTACAGTCTGCAAGTTTGGGGCTAGACAAATCAAGCTTACCTGTGCAGGCTCAATTGAGTCCGCGACAGCGGGCTTTGTTTGTATAGTCGCGATTTCCAATCACCAGATACTTCATATATTCATTGCCGAGTATTTGAATTTCGTAAGCGAGTGTTAAATACTCGTCAGTAAGTGTTTAATACTTATTGTCGAGTGTTTGATATTCGTCTGGATTTTGGAAAGTCAATGGAAACACTTTCAGCGTGGCTTCTACCCCCGCGTGGCTGAAATTGAGTTGGTATTAAGCGATCGCTTTAATTTATCTAGTCCCAAAATCTACACTGGTTGGAGCTATCACTTCAAGCGCACACCTAGCCCAACTCCTAGACATCACGGATACATTTGGGATGGTTTACTCAATCGCAGTGTGTTTATTAGCTACGTGCTGGAAATTGCGTTTCTGTTATTGATGGCTGCGATCGCACCTCGAATTTGGAAATAAGGTTATATTGTTGTCCTGCGATCTCTAAGCCGTAAACGTAGATTAGTAAATCCCCATATTCCGGATAATATCTTTGACATAACTTTTCATGTTCCTCTTGAGAAATGTATTTACAATCATCAAAGTAGATTTTTCCATCTCTAATGTCTTTCACTGACAGAAATGGTACTCCATCTTCTACATAAGTAGGAGTGTGATGTGTTCCATCAACAATTTTCTTCATAAGTTCTCTTTGGCGTAATTACCAAAACCGTGTGGGAAACTCTACATTGGGGGTAAGGGTTTTTCAGCTTTTGGTTGACTCTTGGCTGATGTGCGATACGCATGGACAGCATCTACCCTTGGGGCGATCGCCCAACTTCAGCGCTTTGTGAATGTCATGATTGATACAGAGCTTACGCAAATCAACCCGGTTTCTACCAAAAATCGTCTGTTTTGCAACCAAATACGAACGAAGAAACCGGGTTTCTAGCAGATGGTGCGTAAGTCCTATGATAAAGACAATGGGTAGTAAACTGAACTTAAGATGACTGCAAAAAAAAGCAGAATAAGTTTAATAGCCTACTGGTACTTGGGATAATTTGGTTATTGGGGGCGTTGTGCGATCGCATTTGGTTTGCTTTAGATCATTCTGTCCCCGCTTGGGATCAAGCAGACTATTTAACTGGTACTTTAAATTATTGGCGAGCGTTGCAAGATCCCCAGTGGTTCAACCAGGAGTGGTGGCAAAGTTTTTGGCTACTTTCTTCCAAAATACCGCCATTAACCTACATTGTCACAGCTGTTGTTCAGCATATCTTTGGGATCGGACCAGATCAAGCAACTCTGGTGATGCTATTCTTCAGTGCAATTTTACTAGGTTCAGTCTATGGGTTGGGCACAGTGCTGTTTAGTGAGTCTGTGGGTTTGTGGGCTGCTGCACTCTGCCAAATTTTACCTGCTCTCTATCTGCTTCGTTTAGAATTTTTGCTAGATTATCCCCTTGCAGCAGTTGTGACTTTGAGTTTCTTTTGTCTGAGTGTTTGGTGGAATTTTGGAACCGCAGAGGCGCAGAGAACGCAGAGAATTATTTTTGACTGGTTCTGGGTAACTGCTTTTGGCTTAACGTTGGGGCTGGCGTTGATGGTGAAGCAGACGGCGTTGTTTTTTTTGTTGACGCCGCTAGTGTGGGTTGGGGTGGGTGCATTACGTCATCGGCGTTGGGGACGGTTAGTGCAATTACTGGGTGGTTTGTGCTTATCGGTTTTGGTTTTTGGTTCCTGGTATCGCACGAATTGGCTTCTCATCCTCACTTCTGGTAAGCGGGCGACAATTGACTCTGCTATGGCTGAGGGTGAAGCACCACTGAACACACTGCAAGCCTGGACTTATTATTGGCATCAACTACCTCGTCAAGTCTCTCTTCCTTTGCTGCTAGTGCCTATATTTGCGTTGCTATTATATTGGGGTCGATCAGGACTCGAAAAAGAGGACAAGAAGATAAATATGATGAGGATAAAGAGGATGAGGGAAAAATTTTTTACTTCCTCATCTTCCTCTCAAGTGTCCTCACTCAAATGGTTGACTCTATTCTTCATGGGTGCTTATTTGCTGTCATCTTTGAATATGAATAAAGATGACCGCTATGTGTTGCCATATTTACCTGTTTTATCAGTATTTTTAGCTTATGGGTTGACGCGTTTCCGCAGTCTTGTAGGACAGCGTGTCCGTTGGGGTACTTTTGGTTTAGCAGTCATACTGATGTTGCTCAACCTGTTTCCGGTGGGAGGTGTTGTTGGTGGTTGGGTGACACAAGTTTTGAGTCCCAATGCTCAGCGTTTTCCTTATATGAAAGCAGAGTTACCCCATCAGCAGGTTATTGCCCAAATTATTCAAACAGAACCGTATTTGCGTTCTACTCTGGGAGTACTACCATCAACCGCAAAAATTAACCAACACAATTTAAATTACTACGGGGCGCTACGAAACTTTCAAGTTTACGGGCGTCAGGTAGGAACTAGGAAAAAGTATGTTGAGCAGGATGCGCGATCGCTTGAGTGGTTCCTCACAAAAACAGGTAAGCAAGGACCAGTCAAAGAGGCTCAAGCTGCTATGGTAAAGACTGTGGAACAAGGTGGCAAATTCCAACTCAATAAGTCTTGGAATTTGCCTGATAACAGTGTTCTCAAGCTTTTTCATCAAAAAATCCCAACGGTTGAGGTAAAGTTAATAGATGACAAAAGTGCCTCGCCTGTCCGTGTTAGCCTGTCGCAAGTCACAGTACCAGAAAAAGCTCCGCCAGGAGTACCAGTACCTGTAAGCTATGAGTGGTCTGGTTCTTGGGATGAGCTACAACATGGGTTAGTGCTACTAACTTGGAAAAATATTCAAAATTCAACATGGATACACGATCATGGCATCGCGATGGGAACTTTGCATCCTGTTGCAAAAAAACCTGAAGGGACATTTCAGGTCATTGAAAAGATGTCAATGCTACCTCCTTCTACCGTAGCACCAGGAACTTATACCCTAGAGGCGATTTACCTCAACAGACGATCAGGAGAGAGTTATTCTATCCAGGTACCAAAAATTACACTACAAATTGACCCTCAAGCCACTGCCACACAAGCACCAGAATTGGATTTAGTGACTCAGTTAGAGACTTTAGGCGCTCAATTACCCAAAGGGACTGAAGCAGTAAGTCAAGTGTTTGAGGAAGTAGGACGTATCAATCAGTACGATCCAATTCAGGATTATTTGCTACAAGCAAGGCTGACTTTAGAATATCGACTGCAACATCTTACCCCAAACCAAGATTGGGCATATGCTTTGGCTTTAGCAAACGTGTTGCAGCGGCGAGTGGATGGTGCGATCGCATCTCTTAAACAAGTCACTCAGTTAGACTCAGAAAATCCTTATGCTCACGCTTATCTAGCGTTTGTTCAACTATACAACTGGCAGCCCGCAGCAGCGCAAAAGTCTTTGGAACCGAGTTTAGCCAAAAACCCCAATTTACCTGAATTCAGAGCTCTTTCAGGAGTTGCAGCTCTTATGCAAGGCGATTTTGTGAAAGCATGGAAAGACTTGTCAACATTAAGGAAGTAGGCCTAAAGCTAGAGAAGGTGTCACCTTGTGCCAAGCATCTGAAAATGTTGCTTTGGCTGACTTTGAGCTTTTCTATCTCGTAGTATATAAAAGTTTACTTAGTCCCGGTTTTTAATAGAGTCGGAACATTTCTATAAGTTTGGTGTTGGATTTCAGAATTTCAAGCACTAAAATGAGCGCCAAAAAGGGTAAAGTTCCGACTCCAAAATTTATTTGGAACTTTCAAACGGGATATGGCACAAGTGTCACATTCTCGAACAATGTCCCTATTATGCCTGCTTATAGTTGTAGTCCGTACTTTGCTGCTTCAACGTGGTACTGAAGTTTCGGTACGCCTTTATCTCAATGACATTGTTGCTTGGATCTTCGAGGTAGAACTTGGCCTGTTCTTGCGACGTGTCCGCCAACAGAACCTCGGGTTCCTGAAGAAAAGCGCCCCCTTCAGCCCGAACGTGCTCAGCCAAGCGTTGCCACTCGAACCACGGTAGCACTACCCCGAAGTGGCGCTTCCCTTGACGTTCTCTGGAAAGCACCTCATCGGGGCGTAGGTGCAAGGTGATTTGATGGCCCCATAATAGGATATCCAGCCACTCTGCATTCTCACGGCCGACGTCGGCTCCGAGAACACGGACATAGAACTGCTTGGACACATCCAGATTGTCTACTGGGAATGCAAGGTGGAAGATGTATCGTTCAGCCATCTGTATTTCTCAGGTACTTAAAGGCATAACTACTTATCATACCATGAAATCAAAGTTGACAGACCAGTAGTCTGTATACCTGAACGTATGTCAATTAGTTTCCACAACCGCAACTGCTGACATTCCAGGAGTCATTCGAGATTCATAACCTTGAATACTCTCAGGCTCAAACACAATCTTGACTGGAATTCGTTGCACGTCTTGAGCAAGCGTGGAATGACCCGTAGTATTATCTTGTGGGGGAAGGGCAACCTTGCCAAAAGAAGTGGGGGACATACTATCCACCTTCCCGCGAAACTTACGATTAGGGAAGGCAGCGATTTTAATTGTCACATTTTGCCCAGGCTGGATTTTTTCTAATTGGGTTTCTTTAAAATTGGCAATAATCCAAGGATTTGGCTGCACTACTGTAATAAGAGTTTGTCCTGGTTGTACCTGCTGCCCGACAGTAACGTTTTTGTTACCAACTTTTCCTGCAACTAGCGCAGTAATATTGGCGTAGGATAGCTGGAGTTCAGCTTTTTTGACCTCCGCCTGCTTTTGGGCGACTGCAGCCAGTGCTGTTTTATACTGTTGTTCTCTTTGCCGATTAATGGTTAGTCCCTGTGGTATTTTATCTCTGTTAGCAGTCTGTTTTGCTTGGGTATTCTTGTTGACTCGATCTGGCTTTGGTTCAAAAATATTAATGATGACATCTTTTTTGATGTTTTCCCGTGCCAATTCTGCTTGCTGCTTGGCTAATTCTAGAGATGCTTTTGCCTGTGTCAGAGAGACTTGGTAGTCGCCGTTGTCGAGCTTCACCAATATATCCTTTGGAGACACGACTTGGTTATCATTGACTGCAACTTCGGTGACTATTCCCGATACGCGGGAAGTGATAGAGGAAATATTTGCTGTGACATAGGCGTTATCGGTTTGCTGAAACTTTGTCGCATACTGCTGGGTATACTGAAACCAGCGGTATGCGTAAGTTCCGGAGGCGATTGCTCCTGAGGCTAACAACACTCCTAACAGCACTTTGGGTAGCCGATGGCGCTTAGACGGCGATACAGGTTTTTTGATGTCACTGTTAGAGTCTGTGGAAGTGATGGCTGTCACCTTTTGCTCTAAAACTGGTTTTTGTCCCTCTAATCCTGCAAGGTTCTGGGTTTGTTGTGAAGAATTTAGGTGTTCCATCAGCGACCTTCATTATTAGAAATTATCAATAGTATGACTTCAGGCACGGTAGTGATACATTTATTTGTTGGTCGTTTTGATTGATGCTCTTATTGTATAAACTGTTCCCTGCACGCTCGCACGTGCATACTTCATACGAAATTCAGAAGTTCCCATATAATATTCCTACTAACTCATCGCAAAGAAACCCGGTTTCTACCAAAAATCGTCTGTTTTGCAACCAAATACGAACGAAAAAACCGGGTTTCTAGCAGAAACTCCATACGAAATTCAAAAGTTTCCATACATCCCTACTAACTCATCAACTCAAATATTGCATCAGTATAGATTCTATTTGGACAATACCAATTGGTTCATATAGACAGTCGTTAGCACCCGCTTGCTTGAAATGTTCACACTCGTTAGGCATTGTCGTTGGCATTATCATCACCATCGGCACATCTTGTAAATCAGGATGCTGTCGCACTCTATTTAATAAATCCCATTCAATATCCTTTACTAACTTCACATCCAACAACATTAAATCTGGCTGCTGATATTGTACTCTCTCCCAAAGGTCGTTCCCGTTACTTATACACTCAACTTGATAGCCAATACTGTGAAGATAATTTTGTAATATTTGAGTCGTGCGTTCTTTATGTTCTGCAAGCAAAATGCGCTTGGTTCTAGGGTTAAGGGGTGATGAGATAGATGAGTCAGCGCTATCAAGAGCCGTTTTACCCTCGTTGTAAATGTCTGAAGAGGGGTTCAAGGGAGGGTAACAAGTGGTGTGTGACTGGCGTGATGAGAAAGAAATTTCCCAATCTCTACCTTCTAGGTCAGGTTCTTGTGGAAGAAATAAAATAAATCGGCTTCCTTGTCCCAAGACTGATTCTACGATGATGTCTCCACCATGCAAACGCGCTAACTTGCGTGTTAAAGCTAATCCTAAACCTGTACCTTCAAACTGACGATTGAGCCTGCTATCAAGTTGTTTAAAAGGTTCAAATAAAAGGTGAAACTGACTTGAATCAATACCAATACCCGTATCTGTCACTGTAAAGGTCATACCCTGCGGGACTTTTTTAACTTCTAGTAACACCTGACCTGCTGTGGTAAATTTGATAGCATTGCTCAGTAAATTAAGGAGCATCTGCTTGATTCGCCGCTCATCAGCAATACAAATCTCTGCTAGTTCGTCAATTTTTGTCGTCAGTTTCAAGCCCTTTTCAATAGCGCGATCGCGAACTGTTAATATAACGTAATGACATAACTGTTGTACTGATAAAGGAGATAAAAAAAGTTCTTCTTTGCCTGCTTCTACTTTAGATAAATCAAGGATATCGTTGATAAGTGCCAGCAGATGTTCGCCACTATCATAAATACAATCAATATATTCTCTCTGTTTGTCATTAAGAGAGCCAACTATTTCTTGTTGCAACAACTGTGACAAACCCATAATTGCGTTTAGAGGTGTTCGCAATTCATGGCTCATCGTTGCTAAAAATTCATTTTTTGCTTTACTTCCAGCTTCAGCTGCTTCTTTACTTTCACGTAGTTTTAACTCTGTTTGCTTGCGTTCTGTGATATCCCTTATTGCTACGACCTGCATTTGTTGTTCTTGGAAAGGGATAACTTTTCCTTGCAGTTCAACTGGAAAAAGAGAACCGTCTTTTTTAATGACGATTCCTTCGTAAGATTTTTCAGAACCAGAAAAAATATTTTGTCTCATCAACTCTTGTGATTCTGGGGTGACGAGTGTCAAGCCATTTTTACCAATCAATTCTGCAACTTCGTAACCAGTCATTTTTGCTAAAGTCTGATTAGCATCTAAAATAATTCCACTATTGTCTTGCAGTAGAATTCCTTCAAAAGTTGCTTCAAACAGATAATGAAACCGGGCTTTTCGATATAGTAAAGGGGATGAAGAAGGAAATTTGAGCGGTAGATCCAGCTTTTGATAACTTCCTTCCTGTTTAGGAAAACCCATTTCTTGGCTTTTACACACTGCTTTCTACTGAATCCCTTCTTTTTTCTTAAGGTTGACGCCGAGATCTTGCACCATTCTCAATAACTGTATGGTGGGCACTGCCCATAACGTAAAAATAAGGGTTTGAGCGAACGGTGAATCCAGCGCTGCAGGAGGGTTTCCAACGCCAGATGCTCTACTTGGGGAGCCAGTGCGTTGCGGGGGTTCCCCCCGTTGTAGCACCTGGCGTGAGACCCCAAGACCGCACTGGCTCCTCCGTAGGCGACTGGTGTTAGCGCAGCGAGACCGGAGGTCTTCCCGAAGGGTAAGCAATGCTCACCTACTACAAAAATTGTTTTTCCTAAGGTTGTTAC
>JAAUSC010000248.1 GCA_012031965.1 Scytonema sp. RU_4_4
TTCTAGCCCTCTTCTTATTGCTCTATGTCATGTTGGATGGATTTGATTTAGGGGTAGGTATCTTATCCCTAACTTCAAAGATGAAGAACGCCGTGGCATTTTAATGACGAGTTTGAGCAACATTTGGGATGCTAATGAAACTTGGCTGGTTCTGATGGGTGGAGGTCTTTTTGGAGCATTTCCTCTGGCTTATGGCACCATTCTTAACGCCCTGTATATCCCAATTCTTATTATGGTGTTTGGGTTCATCTTTCGGGCTGTAGCATTTGAGTTTAGGGAACTAGCAAACCGAAAACTCGTTTGGAATTTCGCCTTTGGTGCGGGAAGTTTTGTTGCAGCCCTCGGTCAAGGTTTCGCCCTTGGTGCTGTGCTCAAAGGGATTGTTGTTGATGAGGCTGGTCATTTTATTGGTACAACTTGGGATTGGTTGAATTGGCAGACAGTGCTAGTGGCTCTCACTTTAATTCAAGCATATGTCCTTATTGGCTCAACTTATCTTGTTTGGAAAACGACAGGGGAGTTGCAAACAACTCACTACAAAACTGCTAAAATTGCGGCTTGGACAACATTAATTGGCGCGATTTTCATCACAATTGCGACACCAATATTTTATGAAAGTGCAAGAACGCGCTTGTTTCAACAACCACTTGTTTACATCTTTGCTGTCATCCCAATACTAGGAGTTCTGCTTATTTGGCAACTTCTGCAAAGCTTGAACCGCAAAGAAGAAAGAGCGCCTTTTCTCTGGACTATTCTTCTTTTTGTTCTCACATTTGTGGGACTGGGGTTAATCGTTTTCCCCTATATTATTCCGATGAAGATTACTATCTATGAAGCATCTGCTGACCCCAGTTCGCTTGTCATTATGATTATCTTCATTGGCTTCCTTATCCCTGTTATGCTGTTCTACAACCTTTACCAGTACATTGTTTTCCGAGGCAAAGTGACTGGGGACCATTATGGGAGTTAACACAATACGGTTCGGTTAACGTGTAGCCCTCATACCCTTTTGGAGGTGACTACATATACGAAGCCTGCTTTGGCAGGCTTTTTTATACCATCGCAGTCACTCGCCTTGAACCTTTAACACGACGCGGAAGTCCCCACCCGGACTTCGTCCCGCTTCGCTAACAACGTCAGTAGGGTGGGGATTCTGTTCTAATTGTTTCTATCAAATGGCTGAGATGCCACTAGATGTTAGGGACTGGATTTGCCCTCACTGTGGTACTCATCATGACAGAGATGGAAATGCAGCGACAAATATTAGAGCAGAAGGAATCAGAATGCTAAAGGCGGATGGTTCAGCCGTCTCTGCTGTAGGAGGGGAAGTAAGACCAAAGATGGGGCGAAAGTCTCATCTACGGCATTCGCCTATGAGTACAGAAGCCACACCAAGAGCCGAAGGCAGGGTGTGGTAGTTCACCTCATCTCATTCATCCTCGATTTAGCTCTAACATGTACTTATATTTTTTTTTCAAAATCAATAATACATTTTCCTCTTTAGTTCCAGATAGAAGTGTATAAACATTAATTAATGGCTCCTTTATTGAAGTTGATGAAATGACGGGAGTTAAATGACTACATTACACTCTGATATTTCAAACAGGAGAGAAACTGTTATGACACAGAGAAATGCTGCCGAACTTTTCAAAGCTGTCAAAAAAGATCACGTATTAAAAGAAAGACTTAAAGCAGCAACCAATCCAGAAGCCTTCATCAAAATTGCGAAAGAGCGTGGCTATAACTTCACCGTCGAAGAACTACAAGCTGAGATCAGTAAATTGTCTGAAGAAGAGTTGGCAGGAATTGTCAATCCAGGAGTGGCACCTAGATCACATATTTATCCTAGGTAGTTCCTGAACTGAATCAAAAGCTTTGGAACGAGGCAAAAGTCCAAAGTTGTAAAATTTGTAGGTTGGGTGAAAGTGAAAACTAACAAAGCTCAGGATTAATGTTGGGCTGCGCTCTGCTTAACTCAACCTACTACCTGGGAAAGGTAATTATCGCCATTCACTCCAGATAATTGACATCTAACAACCAGGGCGTGAGAACCTAGTAGACAGTCAATACAACGGAGTGTGAATAAAATGGAACAACATCAAAAGCCAACGGTTGTGATCACGGGTGCATCATCGGGGGTAGGTTTGCAAGCTGCGAGAGCGCTTTCCCAAAAGGGGTGGTATGTGGTTATGGCTTGTCGAGATCTCCCGAAGACAGAAAAAGCGGCTCAAAGCTTAGGAATGTCGCCTGAGCGCTACACAATCATACATCTGGATCTAGCTAGCTTAGAGAGCGTTCGCCAGTTTGTGAAGAAGTTCAGGGAAAGCGGTAGATCCCTGGATGCTTTGGTGTGCAATGCTGCAGTTTATATGCCTTTATTAAAAGAACCTTTGTACAGCCCAGACGGATATGAATTGAGCGTTGCTACGAATCACCTCGGACATTTCCTCTTGTGTAACCTCATGCTAGAGGATCTGAAAAATTCAGGCGCTAAGGAGCCAAGACTCGTCATTTTGGGTACTGTGACAGCTAATCCGAAGGAGTTGGGAGGTAAGATTCCGATTCCAGCGCCTCCAGATTTGGGAGATCTCCAGGGCTTTGAAGCAGGCTTCAAAGCGCCTATCTCAATGATTAACGCTAAGAAATTTAAACCCGGTAAGGCGTACAAAGATAGCAAGCTCTGCAATGTATTGACCATGCGCGAGCTGCATCGACGCTATCACCAGTCAACGGGTATCATTTTCAGTTCTCTGTATCCTGGATGTGTGGCAACAACAGCCCTCTTCCGTAACCATTTTCCTCTATTCCAGAAACTTTTCCCACTCTTCCAGAAGAACATCACAGGGGGATTTGTGTCTGAGGAGTTGGCGGGCGATCGCGTCGCCGAAGTTGTCGCTGATGCTGAATACAACAAATCTGGTTCCTATTGGAGTTGGGGGAATCGACAGAAGCCCAATCGCAAGTCTTTTGAGCAAGAGATGTCTAATGAAGCGCTAGATGATAAAAAAGCTCAAAAACTGTGGGATCTAAGCGCCAAGTTGGTTGGACTCGCGTGACGAAGACGGGTGTAGGGGCAAAACAAGTAAAAAGAACCAAGTAAAAAGTAAAAAGAAAGAATTTTTTCTTTTGCCTTTTAACTTTTAACTTTTAACTTCATTTGGTGTAGGGGTGTAGGGGAAAAGAGTGTTTTTTCCATTCATAACGGGTGGCGCGCCGCCCGTCGGGCGCTCCTAAGAATGCGTGAATTTGAGCGCCGCGAGGGAGCGGAACTGTACGTTAAAATCTGTAAAAAACTAGAAGAAGTCACATTTGAGCAAGAACTAGTCCAAGACATGATTGAACTTATTACTGTGTTTTCAGCACGTTTGTATGGGTCTCGGAGTAAGAAAAACAAGAAATTGATTGATGGCATGACTCAAGTTGTAAATGAGGTAGCGTAATATGGCGACTCTCACCGGCAGTCGCTCATGGGGGAAACCCCCAAGATCGCGCTGCCTGACGTATGTTAAAGGATTACCGACACCAGCAGAAGAATTGAATGCGATTAGTCTCACTGAGTTTGAAATGTTTCTGGCTGCTTACAGTCCGGTATTTCATAAAGCAGCGTGTGAGACAGCAAACCATCTTTTAGCAAATAAAAACTTTAATAAATCTAGTTGGAACACTTATTTACAAGTAAATTACGGCATTTCAAAGCGTCATGCTAATGGTGTTATAGCTCATGCTCAAGGTGCTGTAGATGCGGCTAAAAAGCATAGAGAAAGACACATCAAAACATTGGAAGGTAAACTTAAATCAATCAATTCTTGGATGATCAAATCCGAGAAAAAATTGTCTGATTCGTTCAAATTTTACCGTAAAAACAACTGGCAGCGAGTTAGGACAGGATGTAAGTTCCCCATATTTAGCGACCTCCAATCGCGCCAAACTAATTGGCAGAGTTTACATTTTCAAATTCACCACAAAAAGCGTCGGGAAAGTCAGTTAACAAAACAAATTGAACATTTAAAAATCGCTCCAATCCATGCTGTCATTCCAAAAAATCAAGCATTTGTTGTCGGTTCCAAAGATGAAACTTTAGGTAATCAAGTTTGCCAGTGGGATGGAGATATTTTAAAGTTTCGTGTTCCTGCTTGTTTAGAATCTAGATTTGGAAAGTATGTTCAGACCAAACTAGGTAATTTTGAGCGCAACATTAACAGATTGCCAAAAGATGGTTCTAAGACATGGCATTTTTACCACAAGGATGGTAAATGGAATGCAGCAGTACAGTTTACTCCAGCGCCAATAAAACGTGTTTCTAGACATTCAGCTTATGGTTGTATTGGGATTGACATGAATCCTGGTTCAATTGGTTGGGCGTATGTTGACCATGATGGCAATCTTAAAGCACATGGACAAATTCTACTGCAAATGGGATTACCGTCTGGTAAACAGGATGCTCAAATTGTAGATGCCTGTTTGCAACTAGTAACATTGGCAGACACATTAGCTTGTCCAATTGTCTGTGAAGAATTAGACTTCTCAACCAAGAAAGAGCAGCTTAGAGAACGTGGCAGGAAATATGCTCGGATGCTTTCTGGTTGGGCATACAGCCGATTTTACGAGTTATTAGAAAGCATTTTGAATAACAGAGGTATTTACCTCATTAAGGTGAATCCAGCTTATACCAGCGTTATTGGATTGGTAAAATATGCACGTCAATATGGACTAGCTAGTGATGAAGCTGCTGCTATGGCTATTGCTCGACGTGGTATGCGCTTAAAAGAAAAAATGCATGGCTCCATAACCGCCTATCTCTCCGTGAAGGATGGAAAGCACGTATGGAGCCTTTGGTTTCAACTAAATAAAACTCTTAAGTCTCGTACTGATATCAAGAGTCGGCACTCTTTTTACAGTATCTCTAACTGGGGATTAGTGGTCAAGGAACCGGAGTCACAAGGCGATGGAACCAAGCGGAAACGCGCTTCTAATTGAGCGAACTTATACCGTGGAGTTGGGTTTGTACAGATTTATCCACTTGTTGGTAGTTTTGTCCAGACTTTTAGAAGCGGTCAAGTTCCTAACATCTGTAAATTGTGCAAAGTAGCGTACATTCCTCCTTGTTGCAGCAATTCTTCATGACTTCCTTGTTCTATTAGCTCTCCGCGCTTGAGTACCAAAATTCGATCCACGTTACGAATTGTAGACAGGCGGTGAGCAATGATGATAGCAGTACGCGCAGCTAGCAGTTGGTTTAAAGCTTCTTGAATTAAAGCTTCTGTTCCCACGTCTAGACTAGCAGTGGCTTCATCCAGTACCAAAATTTGTGGGTCACGAATCGCAGCACGAGCAAATGCTAAAAGTTGCTTTTGACCACTAGAAAGATTTGTACCCCGTTCTCTGAGTTGAGTATCATAACCTTGAGGCAGTTGTTCCACAAACTGAGCAATATTCGTGTTTTCTGCTGCTTGTTGAATTTCCTCAGAACTGTAGCTGTCTCCTAGGGTAATATTGCTTTTGACATCACCAGCAAACAAAAAGCCTTCTTGTAAAATCACCGCCATGTAACGCCGCAGTTCTGCTTGGGGGATTTCTCGGATATCTATACCATCTACTAAAATGCGTCCTTGGTTGGGTTCGTATAGGCGACACAAAAGACGGATAATAGAACTTTTGCCCGCACCTGTGGGACCGACTAATGCGACTTTCTCACCCGGATGAATGGTAAAGTCTAAATCTTTAATCACATAGTCATCATCTTTGTACGCAAACCAGACGTGTTCAAACCGAATTTCTCCGAATTCAGGTTGGGGATTTTCAATGGGGAATTCGAGATTATCAGTGATTTCGTCTATGTAACCCAACCGAGAATCGTAAATTGAGAATCTGGGATTACCGCGATCGCGTATTTCTATTGGTTCATCTAAAACTTCACTCACGCGTTCTATAGCGGTGAAACCAGCTTGAATAACAGTGAATTTTTCCGCAAACTCTCGTAGTGGATCAAATAAGCGCTGAGCATAGAATATGAATGTAGATAGAAGACCAAAAGTCAAGTTTTTTTGCAGTAGTAAATAACCACCCACCCACAATACACCTGCAATTGCAATTAGGGCAATCCATTCAAGTGTTGCAGAAACTGATGAATCAAAAAAGATGGTCTTATCTACCTCGTGGACGTAACGTTGATTATTAACACGAAACAACTCTGCATTGAATCTTTCCCGTCGGAACAATTGCACAACGTTCATGCCAATAATGTTTTCTTGTAACTGAGAATTCAGTCCAGAAAGTTCTTCCCTTGTTTTGTAATTCGCTTTGCGGTACTGTTTCTGTAAGTAAACTATAAGACCTGTCACTGGGATGAGAACCATCAGTAGCAAAAAAGCAAGTTGCCACTGGATAGAAAACATAAAACCGAGAATCACCAGCATCAAAAATAAATCAGACACAATACCTACAGCCCCAGTGGAAAAGACATCTCCTAACACTTCCACATCACTGGTGAGCCTAGTGATTAATTTACCTACGGGTGTTCTATCAAAAAAACGTACTGCCAAAGATGTGACATGATGAAACAAGTCGCGACGAATTTCGGCAGTAATTTGCTGACCTAGCTTTTGTACCAAATAACCTTGAAAACCTGTTAATGTCAGTCGTATACTGATTGTTATCAGCAACAACACTTCAATAATATTTAGTCCTTGTAACAACGGGCGATTTCGTAGAAACTCATAGGTACTTGGTTCAGTGCGAATCAGGGAGATAAGTTGTCCAATCAGCAGTGGTTGCACAGCATTAGCAAAAGCTATTGGCACCAACAGTAATATCGCAAGTGCAAGCGATCGCCTACGACGGCGGGCATAAGGTAGTAGACGCAAAAACAACCGCCAGTCGTTTTCACGCCGACGGTAACCTGTGTCAAATTTTTTCCGAGATTTGGCAGTGCTCATCATAAGAGCATTATATTAATTTTTACAAGGTCAAAAGAATGTTTTATTCATGAATTTTGTTAGCGTAGCGTGCTCGTAGGGGATTTATTTGAGCACCAAGAAATAACTCCAGTATCGGAGATAACCTAATTTTACTGAAGAACTTGCTGTAAAGTGTGTAATAATTCCTTAACTGTGTAAGGCTTCGATAAAAATGACTTGACACTATTGCCCACTGCTGCCAGTTTATTGCCAGATATGAGTCCACTAGTCGCAACAATTTTGACTTGTGGATTGATTTTTTGCAAAGTCCGCATGACAGTGAAACCATCTAGCGCGGGTAGCATCATATCAATCAACACAGCACGAATTTCGTTCTTACGTTGAGCATATAGGGCGATCGCCTCAATACCATCGCTAGCAGTCAGAGTTTTATAGTTGTATGCTTCTAACGAAGCTTTGGTAATTTCCTGAATTGACGGTTCATCATCCACAATCAGAATGAGTTCTCCATGTCCTGCAAGAACCTCCACCTCCTCTACTGGCTGTATTTCCATTCCCTGTACTGCTGGTAAGTAAATCTTAAAACACGTACCAGCTCCCGCCTCACTGTACACATTCACAAATCCACCATGACTTTTAACAATACCAATCACAGTGGAAAGACCTAATCCCGTACCTTTACCTTGTTCTTTGGTTGTGAAAAATGGCTCAAAAATTCTATCAATGATTTCAGCAGGAATACCAACTCCAGTATCCGAAACAGTTATCAAGATATAGGGTCCAGTTTTGGCTTCTAAATGCATCTGAGCATAATGTGCATCAATAAACAGATTTTCAGCACAGATACTCAAGGTACCACCATTAGGCATAGCATCGCGGGCATTAACGCAAAGATTCATCAGCACCTGATGAAGTTGTATTCCATCTCCAGAAATCATCCACAAATCTTGCGGTGTCTCAGTGTAGACTTCGATGGATTTTGGAAACGTTTCTTTAAGAATTTTTGTGACTTCTTGGATCAGGTGTTTGAGTTGTAAAGTCATGCGCTTCCCTTCCACACCTCGTGCGAATGACAAAACCTGCTTGACGAGTTGGGCTCCTCGTTTGGCGCTGTTTTCTAGTATTTCCAGCAAGTGCTTATCTTTCTCGTAGATATCAGGAAATTTTAGAGGCAACAATTGAGCGACTGCTAAAATCGGAGTGAGGATATTGTTCAAGTCATGGGCGATACCACTAGCTAAAGTACCAATGCTTTCTAAACGTTGCGCCCGGAACAATTGCGCTTCTAAGAGTTTTTTATCGGTAATATCTGTGTCAACAGTCAGAATAGACTTGGGGTTTCCGTTTTCATCACAGACTAACGTCCGACGGCTGGCTACAAGAACTTCCTTGCCATTTTTAGTCACTTTAGTAATCTCGCCTTGCCACTTTCCTTTGCTGACAACAATTGAAAGAGCAGCTTCTACTTCTGATGACTGTTCTTTGTACAAAAGCTGATTAGCATTTTTACCAATCACCTCTTGAGCCTTCCATCCGTAAAGATTTTCTGCACCTTGACTCCAGAATATAATGCAGTTATTTAAATCTCGCACAAAAATTGCATCAGTCGTGACATCAAGCAAAGCCGCTTGTTGGCGGATTTGCTCTTCAGCAAGTTTGCGATCAGTAATATCGATGCTAGCGCAGGTGATGCCTACGACCTCTTGCGACTCATTGTATAATGGCTCTACAGTTAAGTCGTAATACTTCGTCTCTTGGGCAGTCGTGATAGAGACTTCCTCTCTGGTTCCTATACCTGTGGCGAGTACACCACGTTTAATAGCCGTTAAACGTTCCGCATCTTCAGCACGAAGCAAATCTGAATCTTGTTTGCCTAAAATTTCCTCAGCCGTAGAAGCAAAACAGGGTTTGTAAATCCACGTGTAGCGTAACTCCTGATCCTGGTTAAAAGCCACAATTGGCGAATTTTTTAAAGCAACGCGAAATCGCTCCTCACTTTGTCGCAGTGCTTCCTCAGTTCGCTGACGCTCAATAGCATAGCGCATTGAGCGCACCAGTAAGTCACCATTGACCTGTCCCTTGACTAAATAATCTTGCGCTCCCTCTTGCATCGCTCTAATTGCCAAGGTTTCATCATTAAAACCTGTCAACACAATAATGGGAATGACTGGAGCCTGATGATGGATTTTGAGAAATGTTTCTAACCCTTGACTATCCGGAAGTAAAAGGTCTAGCAAAATAACATCAAAACTTTCTTGCTCCAAAAAGCGCAGCGCCTCGTCCAGTTGCTCCGCCTGTTTCAGATGGAACTTTACAGAAGAGACATCTTGTAAAAACTCCTGACAAAAGAACGACATCACCAGGATTATCTTCTATCAATAGAATTTTCATTATTTTTAGTCATTAGTCATTAGTTATGACTCCCCATCCCCTAGTCCCCTAGTCCCCTTGTCCCCTGCT
>JAAUSC010000249.1 GCA_012031965.1 Scytonema sp. RU_4_4
ATTTGACGAAAAAATTAGATTTATCGCTACCTGCTAAAAGAGACATTGTAATAAACGTCCTGGGGAAATACGATCCGCTTATAAAAGATGCGTTGACGACTATCTTAGAGCGGGAAGATTTTATAAAATTGATACCAGATAATCAGCAAGAATCGAGTTCAGGTCAAATCAATAAAGGTACGCCCCCTCCGAACTTTCAAGCGCAACTCGAAAACGATCCGACGATCGTTTCTAATCTAATTAGGAATAGTCAAGAGTCGATTGAGGAGCTAAAGCATACCATCAAAACGAAGTCGGGGTCGGATCTATTTGACTTTATCCTGCAAGACAACAAGCAGAAGCTGAGGCAGATCTTGTCAGATCCGCAAAGTTTTGGCGCGATTATGACTGGCATGAATGCTTCATCATGGATCAATGAAAAAATGATGGAGTGGCTAGGTGAGAAGAACGTAGCAGATACACTTTCTCAATCTGTACCCAACAATATTACTTCGGAAATGGGTTTGGAGTTATTGGATGTCGCAGATGTGATTCGTCCTTATCCAGAAGTAATTGAGTATTTACAACATGTAAAAGATGATAACTTTTTGGATGAACTGGTTAAGTTTGATGGTGGGCAGGAAACCCAAGACGCTATCCGTGCTTATCTCGGCAAATACGGAATGCGATGCAGCGGAGAAATCGATATTACTAAAACTCGTTGGAGCGAAAAACCAACTACACTTGTTCCCATGATTCTCAGTAATATTAAAAACTTTGAGCCTAATGCCAGCAATCGGAAATTTGAGCAAGGACGACAGGAAGCTTTGAAAAAAGAACAAGAGTTATTAGATCGGTTGAAGCAATTACCGGATGGTGAACAAAAAACAGAACAGACAAAACAAAAGATCAGCCTAATCCGGAATTTCATCGGTTATCGTGAATATCCAAAATACGGCATGATTAATCGCTACTTCGTTTATAAGCAGGCTTTACTGAAAGAAGCCGAACAACTCGTACAAGCCAACGTTATTCATGAAAAAGAAGATATATACTATCTCACTTTTGAAGAACTTCGCGAAGTCGTACGCACAAATAAACTTGATTACCCGATCATCAGCAAACGAAAAGACGATTACAAATTATATGAAAAACTAACTCCCCCACGTGTTATCACGTCTGATGGTGAAATCATTGCAGGTGAGTACAAACGAGAAAATCTCCCATCTGAAGCTATTGTAGGTCTACCTGTTTCTTCCGGAGTTATAGAGGGACGGGCACGTGTCATCTTAAACATGGAAGATGCTGATCTAGAAGATGGAGATATTTTAGTTACCTCTTTTACTGACCCTAGCTGGACACCATTGTTTGTATCCATAAAAGGTTTAGTTACAGAAGTTGGTGGACTGATGACCCATGGAGCAGTTATCGCACGTGAATATAGCTTACCAGCAGTTGTCGGAGTGGAGAATGCTACCAAGCTGATCAAAGACGGACAGAGAATCCGGGTGAATGGAACAGAAGGGTATGTAGAAATCCTATATTAAAGCGAAAATTACAAAATTGGATTGTGACATTCTCCCCACCCTGTAGAGGGATGGGGCTTCTCCAAATCGCTCTGGAGAAATTTCCTGCTTCATTGGTCGCATCTAGACTTGCAATCTCGCGATTACTTGTCCCCGAGAACGATACCTCCACAGGCAGTTTAGAGACTCCTGATGCCCCACGGAGTCTTGCACAAGAAGCAAAGAAGCTTTGTACAACCCTTACGGGTTCGGCATTCCCTCTTTGGGGAGACCACCAAGACCGGGATGCCTCACCAAACCTAATTGGTTTTACCCACCCAAGGTAACAATATGAATACTTGTTGTTCTGGATGGAACGCCCTACCAATTGTCAAGGTTCTGCACCGTTTCCAGAGTTTGCACTGTTCACCTAGAAAACTAGTCCGTTTGTGTCAATCTGGTCAGCGGTTGACTGATACAATCATGATAGCATATGTTTAGACGTTGTGTAGACATATTTATTATGAAAGCCAAAGGATTGCATATTAGAATTAGTGAGCGTAGGTTGAATAAAATACGGATGTATGCCGCAAATAAGGAAAAGACAATTACTCAAATAATTGAGGATTACATTGACCGACTACCGACTAGCCCCAGCTTTCTTGCGCTACGCAACAGAGATTGACAACTACTCGGACACCCATAAAGGATGTACCTCCTAGTTGTCCCACTATCCATCCCCACCGCATGGCGGACTCTTGAATTCCGTGGAAACTGCGTTAAATATTGAGGATTAAGCTAAAACACATCTAACTTGCATAATTTCAAGTTTTGATAAAAAGCATCAAACTCTTTTATCTCTTACTCTGCGCCACGCCAGGTCGCACCGTCGGGGGAACCCCAACGCCAGATACCTACGGAGGGAAACAAGGACTGCAGTACTGGCTCCGCAACGCACTGGCTCCTCTGCGCCCTCTGCGGTTTCAAATGCAAATTAAATGTGGAACAGCTTAGTAGGCTAAATGCATACCCTATCTAGATATCTAGAGCTGGAGAAGGCAATTTTAGTCATCTGCAAACAGTTACCAAGTCTGCTTCTGTGAGGAGCTATGGGATAATACGTGCTTTATGAGAAACAAAAAACACTTTATTTTTCATGATTGGTTCTTCTGGAGAAAATCAATCAAAATCCTGATTTGATACCTAGGATTTGTTTGGGGTTACCCAAAACCTAACATTTTTACACATTGACACGAAGAAAATGTGTATAAATAAAAACACAAAAGGAGTACTGAGATGAAACTGAGCTTGCAGAATGATACTACTATGCTCCCAAGTCAAACAGACGATCGAATGCTCATAGCCCAAGCTTCTGGGCTTGGTAGCTGGCAATTAATGTCGTATTCTTGTCCAATCAATCCGATCAGTGCAGCTCTATTGCGTACTGGTAGGATATTATTTCTTGCTGGCTCGGGAAACAATCCGGACAATATAAATACCCCTAATGGCGCTGCTGTCTTGAATTTGAGCAACGGTACCTTTATCCGTCCAACGACCCCATTAGATAGTGCAGGGTCGCCCATTGATTTTTTTTGCTGCGCTCACTCCTTCCTGTCGGATGGTCGTCTGATGTGTGCTGGTGGTACTGACCAATACGACCCATTCCTTGGCTTACCGGTTGCTCTGATCTTCAATCCCAGCAATAACCAATGGGTTAAGGAGTCAAACCAGCCAGAAGGTGCTCGCTGGTATCCTACTGTGATAACTATGGGCGACGGTCGAATTGTAGTTTTGTCTGGTATTGATGAGTTTGGTGGAATCGACACCTACCCAGAAAGTTATTCCTCAGCAACTGGCTGGAGCTATTTTTCTGGACCAGCACTAAATTGGCAATACCCAACCAGTTCCTTTCCCATGTATTCACACCTGTTCCTCATGCAGGATGGTAGACTTTTCTACTCTGGTGCTTATTTTCAAAACACTGGTGTATCAACACACATACTCACACTGCCTGCAAATTATCAAGGACAGATTACAGAAACACCAGTGAGTGGATTGCAAAATCCAGACTACGGTGACCAAGCTGCTAGTGTACTACTACCACCTGCTCAAGACCAGAAGGTGATGATGATCGGCGGTGGTAACGATTATTACGGTCAGACAACGAACAGGGTCAACATTATTGATCTTAATGCGAGTTCACCTGCTTACACGGCAGCAGCGTCGCTAAATTTCGCCCGTATGCACCACAACGCAGTTCTGTTACCTGATCGCACCGTGTTTGTTTGTAATGGCTCTGCAGTGGGTGAAGATGCGAATCAAGGAACACGGACATCAGAAATCTACAATCCAGCCACAAATACCTGGACAACAGCAGCAACAGCGCAGAAGACTCGTCTGTACCATGCAGTAGCGATACTTTTACCAGATGGTAGAGTCCTCGCCTCTGGGGGAAATCCTGCACGGGGTACAGAAGAAAGGAGTATAGAAATTTATAGCCCCCCATATATGTCGCAAACACGACCAACGATGAGCAGCGCTCCCACATCAGCAACCTACGGCGCGACAATTACAGTCGGGACATCCCAACCGAACAGTGTCAAATGGGTGCATCTGATTAGACCAATGGCGACCACTCATGGTCTTGATACAGAACAAAGGCTAGTGGATTTACCAATTACCTCTCGGACAAGCAATTCTGTTAAGGTAACGGTAACGAGTAACCGCAACATAGCACCACCTGGCTACTACATGCTGTTTATTGTTAACAACAGTAATGTTCCGTCACAGGCAAGGTGGATCCGGATATCTTAGCATCTTCTATCTAAAAGATATTATTCAGGTGATGTTATCAGGGTTCTCAAGTTCATAAGCACACAATCTCTTTGTTGCGAGTGATGTCGATCATTCTTTTTGCAAACATCAGTTAGTGTTGACACCATAACTTGAGACGACCATTGAAACATAAAATTTTGTTAACATAGAGTGCAAATATGAAGTTGAAACTAACACGACGACGGTTTGCTCAGCTGATGATTGCAAGCACAGCAGTAACTGGGCTTGGCTATCTCGGCAAAAACACTTATGCACAAACGTCCTCAATGATCTATGGTGTACGTGCTGACCGTCAAGCTGGAGGACTTGTTCTGCAGTCCTTAAATTTGGCAACCCAAAAAATTGAGGATATTGCGACTGTTTCTATAGAGCTTGGCGAACAATTAAACAGTTTGACTTATCTAGCTGCTAACACATTCCTATTAACTATTAACCCTATCAGAACCGGCAAAAAAGAAAACGATCCCTCTCGCCTTGTAACTGTCGTTATGGGTCAGATTTCATCAAGTGTGTCCATCCCTGAACTCAAAAAGGAAGAGATACTTCAGAGTGTGCTGGTCACCAATGATGGCTCGGTTATCGGTCTCGTTCACAAAAAAGACAAAAAGTCAGCCACACTAGTCAATATCGACGTTAAGACAGGCACGATTAGTACCATAGATAAAATCAAACTGTCTAAAGACGAGCGGTTCGATAATCTAGCCCAGTCGAATGAAATCATTTATACGACAACTCTTGGGCTACAAGGTGATACAAGTTTGAGACAATTGGACTTGACAAAAGGACAAGTGAGCCAAGGAGTGCAATTGAAAATTGATGGTACAGTTTGGAATAGTGGTTTTAGCAGCTTAGCTAGTGCTTCAGGAGACATAATATATGGGCTTGGTAACAAGAGATATAACACACCGAATAATCTGTACACCATAAATGTCAGCACTGGAGCCATGACTCTGCTACAACAGTGGGATGTTGTGAAGATTACGACTAATGTTAGTAGTCTTATGGGTAATGTAGGTGGTATTTTTAATCTCCTATAAGAAGTTCTACCTATCAACAATTTTTTGTTGATAGGTCCCCTCTGGGGATAAGGGTTCAATTACTTCTGATTATTGTTTCAAAAAAAAATTACGTTTGATCATCTCAGCGAGAAAATCTAAAGTAATACGTAGTTGCCAACGCACTCAGACAAAAACAACAGCAGACGATAAATTCTCCCGTCAACACAGCCTCATCTAAATGTCAAACACTTAGTCTGCGTTAAAGTTTGCCAAAAAATCTTTAGTTATCAAAGGAGAAAAATCATGAGACTTCTGAAAGTTGCGATTGCGATCGCAATTGTGTTTGTTAATTTACTTATCGCCCAACCTTCCTGGGCAGATAGACCCAAGTTTAGCAAGAACCCTGATTACATTGAAGTCACGAAAACCATCAAGGAACTGAAAAAAAGTGCTGAAGGTACAATCCCCGCAGATGTACAACGCCAAATTGATGAATTAGAGTTCCAAAAAGCAGCGATAGAATCAGGGATTGCTTGGGGACAATGTCGCAACGAGACTGGCGGTAACCTAGCAATTTACGGTAATCCTGGCGAAGAGTCGGAAGAATCTGAGAACAGCAATCAACTTTACTTTTTAGCAAACGGGCAAACCACACCAAATCAATGGGATTGTCAGGGTGTTTACCTCCCCAGTGATGTGAAAGTTGCAGGATTAGATAAAACTGGTGCTGTTGCAGTCAAGATTATGGATGGTACACAACTTTTAGTAAAGAAAAATTCAGATACTTCAGAATTAGAATTAAATCTCCCGAATGCCAAAGTTGTTAAGCCTGGTGAGAAGGATTGGTTTATCCCGAATGTATCGCAAGCTTTTGTTGATTCTCGTATTCCCAACACATTGACTAGCGGAGATAATGGCTAAATTCAAGATTTTAACAAAGTTAGTCAGATAATATTGAGTTAATTTTCTCTGGGAATTAAAGAGGGCTGGAACTGATAGAAATTTCGATTTGAGATATTGAAACTCTCAATTCTAGTCCTGTTCTCATAACAATCAATTTTCAGAACTCAATGTCTGAGTTTGGCAATTCTTTGGAGAAATCAGGATGTTAGAACAGTTAACTGGACACTTGGGTGCAGATTTATCCATCAAAACATTTGGGCTTTTACTGGTACTAGTTGCCTTAGAAACAGTTCTATCTGCTGACAATGCAGTAGCCTTAGCAGCATTAGTTCAAGATATTGAAGAACCACAAAAACAACGTCAAGCTTTAAATTGGGGATTAATAATTGCTTTGATTCTGCGGATTTCTTTACTTTTTACAGTAACGTGGGTGATTCAGTTTTGGCAGTTTGAATTAGGAGGCGCACTCTATCTAGTGTGGCTATCTCTAAAGCATTTTTGGCAATATTTTGAGACCAATACAGCAGAAGAAGAACAAATTAATAACTCTCCAAAACATGCAAATTGTACATTTGGGCAAATGATTCTTTTGATTGCTGTTACGGATTTAGCTTTTTCTTTAGATAGCGTCACAGCCGCAGTAGCAGTTTCTAGTCAAACATGGTTAGTTTTGACTGGTTGCATCATTGGTATTATCACTCTGCGATTTCTGGCTGGTTTATTTGTACGGTGGCTTTCCGAGTTTACTTATTTACTAGATGCTGCTTATTTAACAGTATTTGGTGTCGGCGTGAGATTGATGTTTAAAGCGCTAATACCAGATCATGTACCACCACAATGGATGATGCTGACACTAATTGTAGTTTTATTTACTTGGGGATTTTCTAAGCGATCGCTACCTGAAGTTCAGGAAGTCTTGAGTATTGATTGTTATGAAAGTAATAGGACATCACCTCATTTTGCCAAAAAAATATAAAGAGACTACCGATATACACAGAGAAACACAGATGAATTAAGGATGAATTAAGATAAAAAATTATGTAGATTTCGTTTAATGTTGATACCTTCCGCTTGTTTAATGTTCATGAAATGTCAATGTGTTTCCGTTTAGGATATTTCATTTATGAATCGAGAATATCTAACAACAGTTAACAAGGAAAGTTCTGCTTTCGGAACAGAATTGATTCATCCCAATTCAATGAAAAAACCTAACAAAGATATTCAAGCGATTGTCAAAATAGTTTTGTTACTTTGTGTTTTGACTATCATTTGTAGCTTTTTCGTAATTATCAATCCTGGACAACGAGGTGTTTTGATAAAGTTTGGTGAGGTACAACCAGAAATTCTTGGTGAAGGAATTCACCCGGTTATCCCGATTGTTAATACTGTGGAAAAGCTGAGTGTGAGAGTGCAAAACCAAGAAATTTCCACAGAAGCGTTATCTAAAGACTTACAAAATGTTTACACAGATGTGGCTTTAAATTGGCACATTGCTCCAGAAAAAGTGAATAGAATTTTTCAGCGTGTTGGTCATCAAGAAGCGATTGTGCATCGCATTATTAACCCGGCTGTCAAAGAAGTTCTGAAAGCGGTGATGTCAAGGTATACGGCGGAAGAAATCATTACTGCACGTACAGATGTCAAAGCTAGGGTTGATCAAGATTTAACGTCTCGATTAGGAACTTACGACATAGAAATAGATGACATTTCTCTGGTAAATATTCATTTCACAGAGCAGTTTAACAAAGCAGTGGAAGCCAAGCAAATTGCTGAACAAGAAGCTAAACGTGCAGGATTTCTGGCTATCAAGGCAGAAAATCAAGCCAAAGCAAAAGTCAATTTAGCTAAAGGAGAAGCCAAAGCACACCAATTAATAATGGAATCGTTGACACCAGCCATTCTACAAAGACAGGCGATCGCCAAATGGGATGGTAGAATGCCTTGGATCTCCGCCGGTGGTGGTGATAACACTAGACTCTTTCAATTAGAGTTAGATGAAATTGTCAAAGCGGCTCAGAAAAACCCCCAGCAACAAAGAGTCGAATCTCGCTCTGAGTTAACTACTGCGCTTTTGAAAGAAAAATAATCACTAACTAAAATGGATGACTTTATCGCTGCGCTTTCAACTGGATTTGCTGCCTTTGCAGCCACCAATCTAGATGATATTGTGGTTCTGCTACTGTTTTTCTCACAGGTGAGTGCAAGTTTCCGACATCAACACATTCTTGTCGGACAGTATCTCGGTTTTACAGCACTCGTGCTTGTTAGTTTACCTAGTTTCTTTGGTGGTAGGCTTTTTCCAGAGGCTTGGATTGGACTTTTGGGTACGGTTTCCATCGCCATTGGTATTAATCGCTTGCTGAATCCGGCGAGTGATGAGGATGAAACCCCAGCAGAACCCAAACAATCACAAAATTCTTGGCTAGCTAGCCTGTTTTCTCCCCAAGCTTACGGAGTTGCTGCTATCACCATCGCCAACGGTGGTGATAATCTCAGTATCTACGTACCATTATTTGCTAGCTGTACATGGAAAGATTTGGGAGTGATTCTGGCAGTTTTCTTTTCATTAGTTGCGGTTTGGTGCTATGCTGCTTATCGTTTTACCCAAGTCCCCACGCTTGCTAAACTTTTCACCCGCTACGGCAATTATTTTGTTTCTTTTATCCTCATAGGATTGGGTATCTATATTTTGATTGATAGCCACACTTTGGAAAATCGGGGTTTAACAGTACTTACGGTGGGGCTGATTGGTTTATCTTTAATCGCAGAATCTAGAGATGCTTTCCGCGATTCTGCATAATTCGTGCTGATGGTTTGGAATCAGAGATGCTTCTTTTTCAATAAACACAGGGGTGTAAGAGTGTAGGGGTGTCGGACTGGAAAGGGTGTTCGTTTCAGTATGATTGGAGCGGGTAGTCGAAAAC
>JAAUSC010000058.1 GCA_012031965.1 Scytonema sp. RU_4_4
GATAAGCTAATACTTAGTTAAGTTATTCATTTGCTTCATTAGTCATTGTTAATAGCTAATGATCTAATGACTAATGACTAATGACTAATGACTAATGACTAATGACTAATGACTAATGACTAATGACTAATGACTAATGACTAATGACTAATGACTAATGACTAATGACTAAAAAAATTAAAATTGCGGTTGTTGGTGTTGGGCGTTGGGGCGTTCATTTGCTGAGAAATTTTTTAGAACATCCACAAGCAAGTGTAGTGGCGGTAGTGGATCCGAACCCAGAATGCTTGACGGTAGTCAAACGGCAGTATCACTTAGATGATGAAGTTCTAATGACAACTGAGTGGAAAGCGATAGAGCAAGTCGCGGGTTTAGATGCAGTCGTCATAGCCACCCCCGCCAGCACACATAACTCGTTAATTACCGATGCTTTGCGTTGGGGTTACCACGTTTTAGCAGAAAAGCCTTTAACTCTTAACCCAGCAGAATGTCGAAAACTTTGCCAGCTTGCACAAAAACAGCAACGACAACTGATCGTTGACCACACCTACTTATTTCACCCAGCAGTTGAGCGAGGGAAAGCTGTCGTACAGGCAAATCAATTAGGTGATTTACGTTATGGTTACGCGACCCGCACTCATTTAGGACCAGTTCGCCAAGATGTTGATGCGCTGTGGGACTTAGCCATTCACGATATTGCTATCTTTAATGACTGGCTCAATCAAATTCCAGTGAAAGTGCAAGCAACGGGTACGGTGTGGTTGCAATCGAAGCTTGCTCTTGAGCAAACTATGAGTTCTTCTGCTGTGCCAAATTCCTCTCTATTCCAAGGTTTATCCGACCTAGTTTGGGTAACACTGACATATCCGAACAACTTCCAAGTGTATATTCATTTATGTTGGCTCAATTCTGATAAACAGCGAAGACTAGGAGTTGTTGGAAGTCTTGGCAGTCTGATTTTCGATGAAATGTCTTCTACCTCGCCTTTGATGATACTATACGGCGAATTTGAACAGCAGGGAAACCGATTTATTCCTGTTAATCAAAGGCAACAAGTGCTGGAAATAGAAATAGGTGAACCATTACGGCGAGTGTGCAATCACTTTATCACTTGTATCCTTAAGAATACTTCCTCAGAGGTTTCCTCTGGCTTGGTAGGTACGCAATTAGTGCAAATTCTTGCTGCTTTAACACAATCTCTTCACAAAGGTGGTCAGCCTGTTTTTCTTAATGCAAATGAAGACTGAAATTCTACAACTTTGTATTTTGCATACTCAATGTTGAATTCTGCAATTCCTTGTTCAGGGTAGATGGGAAGCGTTTTTTTTTCAAGGTAACTTCTTCTGCTGTTTGCTTCACCCCTCTGACTGCTTGATCCCCAGAAGAAAGACTCAGGTTTTCTGAATTTCCTTTCCCTTCTGAACCTGCTAACAATGAGGCATCTATTAAAGGCAAAGTGACTGTGATTGTTGTTCCTTGGTCAAGACCTGCACTCTCAAGAGTAATAGTACCTCCCATAAGTTCGATTAAATTTCGTGAAATGGCAAGTCCTAGTCCTGTACCACCAAACTTACGTGAACCATCCACCATCACGAAAGGACGAAAGAGTTTTTGCTGTTGAGCGGGATCAATCCCTATACCTGTATCTGTAACAGAGATAATGACTTCAGATTTATCATCCCTACGTTGAATTTCTGTCGAGATTGTAATGCTTCCCTCTTCGGTAAACTTAGTTGCATTACCAATGACATTAATCAGTACTTGTTTAAGCTTTGCTGCATCAGCATTAACTGGAATGATTTCATTCAATTGCCGAATATTTAACTGCAACCCTTTTTGTTGAACATTAACTGATTGTATGTTAATTACCTCTTTAAGAACTTGCTGGAGGTCAATAGGTTGCAAGACGACCGAAAGCTTCCCTGCTTCTATTTTGGAAATATCAAGTAATTCATTAATAATGCCTAACAGATGAATGGCTGTGTCATCAGCACGCTTGAGAAACTCTAATTCTTCTTCTCGATCATCACACATACCATCTCGAACCAGACGAACACAATTAATGATGGTGTTTAGTGGATTTCTTAACTCATGGGAAGTCGTCGCTAGAAACTGAGTTTTGACCAGGTTGGCGGCTTTTGCTTCTTTCCATGCTATTTCCAATTCTTCCGCCCAATCTTTCAATCGCTCAACCATTTGCTCAAGTGCTTGCGCTAATTGGTTAAATTCTCGAATTTTAAAGTTGTGAGGAATTGGTTCTGCTGATTGGTTTAAGTGAAGATTTATAGCGTAGTCTCGTAATTGTTCTACAGGACGTGCCAAATAACGAGCTAAATACAGCGACGCTAAAAGACTTGCGCCAATTAAACCTGATGTTAAAACAATCAGAATAAGTTTTACTCCCTCAAGACCATACAAAGCATTGTCCAAATCTGTAACGGCTATAATAACCAATTTTTTCTGGTGTCCTTCTGTTAAAGGACTGGGAATAGCAGTATAGCCAGCAAGTAATTCTTCACCTTCTTTTTCAAAAAAGAAATGCAGAAAATATTTTCTCCCTGCCAAAGCAGCTTTGACAATTTTTTTGAGTCGCAAAGCATCTGTATGTTGAGCTATATTCGTCCCAACGCGATTAGTGATTGGGTGTGCCAGAATTGTTCCATCATCAGCAATAACCATCGTAGAGCCTGTTAGCAAACCGGGCTGAGTTCTCGTTTTTTCTTGCAGTATTGTCGAACGAAAAATCAAGGCATAACGCAAATCTCCCATATGATCGTAGATGGGAGCTGATAATAGTAATCGCAGTTGATGTGATAAATCTTTTTTACCAGTTGTTCCTACCTTTGGAGGTAATATTGCCTCTACATTAAACCCATCGCTGGATATGGGAAATGTCAATTCACCAATTGGTTCATCGCCGCAAGTGCTTGCAATTATGTTACCGCTTTGTGGCTCTATCAGTTGAATGCACTCTACTTGCCTTGGTAGTTGTTGGGCTAGTTGATTCAGAAATCGTTGTACTTCAAGAGGCGAACCTGTCTGGATAACTGTTGTTTGACTTGCACTTAGTAAGTTTGCTTTTAAAGCCGCGCTCGTCTCTACAACTTTTTCACCCTTGATAATGGCACTTGCTGTTAAATTTTGACGAGCAGTTTCCAGCAGGCTAGAACGTGCCTTTTTATAGGCTACAATCTCCCCTATCAATAAAACTGGAACCAACAGAAGCAAAATTTTTGATACTAAAATCCGACGAAAGGATGATTGACGGGGTTTAGCCATCGGCAGTCTCTCTTAGTATGTGCCAATCACAACAGTAAATCTAAGTAATTAGAGCAGTGAGTGTTGTTGAGTTATACAAGTGTTGATTTCATAATCATATTAAAAATATAAAGTAATTTAATCTTAAAAAGAAACACACCATGTAAACACTCATAAGACCTCGTGGTATGCGGGAAACGAGCGTGGCTTTAGCCCTGAGAGGGAAGCGACTCGTGCGGTTTTAACCGCCGTGGTATTTGAGCCATTACCGCCTTGGAGTAACCGAATCAGTTATCAGTAAACAGTGAACAGTAAACAGTGAACTGATAACTGATAACTGGTAACTGATAACTGGTTGTCCTGTACGCATAACGGTTTTGCTCTTAAGAGCCTCTCTAAAAAGCGGTTCAGTTAGCCGAACCTAAGAGGTTCCGCTAGCCCCGTAGGGGGCGCTGCGCAAACGCTAACGACAATGTTATTGGTCGGTACACCTAGAAGACACTGGCTTAACCCAATAAACCTGTTTAATCCTCTAGTTCTAGAGCTTGGAACTGGCTACGCATTGTCCTCGGTAGGTTCTTTAACATCTTGCCAATAACGTAGTACACGAAGTACTTAGTCTGGTCAACTATGGTCTGTGAATCTAGGCTAGAAGCAAGCGTGTCTTTAGACCTGGGTTGTTGACAGAAATTAGCTGATAAAGCGACTGTTGTTGCATGTAGTTGTTGCCTATAGTTGTTGCCTATAGATATTAGGGATGAAATTGGGAGAAAGGAGGTTTCCAATATCGCTCTTTCTGAAGATTAACATTTCTTAATAGAGAACAAAAACTATTCAGATCACCCCAATGGTACAACATCGTCCACATACCACTGTAGTTTTGGCGATGAGTGCAGACGGTAAAATAGCAGATGTGAGGCGATCGCCTGCTCGCTTTGGATCCAAGGCGGACATTGCACACCTGGAGGAACAAATCGCCTTAGCTGATGCTGTTTTATTTGGTGCTAGTACTCTGCGTGCCTACGGTACAACGCTAACTGTATCGCATCCACGACTCCTGCAACAACGAAATAGGGCAGGGAAGCCTTCCCAGCCAGTCTACATAGTAGTATCACATTCTGCAAACCTCAATCCGGAAATACGATTCTTTCAACAGCCAGTCAGGCGTTGGTTACTGACGACAACAGCGGGAGCACTTTTTTGGAAAGAACGCGTAGAATTTGAGCAAATTTTGGCTTTTGAAACACCAACGGCAAAAGTTGATATTCATGCAGCTTTACAATATTTAACAACTTTGGGTATAAAACGCTTAGCTGTTCTGGGTGGCGGTGAATTAGTCGCCTCCATGTTGGAACTAGATTTGATTGATGAATTTTGGCTCACCATTTGTCCGTTGGTTATAGGCGGTTCTACTGCGCCCACACCAGTGGAAGGTAGCGGATTTGTCGCTCTCGTGGCTCCCCGTCTGCAGTTGCTGGAAGTTCTCACAGTTGAGCAGGAAGTCTTTGTGCATTATCGGCTGCAACGACCAACAGATTAGATTAGGCTAAATAAAGCTTGTGCTAAATTTTGTATCTTTAAAACCTCTAATGGTGGAACAACTGCAACCTCGCTATTCTGTCGCTTGGATTAACAAAATTGCTGAAGTCCCCCAAGAGGCGTGGGATGCTTTAGCTTTGTCACTCAAAACTCCATTTTTAGAGTGGGAGTGGCTGAAAAATCTCGAAACCTCCCAAAGTGCTACAGCTAACACTGGTTGGTTACCGAATCACTTAACTGTATGGCGAGACAGAACGCTCATTGGTGCTGCGCCACTCTACCTGAAAGGACACAGTTCTGGCGAATTTGTTTTTGACCACCAGTGGGCAGAGTTAGCACAACGCATTGGTGTAAAGTATTACCCAAAAATGCTGGGAATGACTCCATTTACTCCTGCCGAAGGCTATCGATTTTTGATTGCGCCAGGGGAAGATGAAGATGAGATGACGGGATTGATGGTGCATGAGATTGATGCTTTCTGCACCAAACACCGTATCTCTGGCTGTCATTTTCTCTATGTCGATCCTGAATGGCATCCTATTTTGGAACGCCAAGGCTTTACAGCTTGGCTACACCACAGCTACATCTGGGAAAATCTTGGGTTTAACAATTTTGATGACTACTTAGCGGTGTTCAACGCCAACCAACGTCGTAACATTAAGCGTGAACGCAAAGCGGTGGAAAAGGCTGGCTTGAAACTACAATCTCTGACTGGAGATGAAATTCCCAAGTCACTGTTTCCTTTGATGTATCAGTTTTACGCTGATACCTGTGATAAATTTGGCTGGTGGGGTAGTAAATACTTAACAAAGAGATTTTTTGAACAGCTACACACACATTATCGCCATCGAGTTGTGTTTTTCGCGGCATACACAGAGCAGGATGATCGTCAACCAGTGGGGATGTCTTTTTGTCTGTTTAAAGGCGACAGGATGTATGGACGCTACTGGGGTTCTTTTCAAGACATAGATTGCTTGCATTTTGATGCTTGCTATTATGCACCGATAGAGTGGGCGATCGCCAACGGGATCCAAATTTTTGACCCTGGTGCTGGCGGACGCCACAAAAAACGTCGCGGTTTCCCTGCATCTTCCAATTACAGTTTGCACCGCTTTTACAATGGTCGTTTAGCACAAATTCTGCAACATTACATCAGCGAGGTGAATGAACTCGAACAGCAAGAAATTGAGGCAATAAATGCCGAGTTGCCTTTTATAAAGGAAAGCAAACCACCAAAATGTTAACAACACTAATGAAGATAACAATTACACTTGAGAAAGGGTAAAAAACCCTTAAAAAAAATTGATTTCTATGGTGATTATGGATTTGACTGTTGAAGGCTTGGCAGCAATTGACGATAAACTTTCTCAGCGTCACATTGACCTTGATCCTGGTGGGTATTTCATTATTTATTTAAACCGGGAGGAAGGATTCATTTGTGCCAAGCATTTCACGAATGTGATTAATGAGCATGGTTTAGCTGTTGATCCGGAAACTGGGAAGGTTATTCCAGCACGAGGAAAGGTGGAACGCACTCACACAACTGTGTTTAGTGCAAGAACAGCAAAAGAACTGTGTGTGAAAATTTTTGAGGAACAAGAGCCCTGTCCAGTCACTCAGTTAAGCCATGCGGCTTATTTGGGTCGCGAGTTTGTGCGATCTGAGATTTCCTTAGTGACAGGGCAAGATTATGTCCAGGATTAAAACAGTAAACAGTTATCAGTACACACTACACAGTGAAGTTGATAACTGATAACTGATAACTGATAACTGATAATTATCCGTCAGAAGATGGCTGAAACACCAGGTAAATGTAGTAAGTTGCCATTGGGATAACGGTGGCGGCGACTAAAAGTCCTACGACCCAAGCAGTTGCATTACCTTTGTTGGTGTTGGTGTCTTCTGCTTTCGCAAAGGTACTTTCTACCTGCACGTTATCAACAATTTCGGGAGGTCCAGGATCAGGTTCGCCAGATAGAACAGCGACCAGGCGATCGCTCGCATCTAGAAATGCCTGATTGTATTTGTTACCATCCCGCAATGGTGCTGTCAAGGTTTGGGAAGCGACACTCAGGGCAATATCATCTGGCATCAAAGATTTCACTTTATCGCCGGTTATAATTGCGGTACCGTTTTTTGCGGTATCAATCATTAATATCGTCTGATTTGCCTGTGCTTCCTTTGTAGGAAACCATTTTTCAAACAGTGCTTTGGTGAAGCTCTCTGGAGTTTCACCGTAGTCAAGACGACGAAGTGTGACAATTCTGACTTCATTACCTGTTTGCTTTGCCAAATTCTCCAGGGCGCTGCTCAGCTTACCTTCATTTATACGGCTAATGACGTCAGCTTGATCCACAACCCAAGTGGGTTCACCACTTGTAATGGCTGGCATATCATAGACACCAGTCGCCCAAGCAGATGTAGCAAACACGAAAGTTGCCAGAATGACCATCACTAGCGGCAGAATGAGCCGTTGGATGCGTTTTTTCCAGCTATAGACTCGATTGAGGAGCTGTTTCATGGGATTTACCGAAAGACAGACTTGCAAAATACTACATAACTAATGGCAAAGTTTCGCTATTTGCCTGCGTCTTATGTGCAAAGCGCAATAGTGGTTATAAGCGAACACTGTTAATAACTTCTAGCTTAAATCTCAAGTAGCATAAAATTCAGTGGCTTTTGATGTCAATCCGAATCTAGAATTTGAAGCGTAGTTTTGAGATGCTGAGCGCCCGCACGCACTCGCGTTCACTGCGCTGTCGCTCCATGCTCGCAGAGTGTAGACGCGCGCGTAGCGGCTTCTCGTGAGAGTGGAGCTACGCTCACAGCATGACTGACATCTTGCACCAGGGTCAAAAACCGGGTTTCTTGAGAGATGACCTTTTTGACTTCTCAGGCGCACTTACTTACAAGTCATCAAATACCCACCGTCGCCAAAGCCCGAATCACTTTGGTGCATAAATCATCTGGTAAAGCGCGATATATATCAAACGGCGGGGCATTTTCTTTCATTCTCTAAAAGATAATTTCTCCCTAAGATTTTTCAGATGCAGCGAAAAGCAAATTTTGTATCTTATCAGCCACATAACAAGTTAATAAGAGTTTTAAATATTAGCAGTTATGTTGGTAAGCCCATGCGCGTACATGCTGCACTTTTTTGTTAAACAGTTAAGAGTCAAAAGCTTACAAGTCTTGAGTTATTCTTGACTTTTGAATCTTGAACAGACCTTTTCTGCGCATACAAGTGTTCTTCTGTTGACGACTCTCACGAACAAGTATGCATTCTTGGGGATATCCAAAAAAGAAAATACCCTAAGGTTCTTAGTGTTGATACCCAAGTCTTGAGGGTGCTTGTGACGGCTGGGCATTTTATTACTAGCAAGTGCTTCATATGCGTAACAGCTTAGCAACTTCAACAGAAAGTAAATTTTGTATCTCATCAGCTACATTGAGTAAAACATGCAAGTCAAGAAACCTCTACAGCAGGTTGATCCTGTTTTTGACCAATTATTTGCTAAAATTCCTCAGGAAATCATTGATACCTTTACAGAAGAGGAACTAAAAGCCATCCAAAAGGCTTTTGGCTCTCGTACTTGGACTCCTCATCCTTTAGATTTGAGAGTTTCGGTTCCGATTCCAGGACTACGCTTTTATCTGGTGTTATTAGCTGATCCAGAAGGTCGTTTCAAACAACGCTTGCAATCTAAAAAAAGCGTGTATCGTCTTTGGACTCCTAGTAATATCATGTTTCTCATAGGATTTTTCATCATCCTATTAACTTCTGGCTTTACGACTTTCTCGTTTGTTTTGTCCTTACTTCCTTCAACATCCACTTCTTTCTACCCTACATCCATTCCCTGGCTTTACAGTAAATCTGAATGCGAACACACCGGGAGAATCTGGAGAAATGAAAAGTGTTGGGATTATGAACACAATCCTATGTTCTAAAGCAGAGTTACGCTTATAGGAAAAACAATGGAGATGCAAGAGTGAGAGAGTGTAGGAGTGTGGGAAAATATCCTTCCCTCCTTCCCTCTTCATTCCCCTGATCCAATGCCTTGATTTCACAAATCAAATAGGATTGCTATACAACTTGTTGTGAAAATTATAAATTGCAAATAAGCAACAATTAATCAGAAACAACTGACAAAGATGGTAAATTGCGTATTTCTTCACGCACACTCATGAGGATTCTACCAAGATGATTGTGACCCGTCTTATTTACACCACAACCCCAGAAAGAATCGGTTGGCGAGTTTTCTACAATCAGCTTGTCACCAGTCGTTAAAAGGATTTCTCTAATATCGGTATGTGTCAGAAACTTCTGGAGTACAGCTTCTCGCATCACTTGAGTTTTAACATCCTCCCAGTCTAATCGAACTTGGCGTGTAGAGTCACGTCCTAATGCCGCAGCTAGTTCTGGTGTTTGAGCATTATGGATGAGAGGTATGCTCATAGCATCTGAGGTTCCAATAAACTTCTGAGCTTGATAATAATGCTCAACTGTTGACCAATAGATGTCTTGCATTATGATTCCATGAGGAGAAAAATTGGAAAAACAGCCATAGGGCTGCCAAATCTTGTAAAAGTAAATAGTCATTTGAAAATTGCTGTTTTATACATTAAAATCCATTATCATGATAGATACTAGCAAAAAATGGTCTCCTTTGAATTTCACCATACGACTTGTCTAAAGGTGGAAGATTGCTTTCAAAAGAGAGTTCTATGGTGAAATGAAAAGTTCTTAGAGAGGTTGAGAATGGAGGCAAAAAGTGAAAATAGTAACTAATGTGTCTCGTTAATTGTTGCTGGAATTTTCCTTGGTCTAGGTCTTAGTGGGCTATTGTTCTGTAAGTCCTACAGTAGAAATTCAGCTATTAATCCTGTTGATGAGAAAATACGTAAGCACCCCATAGGGAAAGGGCGATCGCCATGACGAGTAAAATTGGTACGCTGTACCAAGGAAACTGAGACAATGGCATGTAAGCAGCCGCACGCAGTCCGATGCTGGCGTAGGTAAGGGGTAACAAGTAAACAACGACTTTCAGAACTGTTGGTAATGTACCTGGGTCAAAAAATGTTGCTCCTAAGAATGACATAGGAATGATAACAAAGTTGTTATAGAGTCCCACTGATTCAAGGGATTTCACTGTTAACCCTACAATCACTCCCAAACCTGCAAAAACTGCACAACTCAATACCAGTATCAGCAGAAACAATGGATTGAGAAAATTCCAGTTTCTAGTAAATACTAGCGCCACTAAAATGACACCCAACGAAGTCATCAATCCCCGCGTTACTCCCGCCAACATTTTTCCTATGTGTAGCGCCAGGGGATGCACGGGGACGAGCAACAATTCCTCAAAGTTTTTCGTAAAGAGTCTATCTCCGCAGATGGAAAAAGTCGTCCCGACAAAGCTGACTGTCATAGACGACAGTGCTACCATTCCTGGCAAAATAAATTCTAAATAGCTATTATAGTCACCACTGATTCCTGAGCCAGGTTTGATGGAGCTACCCAAACCCAAGCCAAAAGCCAGAATATATATCAATGGAGATATCAATCCTGATGAAGCAATTTGTATAACTCGCACACGTAACTCTAGCCAATCCCCCCAGAAGATAGTGAGACTATCAGCTATGAGAGTTTGAAATTCTGAGATTTTGAAACTCTTGCCAAAGGGCAGCGATTGTAGGATGACCACTTTATTTGTACAGAATTTATTAATATTTCCTTAATTTTTAAGTTAACATCTCTTGACGCCTCCACTGCCAAAGGTAGTAAAAAGCTCTCATATGGAGAAGTTTGTTTCTCATTCACGCTCAGATACCCAATAGATAATCAAACGCCCATTGCTGTCTCTTTTTTTCTTATTGCTCAGGTGTCGAGCGCGCTCGCTACTGGTTTCCTCTTTTTTATCCTATAAGAATGGGGTGACTGCCTACATCACCCTCTTAAAAGCTGTTTGTAAAGAGAAAAACTTACAGACAATGACACTCAAGAATCGTCATACTGAAAGAGGGAGAGCAATTGAATCCACTCCCTGCTGTCCAAAGCGTAAAGTTGATTAAGCAAAAATGAGACGAAAATCCACTGGTAGAACAGCTACGGCTCCTAAACCATCTATCTTCCAATCCCCTATGTTTAATTTCACCACCATAGCAATTTTGGGAGGGGTGTTTGTTTTGGGCATTGGGATTGGTATTGCTTTTAGTTCCACAGCTACATTTACTCCAAACAACGTGGCTACCCGAGAGTTCATTGATACCAAAGCACCGAATGCTGATATTTGCGTGCAGTATGGAGCTAGCGCTATGGTGATGGACACTAGATTGTTTGTAACTCTCAACCCTTTTAAAGTCTATGTTGGTCAGCCCAGTATGCGTCCTGGATGTGTTCTGCGTTCCAGTAACTGGGCAATTTTGGAGCAAAAGAAGCTTGTGTCATCGAATCAAGTCAGAGATTGCAAAAATCGCCTGAACCACTTTGCTTATGCGGGTGATTTGAACGGCGACAAACCTGATATTAGCTGCACCTACGAGAACGATGATGCGAAAAACTTCTTCATCAACCAACCAGGAGCAACTGCTCCAACACTGGAAACAGAAAGATTCTAGAAAAGAACGAAGACACAAGAAGAAAGAAGAATCACCTTGTTATTTCGTTTTTCGTTCTTCTTTCTTTCTCTACACTTTACCTTGCGGAGTTGGGAAAGGGTTCACCAAACTCAATCACTCTAGAATTAGGAGAACTAGGTGGAGCACTGGGGACACTTGGGGCTGGAAAATTTGGCGTACCCACAGCAGGAACACTGTTATTAGTATTACTGTGTTGATATGGAAAAGAGGGTGTAGGAAAAGTAGAACTAGGGAGTTGAGAGGAATTATTGGGGCTTAGAGGCGGTACTTGGACAGATGGTGCTTGTGGAAAGTTATTGCTTGTTGCAGGTAGGGTTGTTAATGGTGGCGGTACACTGAAATCAGGTACTTGTTGCTGATTATAGGTTGCTGATGGTAGATTGCCTGGAGATTGGGGGTAATGATTATGCATCCGAGATGGTGAGTTACCAGGTAGCTGTGGAGAATTGTAGGTAGCTGAGGGTAAGTTGCCTAGAGGTTGTGAGTGATTATTATATATTCCAGGTTGTAAACTGCCTGGAGATTGTGGCGGATTATAAACACTCATTGATGGATGATTAGATGGCTGTGGCGGATTATAGATACCAAGCGGTGAGTGACTACGTGGCTGTGGAGAATTATAGGTAGCTGATGGTAAATTACCTGGAGACTGTGGCGGGTTGTAGATACCAGGTGGTGTGTTACTTGGTAACGGTGGAGTAATAGTTGTCGGTGAAAAATTGCTAGGATTCCCAGGTAGAGGTGACAAGTATCCTTGTGGTAAAGAGTTACCGTTACTAGCAACCAAAGGGCGTAATACCCAGCGATTGCGATTTTTTCTAGAAACAGGTTGCAATTGCACTTGGTTTGGAGCGATGAAAGTTCCTGGTGCTAAATCCATAACAATACGAGTGACATCTGCGTTGAGTTGGGAAACGCGAATGCTTCGGATGGCTCCATAAAAATTTTGTTTGGTGGGAATTTTGCCTAATTTAGTACCTGGCAAATCTACAACAATGCGCGACGGTTGGGTGAGGTAAAAGTATCGAGGTTGTGAGGCTGCTGAGAGGGAAATTTCTAGTTGTGATGTATCTGGGGAAAAACGCCAATCCTCAAGTCTTGCTACTGGCGCTGCGCTGCTACGATTGTTCACATCAAAGGCATAGACGCTTAACGGCTTGCTGTAAAGTATTGCTGCATACAAGCCAAACAAGCTAAGGGAGATCCAACAAATAAAATATCCAACCGTATTCGTTATCGGGTGTGCCAAACGCTTATTAGTATTGAGGTCCAGCCTTTCAGGCTGGGCGACGGCTGGATATTTTATGACGCTTAAGTGCCTAACCTGAAACAGATACTTGCAAAACCAGAAAAATAGTTTATTCCTTAATTGCTTGTCCATACTCCTCACGACTCCACACAATACGACTTCACACAATTTATTCACAATTGTTATCTACAATTGTCCATGACAACTCGTTTTTTGCTTCTCACTTCTACCAAATGACTCAGTTTTATGCTCATGTTCATGACCAGATCTTACAGCAGAATTCAGCAATTCTTGAGTCAGGAGCGGAGCCACGCCTACTCCGGAGCTCTGGTCAGAAGTAAAAGAGGCTTTATATCTAGCTTTTAAACTTAGACACTGTACTTCATTGACTTACAAACTGCTGTAAGAAAAGAGATAGAAAAGTACCACCAATCAAAAGTAGTTAACTTTAAAGGTGAAGCGGTTGAGCTAGAAGAAACGATACTTTCTAGTCATGATGACTTGGAATGGTTTAAAAAGAACGTACAAGCTAGAGCATTAGAGCATGAATATTGTATCAGACCAAAGGTGTTAGGTGATTGTGATATCCCTGACTTTGATAGTTGCTACAACTGCCCAGATTCAGTCTACTGAATGTCAATCTCCCAAATAAATACCCAAACCACGAGCAGTTCTCACTAAAGTATCCTCTGGGTTGACAGCTCTATACTGAGCGATCGCCTCAGTAATTGGCACACTGACAACCTGACGATTTTGCCATGTCACCATGTAGTCATATTTACCTTCGTCTATGAGATTTACCGCTGCGACACCAAAGGCAGCTGCCACAAGTCGATCCAGTGGTGAAGCGGTTCCACCCCGTTGGATGTGTCCTAAGACTGTGACTCGCGTTTCTACACCAATGCGATCGCTAATTTGATCGGCTAAGTATTGACCAATACCACCATATCGAGATTGACCCAAACGATTTGTCATTGTGAGAGTTTCACCAACAGCCGTACGAACTGCCTCGGAAACAATAATTAAACAATAGTTCTTGCCTTTTTCTTGGCGTTGTTTAATTTTGTAGCAAATGTGGTCAATCGTGTAGAGAATTTCTGGAATTAAAATGACATCTGCTCCCCCAGCAATCCCCGCAGCAATAGCAATGTGTCCTGCATCACGACCCATGACTTCTAAAATTATGACTCGACTGTGAGAAGCAGCAGTAAAATGTAACCTATCGAGTGCTTCTGTGGCAATATTAACTGCTGTATCAAAACCGATGGCATGTTCGGTAATCCCGATATCATTATCAATTGTTTTGGGAATACCTACTAAATTAATACCGCCTTGTTGTGCCAAGCGACGGAGAATAGCCAAGCTACCATCGCCACCAATCCCAATCAAAGCATCTAAACCTAGTTGATGGTAGCCTGCAATAATTTCTTCTGAGCGATCGCATACACTGCCATCAGACATAGGAAAAGCAAAAGGATCCCCTTTGTTAGTGGTTCCTAACATTGTCCCACCAGAAGTTAACAGCGGGTCAACTTGGTCGATTTCCAGTTTTGTGAATTGCGGTGGACGCGCCATTAATCCCAGAGTTGCTTGACGGATTCCCAGCACTTCCCAACCTTTTCCACAAGCACAATGGACAACTGCTCTGATTACCGCATTCAAACCAGAGCAATCTCCTCCACTAGTAAGAATCCCAATACGCTTGCATTTCCCCATATGTTTTTTAACATTTCAAACGTGAAATATATTTAGTAGTAGATTAAACTTAAGCGAAGATGTCAAATAGACTATTATGAAGGCGATCACCGGAGGTGGCGGCTTCCGCATCGCTCCTCTTGCTTGTCCTACTTATAGGAACTAGCTGAGATTCTCAAACCAAGCTTCTAAATCTGCAACAGAAAAAAAAATCAAGCAGTGCTTCACCCAGATTCTCTAGTTCAGGAGTTGACAAATGTTCAATTCTGCCCTTTAGCTGTGGACTAATTTCTCCCAAGCGACGGTTAAGTAGGCGCATCAGCGTATTAGCTTTCGTCATAAAACTGAGAATGCTTTTCAAAGCTTAACAATGTCATAGTAACTTTACAAACATAGTATAAAGAATTGGCAGCATAAAGGAAATACAGTCAACAATAACCTTAGCTAAAGCTATAGTTTTGCTAACCTATGCAGCCAATTCGCACTTTTAATGTTTCCCCTTCACTTCCGCAGCGACTTGAGCCACTGCGGAAGCTGGCATACAATCTTCACTGGGATTGGAACGTTGAGACGAAAGACTTATTCCGACGCTTAGATCCTGACTTGTGGGAATCTAGCCGTCACAACCCGGTTTTGATGCTTGGTACCATTAGCCAAGCGCGTCTGTTGGAAGTTGTGGAAGATGAAGGCTTCCTAGCACAAATGGATCGGGCTGCGCGCCAGTTAGAGGATTATTTACAAGAGCGTACCTGGTATCAAAAACAAAGAATTGGTCATGCGTCAGATGACAAAGGACAAGAATATTACGCCTATTTCTCGGCAGAGTTTGGGCTTGTAGATTGTTTGCCTGTCTATTCTGGAGGCTTGGGAGTTCTTGCTGGGGATCACCTCAAATCTGCCAGCGACTTGGGGCTACCTTTGGTTGGTGTGGGCTTACTCTACCAGCAAGGCTACTTTGCTCAATATTTGAATGCTGATGGTTGGCAGCAAGAACGCTACCCAATCAACGACTTTTATAATATGCCTTTGCACCTGGAACGCAATCCTGATGGCTCAGAATTGCGGATTGAGGTGGATTATCCAGGGCGTACTGTCTATGCTAGAGTTTGGCGCGTACAAGTGGGATCAGTTCCCCTGTATATGCTGGACACTAACATTGAACCCAATAATCCTTACGACCACGACATCACAGATCAGCTTTACGGTGGCGACATTGATATGCGTATCCACCAGGAAATCTTGCTGGGTATCGGTGGTGTGCGAATGCTCAAAGCTTTGGGGTACAATGTCACCGCGTATCATATGAATGAAGGTCACGCGGCATTCTCTGCTCTAGAACGTATTCGTATTCTTCTTCAGGAAGAGGGGCTGAATTATCCTGAAGCTAAACAGGTAGTGGCTTCCAGTAATATTTTTACGACTCACACCCCAGTACCTGCGGGAATTGATTTATTCCCTCCAGACAAAATGTTGCACTACCTGGGACATTATGCTGATGTTTTTGGGTTAAATAAAGACCAATTTTTAGCCTTGGGGCGCGAAAATACTGGAGATTTGTCTGCGCCTTTTAGTATGGCGGTTCTAGCACTGAAAATGGCGACATCTTCTAACGGTGTAGCACAACTACACGGTGTGGTGTCACGGCAAATGTTTAAGGGTTTGTGGCAAAATGTGCCGACAGAGGAAGTGCCGATTAAAGCAATTACGAACGGCGTTCATGCTCGCAGTTGTGTTGCTAAATCAACGCAGGAGTTGTATGACCGCTACCTAGGACCAAGCTGGTCATCCGCACCGCCTGATAACCCTCTATGGGAACGAATGGACGCGATCCCCGATGAAGAGTTATGGCGCAATCACGAACGCTGTCGCTTAGATATGATTGTCTATGTGCGGGAGCGTCTGGTGAAGCATTTGCGAGACCGTGGGGCTTCTGCCTCAGAAATTGCCTCTGCACAAGAAGTTCTTGATCCAAAAGTTCTCACCATTGGCTTTGCCCGTCGCTTTGCAACTTACAAACGTGCGACTCTGTGGATGCGCGATGTTGAGCGAATCAAGCGGATTTTGTTGGGCAACAAAGACCGTAAAGTGCAGTTTGTCATCTCTGGTAAGGCTCACCCCAAGGATATTCCTGGTAAGGAACTCATCCGTGATATCAATCACTTCATCGAGGAACAGGGCTTGCAAAAGCAGATTGTGTTTGTTCCCAACTACGATATTTATATATCTCGGTTGATGGTTGCTGGTTGCGACATATGGTTAAATACCCCACGCCGTCCACGGGAAGCCTCTGGTACAAGTGGAATGAAGGCAGCTATGAATGGTTTGCCGAATTTAAGCGTACTTGATGGTTGGTGGGATGAAGCTGATTATGTTCGTACTGGTTGGGCAATTGGGCATGGGGAAATGTATGACGATCCCAATTACCAAGATGAAATAGAAGCAAATGCCCTCTACGATTTGCTGGAAAAGGAAGTTGTTCCCCTGTTCTACGACCGGGATGTCGATGGTTTGCCTCGCCGCTGGGTTGATAAAATGAAAGACGCAATCCAATTAAATTGTCCGTTCTTTAATACAGCACGGATGGTGCGAGAATATGCAGAACGGGCTTATTTCCCAGCAAGCGATCGCTACCACACTCTTAGTGGTGATAAATACACCCCAGCTAAAGAATTAGCTGCTTGGAAAGAAAACCTCACCACACACTGGTACGACATCAAAATCAAAGATGTTAACGTCTCCTCTGGAGCAGATATTGAAGTTGACCAAATCGTTAACGTCAAAGCCAAAGTTGACCTGGCAACTTTGACGAACAAGGATGTACAGGTGGAACTGTACCAAGGTTCAATTGATGCTAATGGCGAAATTGTCAACGGTGTACCTGTGGTAATGGATTACCAAGGAGAGGATCAAGACGGATTAAGTATTTACACGGCTAACATTGTGTATAATACGTCGGGTTTACAAGGCTTGTCTTTGCGAGTGTTACCAAACCACAAAGACCTCTCTGGTCCTTATGAGCCAAGGCTCATTGTTTGGGCACAGTAAATTAAGTAAGTAAAAAGTCAAAAGTTAACAGTAAAAAGAATTACTTTTGACTTTTTGCGGGGATGACAATGTAACCTGTGGTGCAATCGCCAAGAACTAGGTTACGTTGCTCCCCCCAGTACCACCAGTATGCAGCGACATAAGCACAAATGAGGCTATCGAGTTTGTCTTCGACTTCTTTAAAGGCTGCACCTGTAGTGGGAATTTCGGAAAGAAACGAACCGCAGAGGCGCAGAGGACGCAGAGGAGGATGGAGAGAGGGTAAGATTTCTGTGATGTAATTGTGGAGTTTGATGAGTTCGAGGCGGCGATCGCTCAGGCGTCCTTTTTTATATTTAAGAATTCGTTCTAAGTCAAATAAGTGAACTATGGCTGGATGGGGAAAGACTTCTATTTGATATCTGCCTGGTTTTTGTGGTTCGATAGTTGGTGCGTGGGCAAAACCACGGGCTTCTAATTCTAAACCAAATTTTACTGTTCTTTGTGCAAAAGGTAGGCTGAGATTTGCCGGATAGCACCCAGCGTGATATTTACCAAAGTGTTTGTGGGTGAGTTTGTCGGGTAGGCGGCTCCCTGTGGCGTTTGGGATGAGGGTGGGTGCGTCTACGGCGATGATGGCGGGTTCTTCTGGTGTAACGCAAGTATCAATCCAGGAAAGGATATCTGTAATGAATTCTTTGCGATCTAAGTCTTGTATTTGCAATTTTTCATCTATGAATTGTAAATAACATAAGCCGCTGGGTTGGGATTTCCTGCCTAAGTCAATTCCGAGAAATTTCATCGTTGGATTAATGAGATAAGCGCCTTGCTGTTGTGCATTTTTAATGCACAACAGCTTAATTGGTATTAAAATCGTGAGGCTGTTAGTGTCACATCCCCATACTTCCAGGCTTGCTCAAAGCGCTTTTGCACTATCAGAGCTTGCCGAGTCTTGCCTTGTTGACGCAGACTCTGTGCTAGTCCAAACAGTGACCAGCCATTTTCGGGATAGCGTTTTAAGTCTTGTGCATACACAATCTCAGCCTCTGGGGCACGATTAGCCTTGAGTAACACAGCTCCTAATAATTGCCGAACTGGAGAATACCAAGTTGCAGGCTCATCATACTTCAGATTGTCTTCCAAAGTCACGGCTGTTTTTAAGTAGGCGATCGCCTTTGTATAATCACTCTGTTTTGCAGCTATCTCACCTGCCAAAACCTCCGATGCAATTTTTAGAAGATTTGAAGTTGTGTTGATATCCCAAATTGTCACTTTCTCTATGGCTGGATCAGCTGCAATAGATTGTAACTGTTTAAGTTCTTCTGCTGCTTGCTTGAGTGTACCTTTTGCCGTGAATGCCATTCCCCGAGCATAATGCCAAGCTCCATTAGGATACTTGAGGTCGGCTGCTGGTGCTGGTTCTTTAAGAATTTCATCCCACTTACCAAATCTTGTTAATGCGTAAAGTGGCATTGAGTAGTAATGTTGCAGTGTACCATATCCAGGTTCTCGCATCTTTTTCTGGTCTGCCATTGTTGCTGTATGGCGAGCAGCTTGAATTGCCAGTTTACTCTCCCCTCCCATCATGGCACCTGCCATGAGGAAATGATGGTTATGAGGCATATAACCCAGTGGATAAATTCCTTGAGCGTGACACTGGGTGATGTAATCTTTATCTGAGGCGATCGCTCTTTGATTTGCCACCACAGCATCATGATAGCGCCCAACTCGAATGTAGATATGGGCAGGCATATGCACGAGATGTCCAGCTCCGGGAGCTAAATTGCCAAGACGATCTGCACTGGGTACGCCACGTTCAGGATTGGGTGATGCTTCAACAGCGTGGATGTATAAATGGTTTGCTCCTGGATGATTAGGATTGCGCTTGAGGACGGACTCTAAAACAGTCAGAAGTTCAGTTGTTCCTGGATTCGGTTTGCCATCTTTTGTCCAGTAATTCCAAGGCATAGTATCCATTAAAGCTTCAGCAAACAATGTTGCAGCATCCAAATCGTCTGGATAACGCTTTTGTACCTCGCGCATTGCATTCGCATAAGCAATATCTAGGGGTTTTCGGTCTTCCACTGGCTGTGAAGAGTAACGCTTAGCTAATGCCTTAATGTAAGCTCTTTCCTTTTCGCTCGCGTTTTTGCTTAATTCAATGGCTTTTTGCATCGCCTGAACAGTTTCTGGTACAGCTTCTTTTTCCATTGCTGCATTGATATTAGGTCCTTTGACGAGTGCGATTCCCCAGTAACACATAGCGCAGTTAGGATCTAATCTTGCTGCTTCTTTAAAAGAACGTGCTGCTTCAGCATGATTAAATCCGTAAGCTAAGATTAACCCTTGGTCGAAGAAGCACTGGGCAAGTTTTGAGTTTGTAGAAATAGGATGATGGTAATTACCGAGATTGTTAAATAAAGGTGCCGTGTGATGAGTTGCTTTAGAATGAATGCGACTAGACTCATTCGCTACAACCTGCTTCGTCAGTTGGATAGGAAATACAGAGAGTCCAATTGTGATGAGCAAAGATAGAGCAAACAATATTTGTTTTTTGTGATTAAACAACATGATAACCTCCAACTATCTAATGAGATACATATAGAAAATATTTACGGTTTACATAACAAGTAGGGTCTAGTCTATCAAAACCGTAATTTTTCTTAATGTAATTTCACTTGTTCCTGTCTCCCTTATTTGAAAATAGGAGTAAAGGAGAAATATTTTCATTCTTATTGGTGAACAAATGTCTATGATGACTACTTGGTTGGTCATTAACAGATGATTCTGAGGTATTATCGGATTTTGAAATAATATTCAGAGCAGCAATAGTTAGCGATACAAGAATGAAAACGTGAATTTTAATAATTGTGTTACTGTTATGAAACATAATAGTTCCTGTGTCTCTCTCAAGAGAATCTTGAATATAAATAAATGATATGATTTTTCTTCTAAAACTTCAGTCTGTAAAAGTCTGTCAAAGTTATGAAAATGCAAAAATATCTCATAGACAAGAGAGAAAAAGTCTGAAAATGTTTGTTTTTGTCTTTTTGAGATTGAAAGTAGTTAGTCATTAATAACTAATAGCTGAATACGTTAATATGGCTTTGGATGGTATAATACATCCAAAGATTTCAGCTTTCTTACAACGTTTGATGTTTAGCAATTTTTGTAGGGTGGGCACTGCTTACTGTTCGCTTAAACCCTTATTTTTACATTATGGGCAGTGCCCAACGCCAGATGATAAGCACGTAGTGTGTTCGCTGCGCGTGCCCGCAAGCTTTGAAACAAGAAGTCCGCAATCAATTAAGCGCTCATTTTTCTTAAAAAAATTGATGTTTAGTTAATTATCCACTTGCAAACGAGCTTGCCATTCTCCTTATGCCATGTGGCGCTTAAGCGAGGTTTTTTAAAATCACTAATTGCATTTATTTTTTGGATATTTGTTACTGATTGTGCCAAAACTTCAGATTCATTTTTTTTGGCGACTTGGGAAGGAGATTGGAAAAACAGGTTTTGAGAATTAAGTAGCATAATCTAAATACTCCTATGATTTTTCATTTATGGATTATTATTAGCTCCAGTTTGGTTAGAGTTAATTTTGTTGAATGAACTGGGAATTGTTTATCCTGATTTGTTTCTCTAATTTAGTTATCACCAGTTACTTGAAGATTTTCGTAAAAGTTGAGATATCATCTACTAGAACCAGACTTTTTCTGAACTTTTCTGACTTTTTCTGACTAATGCAAGTAAATGTAGTATTAAACAAGCTTAAGTACTCAATACTTTTTTTAGTAAACAAGTCTATGTCTAAGATGAAGAGAAACTATGAAACAGAATCATGTGTCTTTGCCAACTGGATGCGTCCTTCGCAGTGCAACGTCTGAGGATATCTGGTCTATTCGGTTGTTGGTGCTAGAGGCAAAACTTGACCCTACCCAAATAAAATGGCAGCAATTCTGGGTCGTAGAATGTGATGGGCAATTGGTCGCTTGCGGGCAATTACGTAACTTTTCTGCTGCACAAGAACTCGGTAGTTTGGTTGTCTTACCAGCTTGGAGAGGTCGGGGTTTGGGGACTATTGTGACACAGCATTTGATTAACCAAGCAACTCAACCACTGTATTTAGAGTGTTTGGGTCAGCGATTGGCGCGGTATTACAATCGCTTAGGCTTTGCAGTCATTCCCTTTGAAGACTTACCGCCATCTCTCAAACGCAAGTTTGGATTGTCTCAATTAGGAAAGAGGTTGATAAGGGTTCCTGTTGTGTTTATGGAGTATCGGGGTGGGCTTGACAATTTATCTACCTACTAGTAGGATTAAATGATGAACTCAACTGATACCCGCACACAAATTCTTGATACTGCTCAGGAACTCATCCAACGGGTAGGAGTTAATGCTATGAGTTACCAAGACATCAGCGAAGCGGTTGGTATTCGGAAAGCTAGCATTCACTATCACTTCCCAACTAAGGATGATTTGCTTGCTGCACTGCTTGACCGATACAATGCCCACTTTCTGCGGCTGGTGGATGGTATCATTGCTCAGCCTGCTCCAGCAGAAACCAAACTTCGTCACTATTGTAGTTTTTATGAAGCGACTCTGAGTAGTGGGAATGGTGATAAAGCCTGTCTTTATGGGATGGTGGGGGCTGAACTAGCAACCCTCAAGCATCCGCTCGCCGAACGTGTTGCTAAGTTTTACAGTGACAATGCGGAACGATTAGCACAAATTCTCCAAGAAGGGAAAGAGACAGGAGATTTTGGTTTTGCAGGAGATGTACAGATCATGGCAACGTTAATTTTCTCCCTTCTAGAAGGTGGGCAATTAATTGCTCGTGCTTATGGAGGGATTACTCAGTATCGCGCAGTTGTTGAACAACTAATGCGATTGGTCAAAGGTTAAATCTTTTTTTCATCATTTATCTACCTACTAATAGGTTATTAAGAGGTTTCTGTATGTCAACGGTAGGAATTTTAGGCACTGGCAGAATGGGAGTACGCCTTGCACTCCTGTTTGCGGACATTGGACACCAGGTTATCTTAGGCTCTCGCGACAAGGAACGAGCAGCTCAGATTATTCGTGAACTTGGTCAAGAAACCATGCAGCCAGGAAACTATCAAGAAGCTGCGAATGCAGAGTTTGTTCTGCCAGCAATGTTTTTGCGGGATGGAGCACTGGATACCCTTGAGCCATTCCGCAGCCAGTTTGACGGCAAAATCTACATCGACATCACAAATCCATTTAATGATGATTACACAGACTTCATTCTGCCTTGGGATAACAGTGGGGCAGAGCAAATCCAGCATCGGTTCCCCAAGACGCGGGTAGTAGGCGCGTTCAAGAACGTTTGGTGGGAAGTGTTTGATGCTCCTCGGTTCGGAGATACCGTCAGCGATGTGTTTGTAGTGAGTGACGATGCAACGGCAAAAGCAGAGTTTTTCAAGCTCGTTGAAGGTAGCCCGTTTCGGTATATTGATGCTGGAAAACTCAGTAATGCCCGTACAGTTGAGCGTATGACGCTGTTGAGTGGTGAATTGGGGCAACGATACGGTTACTTCCCCCGAATGAATTATAAGTTGCTGGGTGAGCTGTGGTCTGTAGGCAAAGCAGATCGGGTTGCAACGGCGATCGCCGCTAGTCATTGAGTCGGCTAGATAAAAAGTGGAATAATAGCAACAGAAAAACTCGGCTTCTTTTAGAAGCCGAGTTTTTGATATTAACCTTAGAATATTACCTAGACAGTTTTATGGTGAACAACATACCCCAACTGGAGCAAAAAGCCCCTGATTTCTCCACAATAAATCAAGACGGTAACCAAGTTAATCTAGATAATTTTTCTGGTCAGTGGGTTGTCCTCTATTTCTACCCCAAAGATGATACTCCTGGTTGTACGACTGAAGCTCAAGATTTTACTGAGTTAAATTCGGAATTCAGCAAATTGGGAGTGAAAATCTTAGGCGTCAGTCCAGATTCACAAAAATCCCATTGTAAATTTATCAACAAACATAACTTATCAATAACTTTGTTAAGCGACCCAGAGCATCAGGTCGCTGAGGCTTACGGAGTATGGCGATTGAAAAAGTTTATGGGTAAGGAGTATATGGGTATAGAGCGTTCAACTTTCCTCATTGCACCTGACCAAACAATTGCTTACACTTGGGCAAAAGTGAAAGCCAAGGGTCATGCAACTGCTGTGCTATCCAAACTGCGAGAATTGATAGACGCCTAAAGTTCACAAGTCAAACTCTATACTTGCAACAGCAAAGTTAGCGGCGGTTTGCCAGATATGTTATCAAAGCGGTTCCTTAACTCTTTGATGTATTGCACCCAATTGAAAACCGCTATATTAACTTCATCAACAAAATAAATAATTCCGTGTTTTCTGTGAGAAAAAACTGTAGAAGGTGAGCATTGCCCACCCTTGTTGATTGTTACTTTGTTATGAAAAAAGGTTTCTCGGCTTACCGACCTATATCTAGATGTTGAGCCAAGAGCCTTTTACCATGAATGACCGCCGCAATAGTTACAGTGTCTTCTTGAACTTGATAAATGATTCGATAAGTGTAAGCAAATAGTTCCCTGATGGTATCCTCGTTAAATTCTGGGACGACAGAACCTGAACAGGGACAAGCGCTCAACTTATCAGAGGAGTCAAGTATTTTCCGAACGACTGTGGCAGAAAAGGAAGCGGAGTCACGAAATATGTATGCCGCGATCGCGTCTACATCTTCGAGCGCTTTCGGAGACCAAACTACTCGATAAGCCATTTACTTAATAGCGCCTCGGCTTCTTCTTGAGTGATGATAGTTTCTTGATGATCAACAACTACCAATCCCTGACGAACTTTTTCAAGTACGTACAGATGATATTGAACATCTTCCACAGAACAATCGTCTGGTAGTTTGCTCAACAGAGATTGGACTTTTTCTTTTGTAGTAGTCATAGCATTTTTTTGAGAATATTTATATGAAGTAATTTTTAAGGGCAAGCAAACAGCTCGCCCTTATCTCTACATTCTGTTAAAGGTTGTCATAGTTAGCAATAGCCTGTTTCATCTTGTCTAAGACTTCAGATACAGGCACAGTTCCTAACTCTCCAGAGGTACGGGTGCGAATACTTAAGGAGTTGGTTTCCAGCTCTTTCGCTCCCACTACTGCCATTACGGGAATTTTTTCTTTCTCGGCATTGCGAATGAGTTTACCTAGGCGATCGCCACTCGTATCAACTTCGGCACGGATATCTATGGCTCTCATTTTTGCTGCCACATCTTTAGCATAATCCAGTTGTGCTTCTCCCACTGGCAGCAATCTTGCTTGCACTGGGGCTAACCACAAGGGGAAATCTCCTACGTATTCTTCAATTAAAATACCGATAAGTCGTTCCAAGGAACCGAAAGGCGCACGGTGAATCATTACTGGACGTTTGCGAGAACCGTCTTCAGCAACGTACTCCAAATCAAACCTTTCTGGCAGGTTGTAATCTACCTGCACCGTTCCTAGTTGCCATTCGCGATCAAGGGCATCACGGACGATAAAATCTAATTTGGGACCATAGAATGCTGCTTCTCCAATACCTTCAAAGTGCTCCATACCTAAGGTTTCGACTGCTCGACGGATAGCATTTTCTGCTTTGTTCCATGCATCATCAGAACCGATGTATTTGTCACTGGTTGGATCTCGAAAACTAAGTCGTGCTTTAAAATTCTGTAATCGCAGAGTTTTAATCACTGACAGTATCAGATCTACCACGTTAAGGAATTCACTGTCTAGCTGGTCTGGGGTGACAAATATGTGGGCGTCATCTTGAGTGAAACCCCGCACACGCGTTAAGCCGCCTAGTTCCCCAGATTGTTCAAAGCGGTAGACGGTGCCAAATTCTGCCAAGCGTAACGGTAGTTCCCGGTAGGAACGCAACTCGCTTTTATATATCTGGACGTGGAAGGGACAATTCATGGCTTTGAGAACAAAGCCTTGTTCATGCGCTGCGGCTTCCTCATCCTCTGCCATCATCGGAAACAAATCTTCTTTGTATTTCTGCCAGTGTCCGGAAATTTTAAATAAATCTACTCTGGCGATATGAGGCGTCACCACTGGTAAATATCCGCGTTTGAGCTGTTCCTGTTTGAGGAAGTCTTCCAGAAGACTCCTCAACAAGGTTCCTTTCGGTGTCCACAATGGTAGCCCTGGTCCTACTAGGTCAGAAAATATAAACAATCCTAATTCCTTACCCAGTTTCCGGTGGTCCCGTCGCAGTGCTTCTTCTTTACGCCGCTTATACTCAGCGAGTTGTTCTGGCGTTTCCCAAGCAGTACCGTAGATGCGTTGCAACTGTGCTTTGGTTTCATCTCCACGCCAATAAGCACCAGCAACGCTTTCTAAATCAATCGCTTTCGGGTTGAGTTCGCCAGTATTTTCCACATGAGGTCCAGCGCACAAATCCCACCATTCATCTCCCAAGTGGTAAATCGTGATTGGTTCCTCTTTAATGTCTGATAAGATTTCTAGCTTATAAGGTTCCTTAATTTCTTTAATACGGCGTTCAGCTTCTTCGCGACTGACTTCTTCTCGTATGACTGGTAATTTCCGATTGATAATCTTCACCATTTCTTTATAAATGGATTTTAAATCCTTGTCAGCAAATGGCTCAGAATTATCAAAGTCATAGTAAAAGCCATTTTCAATCCAGGGACCGATTGTGACTTGCGCTTTGGGAAACAGCTTTTGTACTGCCATTGCCATTACATGAGAAGTCGTATGGCGAATTTTCTTTAAGATTTCTGATTCTGAGGTACGTGGTAAATATACTTTTTCAGGCTGTTCTTGCTGACTAGATGATTTTGGCGATATCTGCTGCTGTACCATTGGCGAAGTCATTAGTAATAATGATGATGTATTAGTTGACGTTATGGAAACCTATACCCAAATATAACCTAGGGCTATTTTATGGTTTTGTCATACTTTTTTTTCTGATTTTTTTCTAAAAATTTATGTCTTTAGCAAGATGAACCCAATTTATTTAAGGATATGATTGCTTTCTCATGATTTCCTCAAAGAAAATCTATTGTTCATCTAAGTCATCACGTCATTTAACACCTGACTTGAAAAAGGCAGAGGGCAGAAGGCAGTGGGAGCTGAAGGAAGGAAAAAAGGATAATGGTTTTTTCCTTCGTTCTGGTGACGAATTCGTCATGACGGCTATTTAAGAAATCAACAATAACTTTCATATAAATAATACTCATAACTGATAGCTATTGGTTACAAAACTCATGAGTACTCAGTAGCACACCTGACAGTCTTATATATTTTTTGCGAGTGACCCCTCACATCATCAAGGTGCCTGCTCATCTGTTTGCTATACATTTTGATGCATGTGCCTCTTCCTTAAATATAACCACTTTGAATTTAGGTTGGTTTAACTTACATGTTCCAACTCTCAAGTTAATGATTTCTACTAAAGAATGAAAAACAACTTCTGATTGATCGCTAAGAGGAATTTTTATGTACTTAGGACATTTTGTTTGTGATCAAAGCCTACCATGTGAGTATCTTCTTTTAAATCTAAATTTTACTAGATATCGTGCAATTTTTACTTTAATTATGAGATACTATTATGTTAACTCAACATAACTAAAGAAAAAACTCAGAACTAGTGGAGTCATAACTCAGCATGAGGTCTATACGAGTGAGTGATGAGTAAAAAGTTCTGTGCTCCCATCAAAATATGCAGATTTGGTGAGACAGCCCTGCAGGCGATGAAACCAGTACTGCATGAGGGGAGCCAGCGCTGTGCGAAAAGAAGTTCCGTGCGGGGGAACCCCCTCCCTTGGCGACTGGCGAGGGAAATAAGGACTGCAGTACTGGCTCCTCCGCAGGCAACTGGCTCTCCCGTTGGGGTTACCCACGCTCAGGGGACTGCGAACCCAAAGGGTAGTCAGCCGTAGCGTGGTGGGTTCAAGCCCCCACTGCGAGCTTCGTTAACATTGCTGCAATGACTTGTTTGTTTGATATGAGCGAACTTAGTCTTTACAGCAACAGGAATTGCAATACGGGAGCACCAAAACGTATATAGATTTGTGAATTGACTTTTCGGGCAAGTTTTATGAGAAAACTATCCAGGTTTTTTAATAGAACCTCTGTGTATGTTCATTCACCACTCCAGTATCGCCTGCCATAGCAAGTATTTTTTAATACATAAATGCGTGGAAATTATCAACATCTCTGCTTCCAGTCATGACAGTTTTTTTGAGATCCCCTTGTGGGTCTATGTGGGTCTATGTAACAGATATGAGAAATCTATATCCTCACTGAGGTGTCACCAAAATTACAAAAATTTTTCTCTTTTCTGACTTACGGGAGAGACAATAAAAATGTTAAGAATCTTAAATAGAGTTAATATTAGTTAAGAAAGTTAGAAATATGCTTCTCATTTATGCGAGACTCAAATTTATCAGAAGCTGAACTGCTGAAAACAGTTTTGCAGCCACTGTTAGAAGATTTTCAGTACTGGTTTGCGCGATCGCGCAATTTTCTGGAGATGGAACAGCTATCATTCATGAGTCAACATGAACAATCCGACTTACTAACACAAGTCAAGAAAGCACAAGAAGAAGTGAACACAGCGAAGATGCTGTTTACTGCAACTGGCGAACAAGTTGGTATTGAGATGGCAACATTATTGCCTTGGCATCAATTAGTAACACAGTGTTGGAATGTGGCAATGCGCTTTCGTTCGCAACAGGAGAATTGGCAACCCAAAGACGATATATAACAGAGATAGTAAAAAATTTTTAACATCGTCTGAAGATGAAGATAGGAAGTGATGTACTTTATGCCACTGCATTCCCCCTGAAGTGAAAAATACCCATCTTAATCAAATAGTCTGAGCGCACAAAAGCTGCGTTAACCATTTAGCATCACCATCATTAACCGCATCAGCAAGCATCAGCTAAGCAAAACTTTTTACAACATATAGCTTTAGAATTTGCTAACTCTGGAGGAAAAAACAATGTTACATCTGCTTTACATTCTTGCTTTTACCATCCTAGCTTTTATAGCTGTCGCTAACTTAATTCGTAACCTGATTTTGTTTAGTTTTGATAGAGAGCGGATTTATCCACCAAAGTCTGCGCCTTTAGCAAACCAAGGCAGATATCCTCATAATTCATCAACTAAGCAGTTTACACCCCATCCAGAGTTATTAGATGCGACTGGTAATTTAATTAAAGAACCACTTCTTGTTATGCGTTCGATTAATGTTGACGATGCTCGACAAAAACTGGATGAGCTTTATGAAGCTTCTCCAGGAAACAAGAGGAGTGAGAATCAACAAGAAGAAGGCTAAAAAAATCCACCAGTTCCGTAGACGTTACGGAACGGCGCACTCTATTTACACTCAACGAGGAAAGCACAGCCCTTGGGCAGAGTGTCATCCTCTGGGCGGCTTCTACCAACTTACATTAAAAATGTCATTTTGAGCGGAGCGTATCTCGTATCTCCTGCGGTACCCCTTCACCGAACGGGAAAACCAGTTGTCTGCTCTGGGAAAACACCAGTTGCTAAGAAAGCGGAAAGCCGCTTTGCGTCTACGGGCGTCTACAACGGGAGAACCCCTGCACGGCGCTGGCTGACTGCGTTACGCTCAACATGACATATTAAGGCAGGAATTTTGAGGAGCCAGTGTCATGACTCCTCAAAACTCATCACTCAGCACTTTCGTTTATGCTTCAATAACCACTCTGAGGTTACCGCGTTTTTTGGCAACGCGACAAGCAGTTGTGCTTCCAGAACGCTCAAAATCCAAATCAAGTATGGTAGAACCAACTTTGAGATTATGTAGTGATAAACTGCTTATCGACTCTGGTAAAGTGGGGTCGATAATTCGTAAACAGTTATTAGGAGCGTCGGGTACCAAGTTAACTATCATTTGTAGCAACTGAAAGATACTACCAGTAGCCCAGGCTTGAGGTGTACAAGCAACCGGATACAGCACAGGCGCGTTATCACCATTGCGTTCGTAGCCACAAAACAACTCTGGAGGACGTTGATAAGGCTGCTGGTGAGTCATGTCGAATAAACCTTCAAAAAGTTCCAGGGCTTGATCAATTAAACCGAGGGAACGCAGTCCCATTGCAATGAGTGCGTTGTCGTGGGGCCATACAGAACCAATGTGATAACCCATTGGATTGTAAGCTGGTGACAAGCTATTCAGGGTGCGGATACCCCACCCATTAAACATATCTGGTGCTCGTAGCCGTTCAGCAGCACTGTAAGCTTTTTCAGGTGTGAAAATGCCCAGATGCAAGCAATGACCAGGATTAGACGTAATACTGTCTACCTGCTTACCATCTCCATCCAAAGCCAGGGCGCAAAAATCCTGGTCTTCCATCCAAAAGTCTCTGTTGAAACGAAGCTTGAGGTTTCTTGCTTCTTCTGTCCAGCGATCTGATAAATCAATCCGCTTCTTTAGTCTCGCAATTTCTGCCAAGCGCAATTTTGTAGCATAGACATAAGCTTGCACTTCACAAAGAGCGATTGGTCCTGTGGCTAGCTCTCCCTTACGATTGACAATACAATCACCAGAGTCTTTCCACCCTTGGTTGTCAAGACCCCGTTTGGATTTGCGGTAGTAGCTGAGGTAGCCAGTTTCTCTGATATTGCGGTCAATCCAATCCATTGCTAATAGAGCATTGGGCCAAAGTTGCTCTAAAGTTTCGACATCATGAGTCCAAGCGTAGTATTCTGCATACAGCATCAACCACAAGGGAGTTGCATCGACTGTACCGTAGTAAGGAGTATGAGGAATTTCCTGACAGCGAGCTAACTCACCAAACCGCAACTCGTGCAACATCTTACCTGGTTCTTCTTCGCGCCAGTCGTCATCTGTTTTGCCTTGATATAACGCGAGAATCTGCAGAGTTTCTTTGGCAATTTGAGGGTTTAGCATCAGGGTTTGAGAAGCTGTGATAATCGAATCCCGCCCAAACAGCGAGGAAAACCACGGTACTCCTGCGGAAACAGTCTTGTACTTACCAAAAGACTGACGCAACAAATACATATCTTGCTCAGCCCTTTCTATGATTCGATTGAACGTTCCTTTATCTGAGCGAATTTTTGTAATTTGTTGCACCCAGTGTTGCTCTTCCATAATTTCACCAGCTTTCGCCTGCGGTAGGGTGAAAGCGGCGCTGACAATGGAACTAGGTTTGTTGTTTGTCAACAAATTTAGTCGGTAACCCAACTTTTGAGTTTCGTGAGAAGCCAACTCCAACTGCCAAACTGCTGTGTAACCTTTAAAATAATCTGGTTGTTTGTACTGGAATTGAATGCGAGATTCCATTACCAACCCATCCAGACCTTGATAGGCAAGACTCAAAGATTGCTCTTTTTGTGCAGGTGCTTGAGCAGATGCACAAACACCATCGGTATTTGATATTCCGTCTTCAGGTATCGGTTCGACAAGGCGTAAAAGTTTACCCCGCTTATCTCTGTAATAGCCTCGGACTTCAAATAAATCCGCAAAATCCGCATCAAAGCTAATGCTAAGTTCAAAGCTAACAGAACTTGTGCTATAATTTGATACTTCTAATTCTTCAAAAAGTGCCCCATTAAGTACGAGTTCCCGACGAATACCCACTGTGTCGGCTCTCAGACGGTCTTCTATTCTGGGATTGGTACACAAAATTGATAAAGAAAATCCTTTCTCAGCAGTGCTGCTGAGTAACACTGGTGAGTGTCCGTCAATTTGCAACTCAAGGCGACTGAGAAAGCGTGTATCACAGCAGAACAATCCCATACTGGGATTACCATCGTTAAGTGAACAGCCAGATATATTGCCTAAAGTGTCTGTTACCAAAAATAAATCATCATCTTTAACCGTTAGTGTCGGTTGTGGTCTTTCGCTTACGACGCAAGCCCACTCCGGGATAGGGATTTGATCAGCAGGAACAAAAGTTTTTCCGTCTAGAGAAAGTTTTTCCGGTGTCATCAGCGTATCCGGTGTCATCAGCCAAAATTCCGTGTACAGGTCTAGTTTTTCTTGGGAGCACTAGCGTCAACAGGAAATAAGGACGCTATTAGAAGTCGATTTGAGCCATTGAGCAAAAATAATAATCACATACAGTCACTAACAGAACATGTGTAAAACCTTCAACACAGAATCTTTACAAATGTGTATTGTTTCTAAAATTTATGAAGAAAGTTTAAGATTTTAATGGCTACTTGTTTTATTAGCCGCTTTTCTTCAAAATGGCAAGGCACAGACACCACTCAGCAACGGCAAGTAAACCGTAGCTTCTCACACGTAAACGCACCAGTTTAGTATTTTTTACCGAAACTGCTACTGAAAAATTTTTATAAATGCAATCAAAAAATAAATTTAATATTTACAATACGTAACTCTTCAACATTCTAGTATGAATTATCTTCAAAAAAGATGAGCTTATTTTTCTATTTAAACCAGTATACAGTACACAGTGATCAAAGTCTTAGCTCTGGATAACAAAGCGCTCTTCAAACGAGCCACTTATAGAAGTGGGGGACTCTGGGTCCCTCTGATAACTGATAACTGAATTGTTGACAAGGCGACCTTCTGACTTTTAAAATTTTGGGTTACCTTAAGACCATTTTGTAAGCCCTCTCATACTCATCTGTCATAGATTCGACACTAAAGCGGCTGACAACGTAGTCGTGACAAGTCTTGCGACTCAATTTTATTGCATCTGGAATGGCTTCAATCATTTCCTCCAGCGAGTGGCAAACCAAACCTGTTTTCCCATGAGCAATGACTTCTGGTACTGAGCCTAACGCCATACCAATGACAGGTGTACCTGTTGCCATTGACTCAATCATAACCAAACCAAAAGGCTCTCGCCAATTGATAGAGAACAAAGTCACAATTGCTCCAGCAAGGAGTTTCACTTTTTCTTCGTGAGAAACTTCACCCAGATACTGAATTTGTTCACCATCAATCAGAGGCTCTACTTGTTGGTGATAATAATCTCGATCAACCGAATCAATTTTTCCAGCCATCTTTAGTGGTAAGCCAGCAGCACGAGCAATCTTAATCGCTTCTATTGGTCCTTTTTCTGGGGAGATCCGTCCTACAAATGCGAGATATGTAGGTTGCGCTGGTTCAGGATGAAAAGGATAGGCTGTTAAATCAATGCCGTTATAGACAGTATGAATGTAGTTCAAGCCTAAGCGCGGTTCTCGTTGTGCCTCACTAATACTGATGAAAGGTTGCCACGCAAAACGCTGGTACATTTTCTCATTATCAGGTGTGAATATACCATGTATTGTGTGTACTGTGGACGTTTTGACAAAACCGCAGTAGGGAAGGGCTATGGCACCTATGTGAGAGTGAATGATATCAAAATGATCAGCATGCTGATAAACCTCAGCAAGCATCATCTGCTCGTAGAGTCCTGGTTCTTTGATACTTGGGTCTCGCCGTAAAGCATGATCATGGACTGAACGGAGTTTTGCTTTGGTAATGGAGTCGCCAGAAGCAAACAAGGTCACATCATGACCACGCCTAACTAATTCGTCCGTCAGTAGTTGAACAATGAGTTCAGTACCGCCGTAGCGAAAGGGAGGAACGCGCTCCCATAATGGGGAAATTTGGGCTATTCTCATGTTTCACCTGAGCAGGTAAGTGTCAGCATAATGACCAAAGAATCTATGAGTACCAAACTCATAGTTTCTAGAAGATTGGGCACATATGCGATGCCTTATGTCTACTGTTGTTGCAAGCCCTGATGGTGTAACTTTAGTAAACTGCATCCATTTTGGATGAAAGCATTGGGGAATGATTTTTCCTGCTTTTTTTATGAAAAATTTTTTATGGATCGGATCATTCCTTCCATCAAGGCTTTCTTTTGTTTTTGGTTTGTGCTCTGACTCAGTTGCTGTTGCAGACTTTACTGCTTTAAACAACTAACAAAGTTTGAGATTTATTACATGAGTTGAATAAGTTTTAATTTTTTATCACTAAATAATATTATCTGAGATTTCTATATTTCGCAACGTACCGATTGCTCAGCTAATACAAGAACTTCCGTCCTTCCTTCACCGTATCTAGAAATGAAAAAGTATAATTTTTGAGTATTGTTTTGTTGTATCTACGTATAGATAAAACTCTTGGAAGAAAAAGTATGGCTTACAGCAGTTTTCAATTGGCTAGAATACAAGTTGGCTCTTTGGGGCACAGAGCATTGCTCTTTACCTCTACTATGTTGTGTGTCGTTATGTAAATGAAAAGCACTGTCATGCGTGACGTTTTCAAATTGCACAAACATTGATTTTGCGATGAATTCTTGATGATATTCCCCAAAAAGGGTCTCCAGAGAATTTGCTTGTTGAGCCGGTCATTTTTGGAAAGATTTTGGAAAGAGATTATTATCTGAAAATAGTACTCACTAGAGTCTGTGTAAATTTTTTATAGTTTTTCATTTGGAAGTGAGACAAAAATATATTGACTCAGGTTTCTCTTTAGCCGAAAATACATCATAGTTGTCGTTAACAACAACTAGAGATTTTTGACTGAATTCAATCATGAGTTAGCTGAATCTCAGTTATCAGGCTTAAGTGATATGCACAAAAGCAAAAATCGCTGATACACTGCAAACTATCCCTATTAGAAAGCGGTGACTACACATTTGTATGATGGTCGCCGCTCGTCTGACCCCTAACTTTGACTGGTATTGCCGGAGATTGTACTTGAAAATGGGGAGTGGAAAAGGGAGTTTTTATTGCTTTTTATGAACTTTGTTGATGATACCTCTTGCAATATGCCAGGTACACA
>JAAUSC010000250.1 GCA_012031965.1 Scytonema sp. RU_4_4
GTTTCTAAAATTCTTAAGTAGCAGCTTTGCACCTTAACTAAAAGAGCAGCAGATGGTGATAATATCCACTCTGCTCTTTTCGTGTCCATGAACGCGTTACGTGCAGTCAGATCAGTCCTGTTCGGCGCACGTTACACGTAAATCCTTCGGAGGCTTGCGCCAACAAAGTAGCGTAAATCCAAAACTGTGTTGCACGAAAAATAATCAAACTGCCTGCGGGAGGCGGGCGGCTGCGCGGGTTCCTCCATTGAGAGGATAAAGGTAGCAATACCAGAGACGCTGTGTAAGACCAAATTGTGGTAACACAAAGAGGCGGCGGCGAATAAGACGCGAAGCCCATACTTCAAGCGAAGCTAAGTATGGGTACTTCACTCCCTGAATAACAACTCATCAGAACCTGGAAAATTTAAGATGGCAACTCTACAGCAGCAAAAGATTAGAATTCGTTTACAGGCTTTTGACCGCCGCTTGCTGGATACATCTTGCGAGAAGATTGTAGACACAGCAAATCGCACCAATGCAACAGCCATAGGACCGATTCCTTTACCAACAAAACGCCGAATCTACTGTGTGTTGCGATCGCCTCACGTAGATAAAGATTCACGAGAACATTTTGAAACCCGTACTCATCGTCGGATTATCGACATCTACCAACCTTCCTCTAAAACTATTGATGCTTTGATGAAACTGGATCTACCATCCGGTGTGGATATAGAAGTTAAGCTGTAATTGGTTATTTGTTAGTCGTTCTGTGTTAGTGCTTAGTTATACTCTTTAACAACTAACAACCCTTCGGGTATCTTCTCCACCAGACGCTGCGCGTTCGCGCCATTGGTGCGCGCTTCGCGCTTACGCCAGTCGCCTCTATCGGGAAAGCCGTCATTCGTATGCTTATTCACCGCAGTTCGACTCACCAAGGGCGCACTGGCTCACTAACAACTGACGAAAACATTTTGTATAAATCAAAACAAAGCCCTGAAATATATTTCTTCAGGGCTTTTTATTAGCATTAAAATCAAGATGATAGAATGTAGAAAAAGTGCGGGAAAAAGCAGAGAAGAAAAGCTTTTTAAGATTAAATTTATACCAAGGTAACAATGACATCCTCTTCTAAAATTGCAGTTTGCGAACTACCTCTGTTCCCGTTACCGGAAGTAGTTCTGTTTCCAACAAGACCCTTACCCCTGCACGTTTTTGAACCTCGCTATCGAATCATGATGAACACGATTTTAGAGAGCGATCGCAGGTTCGGGGTTTTGATGGTAGATCCGATGAAAAGCACAATTGCTAACGTTGGCTGCTGTGCAGAAATTGTTCATTATCAGAGACTACCAGATGATCGAATGAAGATGCTGACATTGGGTCAACAAAGATTTCGCCTTTTAAAGTATATCCGTGAAAAGCCGTATCGAGTTGGTTTAGTTGAGTGGATTGAAGACAACCCTCCAACGAAGAATTTGCGACCTTTGGCTGCTGAGGTAGAACAATTGCTCAGAGATGTTGTGCGTCTCTCAGCTAAGTTAACCGAGCAAAACATTGAACTGCCAGAAGATTTGCCAGATTTACCAATAGAGCTATCTTACTGGATAGCGAGTAACCTTTATGGTGTCGCTACAGAGCAGCAAACATTGTTAGAAATGCAGGACACTTCTGCTCGTCTAGAACGGGAAGCAGAAATTCTCACTTCTACTCGTAACCATTTGGCAGCTCGTACCGTTCTCAAGGACACCTTTAATCAGAAGTTGTGAGTCGAGAGTCAAGCTCAAAGGAGAGCAGGAGGGATATTGTCCCACACTGCTCTTGTTTCCCTCTTCTTCCCCATAAACCGAGGAGCAATGCTTGTGGCTCAGTCGTGTCGCGTAGGCATAGGGATCTGGCTTTAGAGTCCCCATGGGAACTCTAAACCACCCTTTGTAGCAACTCTGCCTATCAAGAGTCAAAAACTCTGATTTATGGACTTTTGACTATAAATTTTGGACTGATGAGTGAAGAACGCTAATTGGAAAAACAGTGTAACTGCCAAGGATTTTTAATATCTCTGTACAGGAAGATATTTCTGCTAAAGCAGATTGCACTCGTGGTTCGGATACATCTGCTTCCATATCTATAAAAAATAGGTATTCCCCAAGAGAACGCTTTGTTGGGCGGGACTCAACTTTACTGAGATTAATACCTAGACGAGCTAATACCTGTAGAGGTTTTGCCAACGCTCCTGGTATGTTAGCAGGAACACTAAAAGCAATGGACGTGTGACAAGTGTATTCTAAAGTAGTGGGATGGGAGACTGGCAAATGACCTTGACTGACCACCCAAAAACGAGTAGAGTTTTCCGGATAGTCGTTAATCCCGCTAGCTATGATCGGTAGGTTGTACAATTGCGCCGCCCGTTCGGATGAGATGGCAGCAGCAGTTAAGTCTTGCTTCAGTTGCAGTAGTGCTTCAGTGGTGGAATTTGTTGGAATGAGTTGTACATTCGGGAGAAACCTCTCCAACCATACCTGACATTGTGCTAACCCTTGTGGGTGAGAATAAACTGTTTTGATATTTTCCAAGCTTTGCGCACAGGAAATTAATGTATGAGAAATGGGCATAACCAAAGCCAACTGAACTTGCAAACTATCTAGTTGCCATAATGTATCCAGCGTCATGGTCACACTGCCTTCAATAGAATTTTCCACAGGTACAACAGCCAATTGTGCCTCTTTTTGAGCAACGGCTCGTAGTGTCTGAGCATTGCTGGGATAAGGGCATAACATAGCCTTAACTGGCGTACTTTTCGTGAGCCAGTTGAGATAAAAAAGAGCTGCTTGTTCTGTGTAAGTGCCAGGAGGTCCTAAATGTGCAATCGATAGGGTCATGAAGTTTAGTTTTGTGTGGACAGTTCAATTTGTATTGAGTTTTTTTGACTGGAGGCGGAGCGTCTCCGTCTTCGCTTGTCATCAGACATCATAAAATTCTTTCCACACTCATGAATTATGCTTCATTACTAAAAACACAATTTTTTGAGAAAATATTACAATTATTTAACAAGTATTTTATATGCTCATGCCTACCCGATTTACTGCCTCTCAATCAGTTGAAATTACTATCCCACAACAGCCCATTCCAATTCAGCACTACCTGCGTCAACCTCAACGCTTGGTTAACGCTTTAGTTGATCCTAGTCGTATTCAACAGCTTGGCGAGGAAGTTTTTCGCTTGAAAATGCGTCCTCTGAACTTTATGTCAATTAGCATTCAACCAACTGTAGACATGAAAGTCTGGGCTGAATCCAATGGAACGATTTCTGTACGCTCAGTACGTTGTGAAATCCTTGGTATAGAGTATATCAACCAGCGCTTTTCATTGAATCTAAAAGGGTATTTATCGCCTGATCAGCAAGTTACTAGCACTCTTCTTAAGGGAAGAGCTGATTTGGAAGTGTTAGTAGACTTACCACCACCATTTTCCTATACACCCAAGGCAATATTAGAAGCAACAGGCAATGGTTTACTGAAAAGCGTTTTGTTAACAATTAAGCAAAGATTACTACATCAACTCATAGCAGATTACTGCCGTTGGGTGATATTACAAACGCGAGAAAGAGGGCTTGATGATAAGATTATGCCCATCTTCAACCCAGAGTAGTGATGAGAAGGTTTTAGTATTTCTGAACACATAGCTGTAATTAACCACAGATGTACATAGACTTATGCAGATGTGAAGACAGCCTTTCATAAATTCGTGGCTTTATGGTTTCTGGCTGCGCTCAGGTGCTTACGTATACAATCTTTACGAAAAAGTCATGGAATTCTTCATAAAGAAATTTGTGTTTACCTGTGTAAATCTGTGGTTACATTCATCATAAAAAATTATCCAGCGTTACATAACGTATACCCCGCGTAATAAGTCATTCATAACTCAAAATTGAGAAAACTGGTTTGACTCAATCATTGTGCCAACAGACTTTTCATAAATGAAGTGTGCATTGGCTCATCTGTCAAGTCCAGCAAATGATCTGTCTTGTCTTGCTTGTGTGAAGACACTCGCTCAGGAGAACTGAGTACTGTCCTTTGACAAGGACGAAAGGACGTACGATGTAATGGTGAAGGTCCATACTGTTGCAGTGCCATTAGATGTCGCTGGCTTCCATAACCCTTGTTGTGTTCCAAGTCATACGTAGAGTACTTTGAGGCAAGGCGAAGTATGAGGTCATCACGCCAAACTTTAGCAACAATGCTAGCAGAGGCAATAGCAACAGAGCGTTCATCTCCCTTGACTATCGTTTGTTGTGCCACAGGCAGGTCTTTTACTGATTGATTACCGTCAATTAAACACAAAGCAGGCTGCACCTTTAGCTTGAGAACAGCCCGCTTCATTGCTAGCATTGTTGCCTGGAGAATATTCATTTGGTCAATTTCGGCTGTTGAAGCAAAACCGATTTTCCAGTCTATAGCCAGCGCACAGATTTGTTGAGCTAGCCGTACTCGTCGAGAACTGGATAGCTTTTTACTATCTTTAATTTTTGCTGCGATGAGTTCTGGCAAAGCGCTATCTGGTAGTATGACTGCTGCTGCTACCACAGGACCAAACAGAGCTCCTCGTCCTACTTCATCCACACCTGCAATCAGCCCTTGAATGCTAGAGTGCGTGGAAAACTCTAACCACTTCATCTGTGTGGTGGGTGCTGACAACCCAATAGAAGCAACAGTTTGCTCCGTTTTTATCATAAGTTTGTTAACTTTCAGATGTGGTAGATGTATCTGTCTCCACAGAGGAAGAACGACGGCGACGGCGGCGTTTATCACTTAGGCTGCTGGTCACTTCACTTTCATCTGTCATTGTGGCAAAATCCGATACGTCATCAGATGATGCAGTTTCTGGAACAGTTTCGTTTGGTGGCTCGACTGTGATTACGCCGCTTGCTCTTTGAGAGACAGGTAATTCTGAGGTTGATTCAGTCGGTGTTGCAGGACCATGCCCAGGTAGGGTGACGTTGATGATGACAGATTTAGGATTTCTGACCTCCCGACTCAACTTTTCCAACGGAGAGACACCCATCTGGGCGTAGACATCCTGTTCCTCAGACGACATTTCTACAGTCACAATCTCCGGTGGTTCTACCACTGGCTTGATTGGCTCTACCTTTGTCACTTTGCTACGCTCGGCTCGCTCACCCCAAGAAGGTTTGCTAATACTAGGTGAAGATATCTCTGATGGAGCTCCAACTTCTGAGTCGTCATCCATTTCCAAGTCTGGCTCGTTCAAAAACGCCAGAGAGTTAGCCACAACCCGTGGCTCATCTTTGCCATTCCCCCCATTTAGTCTGTCTAGGCGAGTGCTACGTCGAGTACGACGCTTTCTGCTATCGCTAATTTCTTGGTAGCTGGGATGATTGACTAGATTCAAAGTCGCCAAATCATTGTCAGTTTCGTATGCTTCATTATATCCTTCAAAGTTTTCCCGTGATTCAGTCGGTCGAGCAACTGGCAGACGTGGTTCTCTATAGGGCAAGGAGGATGCAAAGCGGTCTGGTAATTCTGTTGGTGCTAGGGGTCGGTTTTCAGTTTCTCCTGGTAAATGGACAATGTGCCCTAAACCACCGCAGGTGGAACAAACTCTACCAAACAATTCGTAAATATTTTGACCTTGACGTTTACGGGTGAGTTCTACTAAACCTAACTCAGTGAGTTGGGCAATCTGGGGACGAGCTTTATCTGCTTTTAGTGATTTGTTGAAATGTTCTAGAACATGCAGTTGGTCACGCCGCGATTCCATATCAATAAAATCAACGACAATTACTCCTGCAACATTGCGCAGCCGCAGCTGACGAGCAATTTCTGTGGCGGCTTCGCAGTTGGTCCATAAAACAGTTTCTCTGGCTGTTGCCGATCGCGTAAATGAGCCAGAGTTGACATCTATCACTGTTAATGCTTCTGTCGGCTCGATAATGATGTAACCTCCAGAAGGTAGGTCTACTCTGGGTTTTAGGGCTTCTTTAATTGCAGCATTAATGCGGAAGTATTCTAGAATGGGTGTGCGATCGCGGTGATGATCAATCAACACCCCCTGTGGTGTTTGTCCACCACTCCAGTTCTGCAAGTACTGCTTCACTCGCTTCAAACCAGTACTGGAGTCTACCACAATTCTATTCACATCTGCGCCGTACATATCCCGCAGTACGCGCTGAATAAAATCATCATCCCGATTCAGCAGCGCTGGAGGACGTGTTGATTGCGCTTCTTGCTGAATTGCTTCCCATTGCCTCTGAAGCAATTCTAAGTCTTCGATAATCGCCTCTTCCGGTTTGCCTTCAGCTTCGGTACGAACTAGCAAACCCATTCCTGCAGGTTTAATCAAAATTGCCAGCGCACGCAAACGGTTACGCTCGTTTTCACTCCTGATCCGGCGTGATAAATTGACTCCTCGACCGTATGGCATCAGTACGACGTAGCGTCCAGGCAAGGTAATGTTTCCTGTGAGCCTTGGTCCTTTAGTACCTGTTGGCTCTTTCATCACTTGCACTAATACTTTTTGCTGCGGTGTTAATAATTCTGTAATAGCCGCTGCTGTACGCCTCAGCCGTAGCGGTCCTAAGTCAGTGACATGAATAAAACCATTGCGTTCTGGATCTCCTATATTAACAAAAGCTGCATCTATCCCAGGTAATACATTTTCCACCACTCCTAAGTAGATATCACCGATTTGGTGATGACCCGTGGCTACAACAAGTTCCTGTATTTGGTCTTCAGAAAATACTGCAGCAATTTGATGCTGTTCCGCGATGATAATTTGTTTTGGCATTCAATTATTTTCCTCAAAAACTGGCAGCACAAATAGACTTAGCGGTTTTGTTATACCTCTGGCCGCGACAAGCCCGCTTATACGCTGCTGGTAAAAGTTGCGCTTATTTGCTCAAACCTAGGAGCTATTTGCGCGTTCTACTGCGTTTACACGCCTGATTCATCCAGAACGGTTGCATATTATTTAAGCAATTAAATTACCCGTCCGTGGTTTATTTTTGATGCAATACCCTTTCCTTGGAGAGTTCTGAGAAGCCATTGCGTTGGGGAGGACAGTACCGTGCGGTGAGTAAGCGCGCTCTGCAGGAGGGGAGCCACTGCTTGACTAGGGTTTCCCGGTAGTCGGTGTAAGTGGCGTATCAAGCTCCGTAGGCAACTGGCGTCGTGCTCCTACGGAGGAGCTACGAATTGCGTCGTAGACGTGTCGCAGGCATATCCGAAGGGTGAACCCGTTCGCCCTTGGCGTGCCGTAGGCATAGGGGGGAGCCTCCCCTTCCCCTCCGCCCTTAATCCCCACTCCGTGGGGACCCCGAGTTCCCCAGAGGGGAGCCCAAAGCCTCCAGTTGAGGCAACTGTTCGTTGAGCGTAAGCTCCAGAAGGAGAGCCAGTCTACCCTTGGGGGTTTTCCCCATTGTTAGGAACTGACGTTTTCCTCCTTAGAGGACTGGCGTTGGTGTATCTCCCCAACCCCACTCCATGGAAAACCCAAAGTCCCCCGTCGTAGCAAGTGGTCTTCGGTGAGTTGGTAAGTTCTAAGTTCTGAGTTCTGGGTCATTTACACTCAGCACTCACTACTCGTGACTCAACACTATCTCAACACTCGGTACTTGTGACTTGGTACTACCTAATTGTGGATTGGGCATTCAAATTAATTTTAAAAATCATAGAATCAGAGAAGCTGACGAACCTGTTGTTGGTGATTGCTGATTCACAAGCCGAGCTTAAAGAGAGTGTTATTAATCTGCCTCTGTTTGTCTGGGATAAAACAACCCTAGAAGTTTCACTCTAATATCTTTGCTTTTGCGCCCTGAGTAACAGGGTAGCGAATCAGTTCACTTAATGCAGCGCCAGAAAATTTCTCTTCATCCCATTCTAACGCAACCTTGTTAAAAATCAATTCCTTAATATGTACTACCAGAGGGCAACTACTAGCAAATTGCCCTCAAAAAATTAAACTGCCAAAATCAGACGATTTCGATGGATTTGCAGCAAATGGAATTCTGTACCTGCTACTTGTTCTAGCATAAACAGGACTTGTTCAGGACGCAACAGCACCCCATCATGACGACAGCTACCGACATATCGCAGGATAACTGTAGGCTCTTCCTGATGCTCTCGGTGTTTTGTCAACTCTACTAATTCTAACTCAAACAAGCGATCGCGCAGATTTACCAACTGAGTTTTGCCTGACTTGGTTGTGTGTTCCCACCAAAACTCATCTTTGGTTTTGATTGCTTCAATCCAGCCTTGCCATTGTACAGATGTAGCCTCAATACGGGAAGCCACGGTTATTAGATACTCAGCAGCCTCCAGAACTTGGGATACAGCATTTGCTTTTAAATATAGCTGTTCCACCTGATATATAGGAATATCTAATGGCAGAGCATCAGCTAATTTTTGGCGAAAAGTCTCCAAGTCTACTGGTTGTGTTAGCTCAAAATCGACAATTTCACCACTACTTGTAGTTCCCAAAGGCAAAGCATGGGCAATAGAAATGCGAGGGGTTGGATGAAACCCACCAGTAAAAGAAACTGGCAATCCTGCTCGCCGGAGCGCTCTATCAAATAGGCGCATCAAATCTAAGTGCCCAACTAAAGCCATACCGTCCTGTTTACCAAACCAGACACGCAGCCGTTGTGCTTTGGTCGTATTTGGGACAAACTCACCCGCAAATTCTGGGATAGAAGGCGGCTCAATCACAACATTATGACCAAAGTCAGTGCTACAGACACCACAGTGAGAACAACCATCAAAAGAGCAATCTGGTACAGTTGCTGCTTCTAGAGCACGTTGTAAATCTTCCTTGAGCCATTTTTTGTCAATGCCAGTGTGGATGTGGTCCCAAGGGAGGGGTGCGTCGAGAGACGGGAAGAGGGGGGGGACAAGGGGGATGGGTGGGGTCCCCTCTGGGGAACTCGGGGTCCCCAGCGGAGTGGGGATGAAGGGGCGAAAGGGGCCAGGGGGGACAAGGGGAGAAGAGTTATCCTTGTCTTCTGGGTTCTCTTGTCTGTTGGGTTGCAAACAAATTCCGACT
>JAAUSC010000059.1 GCA_012031965.1 Scytonema sp. RU_4_4
TCTCCGGAGACGGCAGCATTCTCTTATTCGTAGACTTGCAGATACTATTGAGGCAATTTGGCAAATATATTTGGACTTATCACCCTACAACATACCAGAAGATTTGGGCTATATCGAAAACCATCTGGAAGGCGAAAGGCTGGTTATTGAAAATCACTGCTATCAGGCTCCTCAATTTCGCAAGCTCCATCTAGAATTGGCTCAGGTAGGCAACGGTTTGGATATTCTCCACTGTGTGATGTTTCCCCGCACAGAGTATGCTTTGCCGATGTTTGGCACTGATCTTGTGGGGAGTCGGGGGCAAATCGGTGCAGCGATCGCCGACTTATCTCCTATAAATCCAGATAGAACACTCCCAGCCACCTATCAAGCCGCCCTCTGTGCTCTTCCAGTTGTGCAGTTTTCCCAATTGCGCGAGTTACCCCCGTGGGGGGACATTTTCTCTGAGTTTTGCATGTTTATCCGACCGATGAATGCGGAGGAAGAAACCCAGTTCCTCGAACGGGTACAGCAGTTTTTGACCATTCATTGCCGTATTGCTTGCGAAACTCTTCCCGTCACCTCTGCTGAAGAACAAGCAAAAATCATGACGGGACAGGAATACTACTGCACTAGACAACGCCAAAACGACAAAACACGGCGCGTTCTCGAAAAATCCTTTGGTTCAGAATGGACGGAACGCTACATGAACACTATGCTGTTCGATTGCGTTGCGTCTTAACAAATCTCTACATACAGGCAACACCCATTGCACGAAATTTGCACAAACAAACTGGTTCAATCAAGACAATGGTTAATAACGTAATGAGAGCTTGAGTTCTTGGTTTTGAAAGGCCAGAACTCGAGATTTTCCAAGCTTCTCGCTCAGTCTCGCGAATTATAACACCTTGATGGTGAGGTAAACGTTGTTTCCTGACAGAAAGAGTATTCACTTCTGTCGAGGGAGATGTTTGTCTACTTTTGGTTGCTAGTTGGGGACGTGATGGCTAGCGAGAAAACTGGATAACCAGACTCAAAAACTTTATAACAGGGAGATTTTTGCATGTTAGATGCATTCACAAAAGTGGTTTCTCAAGCCGATACCCGTGGTGACTACGTTAGTGATGCTCAAATCGATGCATTGCTCAAGATGGTGACAGATGGTCCCAAGCGCATGGATGTGGTTAACCGCATCACAGGTAATGCGTCTACAATTGTCGCCAATGCTGCACGGGCGTTGTTTGATGACCAACCCCAGCTGATTGCACCTGGTGGTAATGCTTATACCAACCGCCGGATGGCTGCTTGTTTGCGGGACATGGACATTATCCTTCGCTATGTCACCTATGCGATTTTCACTGGAGATGCTAGCGTTCTGGACGATCGCTGTCTCAACGGATTGCGGGAAACCTACCTAGCGTTGGGAGTTCCTGGTGCTTCTGTGGCTGATGCTGTGAGCAAGATGAAGGAAGCAGCGATCGCCATTGCCAATGATCGTAATAACATTACCCCAGGTGACTGTAGTTCTTTGATGGCTGAATTGAGCAGCTATTTTGATCGGGCTGCTGCGGCTGTAGGTTAGGCTGAGTTTCCCTTAGTACACCAAGTATATCATTCTCCTGTGTCGTCTATTTGGATACGTGTTAAACATTCGTTAAGAGGTTTAGTCGCATATGAAAACTCCCCTCACTGAAGCTGTAGCAGCTGCCGATTCACAAGGACGTTATCTCAGTTCTGTTGAACTCCAAATCGGCTTTGGGCGCTTGCGTCAGGCGACGGCAAGCCTGCAAGCTGCGAAAGCGCTGAGCGGCAAAGCCAAGTCGTTGGCAGATGGTGCAGCCAATGCTGTGTATCAAAAGTTTCCTTACACAACCCAAATGCAAGGCAACAACTTTGCATCAACTCAGCGTGGTAAAGACAAGTGTGTGCGGGACATTGGCTATTACATTCGCCTGATCACTTACTGCCTAATTGCAGGCGGTACCGGACCACTGGATGATTACTTGATTTCTGGTTTGGCTGAAATCAACCGCACCTTTGATTTGTCTCCTAGCTGGTATGTTGAGGCGCTCAAATATATCAAATCTAACCACGGTTTGTCTGGTGATCCAGCTGTTGAAGCAAATTCTTACATCGACTATGCCATCAATGCTCTGAGCTAGAAGCTCTCTGCTTGTCCAGAACGCTGGCGAACTGTTGGTGTAGTTAAAGCTATATCGTCAGAGGTCAAAAGTTCTGGGCAACATTTTTAACATTCCGCAGTTCATAACAGTAGTTCATAACAGTCGCTTATTTAGACTTTTTTCTAAGCAGTTTTTAGGAGCCTATTATGATAAGTTCAATGACAGCTCAACAGTTAGGCATTGAGCCTTTTTTTGCATCAGCCCCAGTAGAATTGCGAGCAAACTATACCGAAGAAGATGTCCAAACGGTGATTTGGGCAACCTACCGCCAGGTATTTGGCAATGAGCATCTGATGCAGTTGGAACGCTTAACTAGTGCGGAATCTCTACTGCGCGGGGGCGATATCACTGTTCGTGATTTTGTTCGAGCCTTGGCAATGTCAGAGTTGTATCGACAAAAGTTTTTCTATGCCACATCTCAAACTCGATTCATTGAATTGAACTATAAGCATTTATTGGGACGTGCTCCCTATGATCAGTCTGAAATTTCTGAGCATGTCAATCTTTACATTAAGCGGGGGTACGAGGCAGAGATTAACTCTTATCTTGATTCTCAAGAATATCAAGATCATTTTGGCGAGATGATTGTGCCTTATTATCAGGGGTTTACGACTCAAGCTGGGCAAAAAACAATTGGCTTTAACCGACTGTTTCAACTCTATCGGGGCTATGCCAATAGCGATCGCTCTCAGGGTAATACCAAGCAGGCTCGCCTTACTCAGGAACTAGCACTGAACCTTGCTACCCCAGTACGTCCCTCCACTCTTGGAGGCGAACTGAGCGGAACTATCAGTGGGGAACGAGGACAACTCTATCGCATTCGGGTGACGCAAGCGGCTAGTGGACGCACGACTCAAATTCGCCGCAGCATCAGTGAGTACCTGGTTGCTTATGAACAGTTGTCCCCCACAATGCAACGGCTCAACCAACGAGGTAGCCGCATTTTGAGCATTTCCCTCGCCTAAATTCAGTCAACAGTGGAGCGTAGCGGTTCCTTTTAGGAACTACAGTTATCAGTGAACAAGCAAACCTGACAACTGATAACTGATAACTGATAAGTAGGTCAACATTGAAAAACGTAAAATAGAGTCTTTGCGATTACTTCGCTACCCTTCGGGAAGCCGCTAGCCCCTAAGGGGGCGCTGCGCAAACGCGTCTACACTGCGTTCCGTATGCCCTCCGGGCACGCTGCGCTAACGTAATGACATTTCACGTTTAATTAGGTTGAGCTACTTAACTGATAACTGATAACTGATAACTGAGATAACAATTATTCAGGAGATTGTAGCACCATGCTTGGATTATCTTTACTCACAAAAGCGTCCAGTTCAACGACAGATAACCGCATGTTTGTTTATGAAGTGGAGGGATTACGACAAAACGACCAAACTGAGCAAAGGAGCTATCCCATCCGCAATAGCAGCACTACCTTAATTCAGGTGCCTTTCAATCGCATGAATGAGATGATGCAGAATATCACCCGTTTGGGTGGCAAGATTGTTGCAATCCGTCCCTTAACAGGAACACCAGAGGCTTAACAATGGCGGAGGGAACCCCGTTATTGCTGATGGAGGCTGTGTAAGACCACCTACTCGTAAGGGCAAGGGGCAACGGTCAATGAAGTCGGAAGCGCACACCGTACCCGTAAGGGTCGGTGTTGGGTAGTTCACATAGTAATACTGATTGACAAAAGCACACAATTAGTTTCTAGGAAAGCAGGAACAGTCTTAAAATTGACCATCTGAAACTGATGCAGTTGAGGCTTTATTATAAAAAATAAAGTAGGCGAGAACATCAGTCTGGAGGCTTGGACTTAATTAATGGACGCAATGGAGTTTTTTCAACGGAGTGCAGGCTCTTGGCGATCGCAGCGCACAACCCATCACCTTGCTTTCAAACGATCTGAGGGTGGTGAGTCTCAAATCAAGGTAGATGCTCTAGCGGCGGATGATCCAGAAGTCATAACTTTGTGTGAATTCCACCAGATTGATGCAAGTCTGGCTGTTGGGGGTTGCAGCGTGAGCTGGGGAGGCTCAATGGGCTGGGATCAAGAAGGCGAGAATCATGAGGGCAAAACTGTGTTTGCTCTAGTACCAGATGCGGATAATCCTCGGCAAGGTCGGTTACTTCGTGATCGGGGCTATGGCGAAATCGTACCTGTTGTCGGTCAGTACCACATGGATGATGATGATGGACTGGTTCTGATAACCGAATATGACACCATGAGTTCAATTGAGCGCTTCTGGTTTGGCAGCCCCGATTTGCGAATGCGAACCAGTACGGTGAAGCGTTTCGGCGGATTCAGCACAGCATCATTCTGCACTGAAACCCGCGTCGGGACAGATTCATTGAGCCATCCAGAAGTCAATCCGGGGGATGCTGTTATTTCGGATGTCAGCCCCACTCAAGCTCAGGAAGTGCTTCAAGCCCGACAAGACATCTCCAGACAATATTTCTCCTTGTTAGGTTGGTGATCGATTGTCACAGCAGTGATGCATACACCCGTGGTATTGAGTATCTGCGGGTGATGCAAGGCTTTGTGCTAGACCCAGCGATGGTGGATGTGATGGAGACCCTACCCGATGCTCCCGCTCTTAGCCGTCCAAGGAGCGATGGCGCAGAGCGCCCACCACTTTGGGGCGATCGCACTATCATCTGTACTTGGATTGGCGAAAACATTCATGTGGTGAATGAAGCTCTTCGATGCTGTCTGGAAGCCTGCCATGAATGTTTTTACCCTCAAATGCGCCCCGATACCAGAATCTTTGCGGTCCCCCTAGCCCAAACATTTGGGCTAGATGGTTTATGTAATATTTCGATAACCCCAATCACAATCCTCATTGATGCAGGTCGGGTGACTCCGGAGAATTGGTTGAGTATTGTTGCCCATGAATACGTCCATGCTTATCTGGGCAGTCCTGGTCACGGTAAGGACTTTGCAGCGGTTCTCTCCCATCTTTGTCTGGGGCTAGGGCTAGAAACACCACCAGAGCAAATGGACGCGACGAGCTTACGTAGCTGGCCCCCCTACCCTTCAATCTCAGACCCGCTGGCATTTTGGAGAGGAGTAACTTAAGCCATACTGCGGTCTAAAGACACGCAGATTTTGGCGGAAGTTTGGGTTAGCTTTTCGTCCTTGGTGAACTACCTACACCGCTCAACTGGCAGAGTCCCCTGTTCCAAACGTGCCAAAGTGATGTAATGTCTATCAGATGGAAACCTTACAGTTTCAGCTTTTGTCCTAATGTTAAGGACTGTAATATTTTATCAGAAAGCTGAGAACTGTAGCCCGTTTTACCCTTATGATCAGGGATATTTGTAAAGTTTCCGTAAGAAGGGAGTTTTTTAAACGTGGCTATTCCACTACTAGAATATGCACCTTTATCTCAGAATAATCGTGTTGCTAGCTATGAAGTTCCGGGTGATGAACAGCCCAGAATCTTCTCAACCGACAACCTGCTTTCTGCTACTGACTTGGATAATCTTATCGAGGCAGCTTACCGCCAGATATTTTTCCATGCCTTTAAGTCTGATCGGGAACCCTTCTTAGAATCGCAGCTACGCAGTGGACAGATCACCGTGCGCGAGTTCATTCGTGGATTGTGCCTATCCAATACTTTCACCAATAGCTTTTATAACCTCAACAGCAACTACCGCTTTGTAGAACATTGCGTTCAGAAGATTTTGGGGCGTGATGTTTACAGCGAACGAGAAAAAATTGCGTGGTCGATTGTGATAGCAACCAAGGGTCGGGCTGGGCTCATCAATGACCTGCTTAACAGTGATGAGTACATAGAGAACTTTGGTGACAGCATCGTTCCGTACCAACGTCGTCGGGTTCTGCCTTCAGGAAGTAGCGAATTGCCCTTCAACATCAAGTCTCCACGTTACGATAAATACTATCGTGCGAAACTTGGCTTCCCACAAATTGTCTGGCAAACGATTGTGCGTCGCTACACTTCACCCGACAAGCAAGCTAAGGCAGGTGATCCAACGCTGTTTGCGGGAATGGCTCAGAGTATTAATCCAGCAGGTAATCTTCCGCAACGGATCTCACCTCAAAACATTGATTACATGAATGCAGTGCCTTATCGCCGGCGGTAATTACAGCTGGTCATTTAGTAAGCACGCTACGACGTGACTGCAATACTCGAAAATAGAGGAGCCGGAATTTAGGCGCTTGGGTTCAAAAAATGCCTTTGGTGAATCTTAAGTTCTAAAATCTGGCTCCTTATCTGAATTTAGTTGAGCCAAAAAGAATATTTTTCTCCTAAAGGGGATTAATGCCATTTTTTCCATAACCTCTTCCCCGAAAGGGGACTAAAATCTGTATGCTCTCCATCTGTTGATTCTAGGTAAAGATTGTTTGCCACACCCGACAGCAACCAAAAACCTCGGTGAAACCAACCGAGGCGAGGAGAGGAAGCTCAACTGACGATTACAGATACCAATAGCGAGAAGAAGAAAATCTTAGCTAACACCTAAGGCAACAAAAACAAGAGCAGTCACAAAAAGCAGTGCAACTGCGCCACCGAAAGCATAGCGGCGCTGCTGTTGAGTGCTGGGGTAGTTAGCATGGTACATTTGAGGTTCTATTGCGTAGTTATTGAGAATGCCGTCTTCATTAACAGTGGTGTACATAATTCGTTTCTTTGTTTTGTTTTTTGTATTGTTTCCTTATGTAAATAAATATAACGATATTGTTACAAAAGGTCAACAGGACTTGACACCAAAATGGTGATAGCGTTAATAATATTTCCTTATCAGGAAAGCGTGTTTTCATAGTTCGGCATATTTCACCACACTTGATCACAAGACATTGCCTCCCAGTGCTTGAAACACAAAAACTCTAAAAATAGTTCAGAATCGGTTACAAGAAGACTATTAGGATAAGCTCATAAAGTTGTATAATGACGGCAAAGTCAAAAAGCAAAACTGATTTTGACAACGTACTTTTTCTTCTATCTCTTGGAAAAAGCGACAAAACCCTTTGACTTTGATTTGAGTGTGAGATTAGGGTTTTCATCAAAAAACCCAGACGAGGGGAAAACGGGATAAATCCACACATCATGGCAGCTACTATCTCCTAAGCCCTGCGGGCACGCTACGCTAATGGAGACGCTGAATCGCTTTGCGACAACGGAGCGCAATACGCTCCGCTCCTCCAAATGAGGAGGCATGCGAACAACGGGGGGAGATTCCTCTACAACGCACTGCCTGCCTCCTCTACATCTTGTCGCGGGAGTGGTAAATCACCGGACAATACGTGGAGGACGATAGTTTACAGCGGCAAAATACGCTGTTAGCACCAGTCCTCTCGAAATTTAAGTATCTAATTCAGGCATTAGCTGACTATTACTGCGTGACTCAATGACTGTTAATAATCATTTGTGGCTACCTGCATCGGCAGATTTAACTTTGTTGCAGGATGAAGTTCATGTCTGGCGAATTGACCTTGACAGACCAGAAACACAGTTGCAACATTTGAGCGCAACCCTCTCCAGCGACGAAGTTTGTCGGGCAAAGCGGTTCTATAAAGAACTCCATCGGCAGCGTTTTATTGCTGGTCGGGGTATACTGCGAACGATATTGGGTCGCTATTTGGGTATAGAACCGCAACAGTTGCAGTTCTGTTATGAACCCTCTGGCAAACCAGTGTTAGCAGATACACTTGCTAATAGTAAACTCTGGTTTAACTTGACTCATTCTCAAGGGTTAGCTCTGTGTGCAGTGAGTTGCGATCGCCTGGTGGGAGTAGACTTAGAGTACATCCGCCCGATTTCCGATGTTCTCGCCCTTGCTAAACGATACTTTTCACCTGGGGAATATGCGGTGATGTGTGGGCTTTCTCCCCATCAAATGCAGCAAGTGTTTTTCCGCTACTGGACTTGCAAAGAAGCATATTTAAAAGCAACTGGAGTCGGACTTGCTCAGCTAGAGCAAATAGAGGTTTCCCTCACTCCAGGACAATCCGCAAAGCTAAAAACAGAGCAACATTGGAGCCTGTTAGAGCTTGTACCTGATAACAATTCTGTTGCGGCTGTTGCTGTGGAAGGTTATGGCTTGAATTTGAAGTGCTGGCAGTATTGATAGGCAGCGAAAGACATTGCCATTTCATGAAGATGGCAGTGTTACCGAAAAAGTACGGGCTGCGCCCCGCTACGCTAACAGAACTCAAAACTCAGAATAAAGAATCAGGATTGGGAATTCCCGGCTTGGAGTAACACCCCCTAAGCTTCTCGTTCCCTGGCTGAGCCAGGGAATGCGCTACTAAGAGGCTCCGCCTCCGGTACTTAGAGGCAGAGCCTCTTCGCTGGCATTTCCAGCCTCAGGCTGGAAACGAGTTTATCAGGGGTAAGCTAAAACACATCTAACGCCGCATAATTTCAAGTTTTGATAAAAAGCATCAAACTCTTTTATCTCTTACTCTGCGCTCTGGAGCGCCTCTGCGGTTTAAAATGCAAATTAAATGTGGAACAGCTTATCACCCCACACGAATTGACCAACAACATCATTTATTTATGGAAAAAAGAAATCCTTTCCTTGCTAAAATCCCCACGGATTTCATCCGTGGGGATTTTCTGCCTTCTTCTTTAAAAGTGCAGCAACTTAACTCTTAGTTTGCTATGCAACCTTCAAGAAACCGCTTGAAATCAAGTAAGAAGAGTATGTCATCAACAATTTCGAGTCTATTGGTGGACAAACAATAGAGCTTCCAGCAAGTGCCTTAAGCGTCTCTTGACAGCTGATGGTTGGTCTTTTAGCTTGCAGGTACAAATCTGGAATAGTGAGTCCTTCTTGAGACCACTTCTCAAGCAAGAATGGTCGCAGTGTGTATAAAGGATTTTGCTGTGAAGTGACGTTTTTGATTAACATTGTTTGCCACTCATCGTATGGAATCAATTGAATTGGAAAACCAAAAGAGTGCATCCAGTCAACTAACATCTTTAGGGAGATTGGTTCAGGATGTTGCAAGTGGAAAGCTTTGCCTATGGATTCTTTCTGTCTTGAGAGATAGGCGATCGCCTGACTCACATAGTCCACAGGAGACATATCCAGCATATAGTCCACATCTGGAAGACATCCCATCTCAAGACAACCCTTCATCATTAGGTTGGTAAAATCATGGGTGTTAGACACACCTGTTTGACTATGCCCTGATATTAATGGTGGTCTGTGGATGGTAACGGGAAGTCCGCGATCGCCTGCAATTTTCACTAACTTTTCAGCAACCCACTTCGTCTGAGAGTAACCAAGATAAATCCCTTCCCAATGATTAAAGTCATCCTGTTCCTTAACGACTTTGCCAGCATAAACTGGTGATTCAAAAACAGCAACACTGGAAACGTAATGTAGAGGTTTGGCTTTAATTGCGCTTGCCAAACGTATCACTTCCTGAGTTCCCAGAACATTAGCAGTTTTTAGTGCTGAGTAAGGATAGACATAATTCAACATAGCAGCACTGTGATACACAGCGTCAAGATTAGCTGCTAGCATTTCAAACCCTTCAGTGCTGATACCTAGGTAAGGCTGAGATAAATCTCCAGGAATAGCGATAATTCTGGGGCTGAACTCTTCTTTCCAAAGTAAATATTGTTGCAAATTTTTCTTCAGCTTTTGCTTACCTTCTTCAGAAGTCGCAGCACGTACTAAGCAGTAGATATCTGCATGAGTTGTCCGTAGTAATTCATCGATAAGGAAAGCTCCTAAAAAGCCTGTTCCTCCAGTTAAGAAAACATTATTTAGTGTACTGGTAAATTGATAACTCGATGAGGGACGGATGTTCGAGTCTAAAACAGCTTCTGCACTCAAATCTAGCGTTGTCGTCTTGAAAGCAGAAAGATTTGTTCGAGGGATAACTCTGTCTTCAACTTGTGACTCTAAATCTTGCGATTCTTCGGCTAAACGCTCTGAAAGAGCTTCGATGTTTGGGTAGTGCCATAGCAGCATCACAGAGACTTCAAATCCCAGCATTTTCTCTGCTTTGGTAACTAGAAGCATGGCTTGGGCTGAGTTCAAACCGTAGTTCTCTAATGAATCTTGTACATTGATTTCATCGGGTGCGATTTTTAGTGCATCAGCAAGAATGGATACTAGGCATGCTTGAATTTCTTCTGCTGTATAAGACTGTTTTGAAGCCATGATTTACACACCTCTTCCGATAATAGTTTGCAATTTTTAAAAACCTTTTCTGTACTGCTTACCAGTCAGTAGAACTCACTGGATGATATTGACAGTAGTCATCCGAAATTTGCAATCCTTGAAGTTTTAAACTTTGAATGCGGTATAAAAATGCTGCTCCCGTCATAATGTGATGGGCAACATCAACCACTCGACGATTTTTTGGCTCAGCCAAATAAGAATCACGAACCCAGTCATTAAAGCTACCCATCACTGGACCGCACCAAATTTGATAATCAACTTCTCGACCCTTTTCTCCAGAACTAGACCAGCGAGAGGACAATCCTAAATACCAACGAAAAATTGCTGCCATTTTCATTTTGGGATTGTTGATTGCTTTCCCTAATTTTTCGGGATTTTTCTTGGATAAATAAGTTGCAGCTTCTTCCCATATCTGAGCAAGACTCTTACGAAAAATTTGTTTTTCTAATTTTTCTCTTTCCTCAATAGGGATATCTTCAATCGAGTTATAATTTCTGTATATCTCATACAATTTCTGTGCTCGTAGAGGGAACATAGTTCCTCTTTTTAAAACTTGAAGTTTGACTCCCATTTCAAACATATCTGCTGCTGGAGCCATCATCATGTCAGCCATTTCTGCTTGTGCTAACAATTGCTTGGTATATTCACAAGTTCCAGCTTCAACACAAGACTGATTAACAGAACCAGTGACGATATAAGCAGCACCCATCATAAAGCCAGCTATTGCTGATTGTGGTGTACCAATTCCTCCAGCTACTCCAACTCTGATAGGTGTTGAGTAACGATATTTTTCCTGAATTTCATTTTTTAATGCCAAGATAGAAGGCAGAAGACAAACGAGAGGACGATTATCTGTATGTCCTCCAGAATCAGCTTCTACAGTAATATCATCGGCAATGGGAAGTCCAGCTGCAAGATTTGCTTGTAACTCACTAATGAGTCCTTTTTCAACAAGTTCTTTCAGAATTTTTGCAGGTGCAGGTTGGAGAAACTTACTAGCAACTTCTCGACGAGAGATTTTGGCAATAACTTTGTTTTTGATTTCAATTTGATTAGCTGCATTCACACCTAGTCCAGCCGCACGGTAATAAACTATATTGGGAGTCAAATCCAAAAATGCCGAGGCTTCTACAGTTCTGACCCCATATTTGAGGTATAAGTCTACAGCACGGCGTTCAATCGCAGGTTCATTCGGACTATGAATGAGATTAAAAGCGTAGGGACCTTGAGGTAAGGCTTGTTGAATACAGTTAATAGCTGCTTCAAGACGGTCCAAACTTAAACCACCAGCACCAAAAGAGCTCAAAATTTTCTCTTTTCCGAGTGCAATAACCATCTCTTCAGAGGCAATACCACCAGCCATTGCACCAGTCGCATAGGCGTATTTTACACCATGAGAGGCAAGAAACTGGGGTCTCCTAAATGATGTGTTGGTATGGGTGGAGCTGTCATCAACAATTCTACTTGTCCTGTTTTCCCATTATCAGTAGGACGAGAATAACCCTCGTTGGTGACACCAATTTTTCCTGCTAGTCTGACGATGTAACAAGGTTTATTTAAACTCTGCAATTTATCTTTGATAGCTGATTGTTCAAAAGCTACACAATCTAAAGAACCTTTCCAAACTTGATTGTGATTAAAAGAGTTACCAAAAAAGTTCAGACTGTTATTGTATTGACCTAGTACCGTGTCTTCGATTTTCACAGTGGCGATTCCCTTGAATTCTTGACAGAAGAGATAGAGGATAGGGAGTAGGAGACAGGTTACAGGTTTTTCTGTAACCCATCATTCGTTACTGATTGAGCAAATTTTCAGCACAAGCTATTTGTAATTGAATAATTTCACTCATTTGGTGGCTCAACTCTTGTCGGGATTGTAAGAAGTTAGCGTGAGCTTTATGAACTTTATAATTGTTAGTACTGAACTTTTCGTACTGAGACGGGTTTAAGTTCAGTCTCGGTTTGGAATTGTTAAGTTTTTGAGTGATGCTGATTGGATGAAAAACAGATTGAGAAATGATTTCTTGAGGTTGATTTGACTCATCAGAGTGTAACTCTTCCCTGTGTTTAAAACTGTTATTTGTGGTATTTTTCACGTTTTCTTTCTCTTGCATTGGTGTTGATAGAGTCATTTTGCGGGAGTGACTGCTAGCATTGTGGATACTCGTTGAGTCCTTGAAAGAATTTGTGAGTTCGACATTTGTAGAGTGAGGAATCTTCTGAGGCTGATGAATAGCAAGATGAGGAGGTGTTTTGATAGCTAAGTTTTGGAAAATTTGACGATTTTTTTCACTCAAAATCTTGGTTAAAATTCTATTTTCGCCCAATGTTAAAGTTTTGACAGTTGGTTTACGTTGACTCAATGTTTCTGTTGTCTGACTGTAAAGTGGTGATAAGTCTAAAGAAACTTGATGACTGAAGAGTTTTGCTAATGCTCTGATAATAGAAGTATGGTCACTGATCCCTCTTCTATTAAGAGATACAGTCATATGTTCTTTATTCTCTAGGATTTTATCAATCCATCGAGAACAAACGTTACCAGACCCTGCTTCGATAAAAATTCTTGCCCCATCCTCGTAAACTCGGTGTACTAAGCGAGGAAAATCAAGCTGTTGACACAAATTTTTTGCAAGACTACGAGCGACGACATGACTATCTAGTGTGATGGGTTCATAATCAGCCGCAGAGTAAAAGATAATGCCAGGAATGTTGTGAGAAGGTAAAGTGTTGATTCTAAGTATTTCGTCGTACTCTGAACGCATCGGTTCACAATGGATTGCATGGTTGAAGGGAGCGCGGAAAGCGTTGCAACCCAAAGTTTTTATCACTCGCTGACAGGCGGCTGTATCACCAGCAATTAAAACTTCTTCTGGTGTATTTATTTGAGTCAAATAAACGCGATTTTCATTTTTGAGGCATTCCTGAACTTGGAATGGACTCGCCATGAGAAGATAAGTACTCCAGAAATCATCCTCTGATAATTGTTGTGCTGATGATAATCCCCAATATTCGTGTACGGCTTTTTTCGGTCCAGATATTCTGTCTCCAAACAAAGAGGATGCGTGAAAGGTGTTAATCCCTTGGCTAAAGTTGCTCCATACCCCCATCGCAAACATCATGCTAGTCTCGCCCAGGCTATATCCAAAAACATATTTTGGCTTCACCCGAAAATCATCTCGGATAATTGTCGTCAGGAGTCTGGCAATACCTATGTCAGTTTCAAAGATTGCTAAGGAATCATTGAGGAATTGCTGTTCGAGATTTTCTAGTTGTCTGGTTGATAATTTATTCAAGCTTCTAGGAAAAACGAGCTTTGCAATATCCGCGACAACACTGAAAACACTTTTGATTGCTAAGTCGTCATGAACTCTGGGGAATAAGCGGAAGAGATTGCGACTAATGCCAAGATAAGAATTGACAGCAGCCGGATAAACGTATGCTATACCACCCTTTTTACCCAGTGGTTTAGCTGTGAAATAACTACCAGTTGGTGTTTGCCAATCTTCGCCCCCTTCAAAAGCATTATTCACACCTTTAATGGCAGCTTCAATTTCTTTTGCTAATTCGTTTTTATTACGTCCCAAAATTGCAAGCGCATAATTTGCTTCACCATACTGTTTATAAACAGTAAAAGTTTGGCTAGCAGCAACATTTAAAGAAGTACAATTTTCGATGGTTGTTTTGAGAGCATGAATCTGGTCTAGTAAATCAGAGCGATTATGACCTGCAATGGGGAACAGATAGAATGGTGTTTGTTCCAAATACTTGCTATGGCGCTGTACTTGGTCTGGTTCTTCTGACAAAATGATGTGAGCATAAGTCCCATCTATTGCCATACTATTAATTGCAGCAACTCGCTTTTTCGCCTCTTTGCTTAAAAACCAAGGTCTTGATTCTGGAGCGACATAGAAAGAACTACCCTGCCAAACCTCTTGGTTTTTGACACCAGACCATTTGGGAGTTGCAGGAATGTATCTGTGATAGAGACAAAGAGCCGTTTTAATTAAGCTAGCAATTCCCGATGCAACATATGTGTGACCGATATTTGCTTTGACGCTTCCAATTGCACAGTTAAGACCATTTTTATCTGAAGGATAAGCCTGAACTAAACCTTTGATTTCTGCTTCATCTTCTTGGGGAATACCGCTTCCACAAACTTCTAAATATTCTATGTCTGTCGGTTTAATACCTGCAACTTGAAAAGCTTGTTGACAGACGGAGTTGATGGCTGCTGCATCAGGTATTGTCAGACGATTGTGTAAGTCATTGGATGTAGAATACTGTTGTGCAAAACTAATGGCATCGACGACTGCATAAATGCGATCGCCCTCTTTTTTTGCCGTATCTTGGCGCTTCAAAACAACAGCTCCCGCACCCTCGCCAACCGTCCAGCCATTCGCCTTTTGGTCATAGCTGAGGGTATTGACTCCTGTATTGATTTGTGCTAATTGATTTCGCAGCAAGATGTTTTCTACCCCGCCAGCTAAATCAACAGCACCCACAAGCACAGCATCGACTTCCCCAGCAGTCAGTAGCATTTGTGCGATTTCCAACACCTTGAATGTGGAATTCTCTCCAGCCGTAATAGTAAATGTTGGACCTGTAAAATCCCACAACGAAGAAACTCGACTCGCCATGATGTTGGAGATGTAACTCACATATTCGCCAGTTTCCACTGGATGGTGAATCGCATCTTTAACAATGGTTTCCAGTTGAGCAATCTTTTCTTCTGGTAAAGAAATTTCCCCAGCAATCAAGCCTTCTTTAATCTGCCAAGAGAGATTCCATCTCTGCTGTAACTGATGAACAGAAAACTCTGTCTCTGCAGCGATGATGACTGCGACATTTGCACCTTCTTTAATTCCCGCATCTTTTAAGGCGCGATCTGCAACTTTCAGAAGTAAGAGTTGTTGCGGATTCAGTTTGGACAGTTCATTCGGAGGAATTTTATAGGATAAGGTATCGATTTCTAAATCCTGAATATATGCCCCTACTGGTGCTTTACCGTTTGGCAAACCATACTTCTGGAGTAAATCTTGTTGCTCTTCTAAGCCGTGCCATCTATCAGGTGGAAGGGGTATAAAATGCTGTGTTCCATCGTAAATGCTGCGGTCAAAAGCATCTAATTCATGACAAGAACCAAAAAAGGCATCCATACCTACAATGGCGACTTTGGCTGGTTGCAAAGGTGTATCCTCTTGTCCTCCGTCCTCTTGTGCAGTTCCCTCTTCCAGAATCATATGGGCGTTAGTTCCACCAAAACCAAATGCACTGATAGCAGCCCGTTTGACTGGTGCTTTTTGGGACCACTGGGTGGTACTTCTCACAATTCTTTGAGGTGAAATAACGTTGTTTTCGCATCCTATGGGGTCAGTGACATGAATTGTCGGTGGAATGACACCTTTGGACATACTTAAAAGGACTTTAATCAAGCTCACTGAACCAGCTGCAACTAGCAAATGACCAACGTTAGCTTTAGCTGAACCAACTAGAGGAGTTGCTTGATACTGACCAAAAAAGGTTTCTATTGAATGAAATTCAGTCGTATCTCCCAGTAATGTGCCAGTTGCATGACACTCCATGTAATCAATATCTTTTGGACTGATTTGTGCTTCTTGATAAGCGCGTTCAAAGGCGAGAATTTGTCCTTTAGAACTGGGACTGAGTAGGTGTTTCCCTCGCCCATCGTTAGAGAGTCCAGTACCAGCAATGGTAGCATAAATGCGATCGCCATCTCTGAGTGCATCACTATATCGTTTCAGCACAACCATCCCAACGCCGTCTGCAGTTATGAGTCCTTTAGAAGACTTATCTAAGGGACGGCTAATATCACCGTCTTCTGGATACCCTTGAATACCAGAAAACAACATTCGCGAAAACAGAGGATCGGAAGAACTAATTCCCCCTGCTAACATCAAATCTGCTTTGTGCGTCCATAGATAATGAGATGCGAGCTTAGTCGCATACAATGGTGAAGAACAGGCTGCATCAATGCATAAATGAATATTAGATAGAGAAAGGGCTTGGGCGATAATAGCAGCTGGCAAACCGGAAACCATTGCGTTGTAAATTGAGGCTTCCACAGATGATTTCAAGGAAGCCAAATCGAATTCCTCACACTGCAAAAGCTCTCTCAATACAGGTGTTAGAACCTGCTGATATATGGGAGCGAATAATTGATTGGAGAATTTGGTAGGCCATGACAGAGTGCCTAATATGACTCCGCATTTTGAGAGAACAGCTTCATTCTCCAAATAACCACTATGTTGCAAAGCTTTTTTGGCAACATCAAGCGACCATTTAAAGGTATTATCTAAACTCTGTAGAAAGTCTGCTGGTAGCTTATATCCAGTTGCATCAAACTGAAAGTTGCGGATGAATGCTCCCTTCAAAGAATAGATTTTTTCTGGTTTCCCTTTAACTTTGTCGTAAAAAACTTGTGGAGCTACTCCTATTTCTTCAGAAGATACTGATGATGTTGAGTCTTTCTGCTGGATAAGATTCTGCCAAAATTCTTCAGGATTTTTGGCATCAGGAAAGAGGCATGAGAATCCGATGATTGCTATCTTTTCCACGGCTTATTTCCTTAGATTATTATTTTTATTCTGTTAGCTCAGCGGGGCGGAGCCCATTCTGACAACTGTGTTCTGCGTTCTTTTTTGTTAAAAAATATCTGTTTTACGACTTGGTTCCTAAGACAGATTCAGTTGGTATAATAGTCCCCTTAGCTCCCAACATTCGTGCATAAACTCGCCCTTGCCTATCGTGTATGATGAGATCGGCGGTAATGCTACTTGCTGTCTTCGCTTTTACTTCGCAAGAGACGTAAAAAGGTGTATTGCATGGAATGTGTGTGAACTGCTCATATTTTTGAATACTTGCGGGTAAGCAAATTTCTTGATGAAAATGCTGTAGCCAAATCCACAGGGTATGGGTGCTCAAGTCAATTGCATAAGGGTTGACCGACCTGACTGGGAACTGTCCTTGTTGTTTATCTGTGATTTCATTCCAAACGCATTCAGTGGTAATTTTTTCGGGACTAATGTTTAAGATTCTTTTGAGTTCTTGAAAAGAAGGTCCATGAAATAAGGGAACTATTGATGATTTTCCTGTTTGATAGAAATCATTGCCAGTCATAGTAATGATGTTATCTTCTGCGACATTCAATAATTCATAATTCGGAGAAATGGCGAGTTCTCGCACTAGTTGAACCTCAGCAATGCTGAAATGATAATTGATTTTATTTTCAGGATTTTTCCTCCAGATTTTTGCCTGGAAGATGATTTCCTGAGCATCAGTTTTCGCAATTTCTTGTAGGTCTAGGATATATTCACTAGGTAGATTTTCATTGAAAGTAATTCCCTTGAGAACTTTGAAATCTTTATAACTGAAAAATCTATAACCTGGATAAAGTTGCGCACAGGAATCAACAATCCATGAGACTGCACAAGTCGCAGGTAGAACTGGTTTACCAGCAATCATATGGTCTAACAAAAAGGGATTGGCTTCAAGTGACAGTTTGCGACGAATGCGATAGGTTTGCAGTTCGGGGTTTAGCGGTCCAGGAGGCGGAACAAGAGGACTACCAATGACAACTTGTGCTGTTCGGTGATTAGCAGGATGCAGTTCGTTGACGAGCATTTGCGTCCCGACTTCAACAGGAAGAATATCAATACCCCGTCGGGCAAACTCTTTTTTCAATTCTGGTGTCACCATACCGCTCTCCCAACCACCCCAATTTATAGCCACGACATGACATTCGGGGTAGCGTTGTTTGACGAGATGGGCTGATTTGTTGAGAATTTCGTTGGCGATCGCGTAGTCTGTCTGACCGATATTACCGTAAAATCCTGTTACAGAAGAAAACAAAACCAAATATTCCAGTTGACTGGGTTTAATACAAGATAAAAGATTTTCTAAACCTTTCACTTTGGCAGTATAAACCTTCTCAAAATCCTGTTCTGTTTTCTTTTCAATCAATTTATCAGCTAAATTGCCAGCACCGTGTATGATGCCATTAATCGGTCCAGTACGCTCAATAACAGTAGCAAGTTTCTGCTTTAAGTCATCTCCATCAGTGACATCAACGCTCAAATATTCGGCATGAGCTCCAGCTTGTTGAATTGCTTCTAAAGTTTGTTTGATTTCTCGACTAGAGATAATTTTGTTATATAGTTTTTTTACATTTATAGGTAAAGGCTTCTCTCCCAGCGAGAGAAGATATTCCATAATGCGTTTTTTTAAAACTGGTTCGTCAAAACAATCTTTAGCCCAATCTGGTTCTTTGTCTATCAGTTCTGAACGACCTATGAGAATAAATTTGCAAGGATGGTGCTCTGCCAATTTAATAGTGCATTTAGCTGTAATGCCTTTTGCACCACCACTAACGAGAAAAACTGATGTGGGACGAATTTTAGTTGTGAGTGTCATAAATTCCCCGTCTACTGTGTATTATTGTTAATCAATACTGATTTTCAACCTCTTTTAAAAGTCAAATAAAGAGGCTATTTAATATGCATTTTTTGGGAGCATCCCACTTTGGAAAAAATACCTGGCGATTAGAAATCGCAGCTACACAAACCAAGTCCGCCTGCGCGGACTTAATATATAGCCTGCGCAGGCAGGCTTTGTTTGTCTAGCCCCAGACTTACAGTCTGCGGGCGATTTGCCAAAACGGGATGCTCCCCATTTTTTTTAGAAAAAACTGATGAATGTAAAACTTCAAAAACTGATTTTCTGGAGATAGTCAATGATTTTTGAAGATTAATGGGAGTGTCTGGTGTTTCTTGAGGCGGTATTTCTTGAGGCGGAGGCAAAGTTAGTGCCGCTACAATCAAAGCTAATACTATCATGATAGCTGCTACTAATGTTAGTAAGTTCTGATTATTCTCATGATTTTCTGTCTCTTGAAAATGAGGAGAAACAAGTTGAATATCACCAAGGTCTCTTTGATCATAAAATAGTCTAATGAAGGAATAGTATGTTTTGTAGCCTTTGGCTTCTATCGTTATTTCTCCTTCAAGAACATTGCTATCCCCAAATGGGACTTGAAATTTATAAATTCCTTCCAAGTCACTATAGACAACGCGTGAATAACCTGGCAAATTAATTAAGATTTTAGCTCCACTTATAGGAGCTTGTTTCTCTCTATCGAGAACGCGACCAAGATAATGAATTTCTTGATGATTAGGCATAGTTTCAGCTGATACCATTTCTTTGTGAGGCTGCACCAAATTTTCTTGACTTCTTCTTTCTTTATTTCTTTGTTTTCTACCCTATCCTAGTGGTTCGTTTCTCACATAGTTGGGCACATCTATGACTACGCCACGCAAACTATCATACAGAATTGGTATGAGAAGGGAGGTGGGGAGAATGTTACAAAACTTCCCCATTCGCCTATCACCTCATCTCCTTATCTAGTTAAACTTCGGGAGTACTAATCAGGGTGACTCGTCCCTGTGAACTGTAAGCAACTTCGGTAATATAACGATTGGGGTCGTGTAGCTCAGCAACAATGTGTCGTGCTGACTCTTCTGCATCAATGTGAGGACTCAAGTCAATTGCTCGGCAAAATACTTGTTCCCATTCCCAGTTGAGAGTCTTCGTTAATCCAAATAAACCAGCACTAATAGGACCAAAGTTCTCATTTTGTCCTAACCCAAAGGCTCCATCAAGACGAGTCACAGTGCAAAAACAACTACGTCCATGATGTGTGGCTTGATTGAGGAATTTTTTCAGGTGTTTCGCCATCAGAAAAACGTGCTTGACTATTGCCTTTTCCTCTTCAAGATAGGGAATTTTGCCATTGCAGGTGACTTCAAATAAAGGATTTAGATGAATGAAAGCACCAATCGGACCATATTGAGTGGAGATGGTGGCTAATTGTTGTTGGAGATGTTCTTCACTTAAATCAGCGAGATTAACACGAATGATCCCTGGGGGTAAAGGTGAGTGTTGTGGAACGAGTGATTGGGGGAAACTGAGAACAACGATTTTCCAGCCTTGCTCAGTGAGAAGTTGAGCCAATTTGGAAGTGGTGAGGGAGCCATCATCGGTAAGTAAACCGATGTGTCCCTCTGGTAAGGTGAAATCTAGAAAATCTGGTTGAGGCAGAATTTTCAGTTTGACTTGACGACGCAAGGTAGTGTTGTTTAAGTTACCTGATGGGTTGGAGGGCTTGTTCAGAGACTTTTTTTTTTCCGTACCAGCTAACTTCTGCAAATACTCTACTATTTGACCGATAGTACGCAGTTCTCCCAGTTCTTCTACATTCGGCTTGGGTAAGTTGGGGTACATCTGTTGCATTGTCCCCAAAATTTCCACACGCTTGATGGAGTCAATCCCCAAGTCTGCTTCCATATCCATGCTCAAATCCAGCATCTCTACTGGGTAACCTGTTTTTTCGCTCGTGATTGCTAACAAGGTTTGACCGAGATCTGTCAAATCTGTGTCTGCTGTTTGAGCTTCTTCACTTGCTGAGACACTTTCGTTAACTAGTTCGTTAACTAGTTCGTTAACTAGGATGGGGGAAGAGATGGGAAGTTGAGGTGTTTGCGTCGTGTCTGTGAGGATGACGGAAGAATTTTCGGTCTTCACTTCCTCTTGTATTCTTACGTCTTCTTGTATGGAAATCGCAGTTTCTACAGCAATAGATTGAACAGTAATTGGAGAAGCACTAGATTGCAGATATTCGACAATTTGACCGATGGTGCGTAGTTCTCCCAGTTCTTCCAGATTTGGTTTAGGCAAGTCTGGGTACATTTCCTGCATTGTTCCCAAGATTTCCACACGTTTAATGGAGTCAATACCTAAGTCTGCCTCCATATCCATGCTCAAATCTAACATTTCTACTGGGTAGCCTGTTTTGTCACTGATGATTGCTAACAGGTTTTTATCCAAATCAGTTAAATCAGTTTTAGGTGTTGAGTCTTGGGTTTTGAGTGTATTTTCTTTTTCGTACTCAGAAATCTGAACTTGCAATGCTGGACTTTCTTGAACGACAGGTGAGGATGAAAACACAGGTGAGGATGAAAAGAACTGGGGAGTCGGAGATGGGTCTGTAATAATCTGTGTTTGAGTGCTAACTTCTACAACTGAATGCAATTGTGCATCCATTTTATTGACTATGGGCTGTTCTTCAGTTGTTGGTATCTGGGGAGTGGGAGGAACTGGGCTGTCTTGTTTAGTTGTTGTTGTATCTAAAGCAATGAGACGTTCAGGTTTTTTATTTGCGGCTGTTGTTTCGTCAAGGGAAACCACAGGTTGAGTTATTGCCAGTTTACTACTGACAAGCTGTGAGTATTCTTGCTGTATGAGTTGGAAAAAGTTTTTGGTGTATTCTACCTGAGTGTTGAGATATTGCTCGTGAACGCGTAGAGTTTCACCTTGTTGAGCGTGAAACTGCATCATACTACGCTCTAAGCTTTCCGTGAGAACTGGCTTGAGCTTTGCAGCTTCGTCTGAAAGTTTGCTGTTAGCAAACAAAGAATTCTGCTGTTGCATCAGTTGGAAAAAGGTTTTAGCATATTCCATCTGATGGTTGAGATAGTGTCCGTGAACTTGTAAACTCTCGCTTTGATTTTGCTGAAATTGTGTCAGGACGTATTCTAAGCTTGCTAAAACTTGTTGGTCATTTACGGGTGTATCTGGATTGGTTTGCATTGTCGGCTGTGGAATGGGTTGAGATGAAGAAAGAGGAGTGGGGGAGTGGGGGGAGGGGGGGAGTGGGGGATGGAGGTGGAGAGGGAATTTGTCCCCTTGTCCCCTAGTCCCCTAGTCTCCTTGTCCCCTTGTCCCCTTATCTCCTTGTCCTCAATTTTTTGGTTTATAGGGAGTAGGGATTTATTTGTGTGCCCGTTAGTCTCTGCAACTGTTACTGTGGGAGTGGCGCTGATGGTGGTGAGTGTCGCGGAGAATGATTTAGAGTCAATATGAGCGTTATTCTTAGATGTGCTTTCAGATGTGCTTTCAGACATGCTTGCAGGTAATTTCACTTTATGTCCATCCTGCAAAGCTTGCTCAAATGCCATTTTTGTTTTTTCTGATACGTAGTTGATACCATTTAAACGCACGCTCAATCCCTTGCTTTTCTCGGTTGCGGGTATGGTTTGTGGGAGTTGGTAGGGGTCGAGGTTTTTCAAGGGACTTCCAGCGACGCGTAACTGGACGACGGCTTCTCTTAGAGAGCGATCGCTATCTTTTTGGCTGCTAGGGTTCAAAGCGATAGTTAGGTGAGGGCGATCGCCTAAAATATCTTTCACCAAACCTGTGAGAATTTTCTTCGGACCAAACTCAACAAAGCAAGAACCACCCTCCGCATAAATATTTTCAATTTCCTGCTTAAACAGCACCGCATTAGAAAGGTGAGTTTCTAGAATTCTTTGAATATCTGTAGCTTCCTTGGGGTACTGTTTTCCTGTCACATTTGTGTAAACAGGTATTTTCGGATTTTGGAAACTGATACTCTTGATAGCTTGAGCAAAAGCTTTCTGAGCAAAAGCAATCAATTGTGTATGGAAAGCTGCTGACACAGGTAACAAAACGGCTGCATATCCTTGCTCTTGTAGAGTTTGCCGTACTTTCGCTATTTCCGCCGCAGGTCCAGCCAACACCACTTGACGGGGAGAATTGAGATTCGCAATTGTCACCTGAGGAAAATGCTTGAGAACTGCTTCCACCTTGCCAACTTCTTCTTTCACAGCAAGCATAGCCCCTGCATCATAATCGGGATCTTGGGGAGCCGCCATTGCTTGACCCCTAGCTTTCACCAAAAAGCAGTAATCTTCTTCACTCAAAACACCCGCAGCCCACAAAGCTGTGAGTTCTCCAAAGCTGTGTCCTGCAACGAAATCTGCCTTAAATCCAGCTTGTTGCAGTATTTTATATAGCCCTGCACTCAACATCCCAATTGCTGGTTGAGCATATTCTGTACGCTGTAATGCAACAATTTGAGCATTTTTTTCCACTTCCTCAAACACGGGATGGGGAAAAACGATTTCCGACAGCGACTGCAAATTATCTTTCAGCAAAAGGCTATCCATGTAGCCGAAAAGACGCCGCAGGGTTGGAAAATTCATCACCAGTTCCCGACCCATCTCCAAATATTGAGAACCTTGTCCAGAGAACAAAGCAACAACTTTTCCAGCCAACTCAAGACCACAAGAGCGGTAGTAAATTCCTTGGGGATGCTCCCATGAGGAGTCTCTTGCTCTGCTTTTGAGTAACTCAATAGTGGTTTGTAACAATTTACAAGCTTCAACACAAGAAGCTGTAACAAACCCGACTCTAGCTGCATTCAGGGGAATGTCTTTTGATTTAGACTCCTCCACAAGCTCCACATAATTTTTGTTACCTTCCTCAGATTGCAACTTCCCTAAAATCTCTTCACAGTTTGCGAGTAACTGTGCAGGAGTTTGAGCAAACAGCAATACTTCATTGGGAGTATTGTGTATCCGATAAGCGTGTTCTTGTTCGGCTTCGTATTCTTCCAAGACAACGTGATAGTTTGTTCCACCAAAGCCAAAAGAACTGATACCCGCACGTCTTGGCGCTTCCCCTTCTGGACGAATCCAAGGTCTAGTTTCGGTATTTAGGTAAAACGCCGAGTTTTGGATATTGAGTTTGGGGTTGGGTTGAGTAACGTTAATTGTGGGCGGTAGTATCTTATGATGTAGCGCTAAAGCAGTTTTGATTAAGCTTGCAGCACCTGCAGCAGCTTTTGTATGTCCGATTTGAGATTTCACACTACCAAGTGCAATGTACTGCTTGTGTGATTTTTCCCCAAAAAATTCTCTTAGAGACGCAAATTCTGTGGGGTCACCAGCCATCGTACCTGTACCATGCGCCTCCATTAAGGTGACAGTTTCAGGTGAAAAGCCTGCATCCTCGTAAGCACGCTGTAAGGCTTTAACTTGTCCTTCTTGTCGGGGAGCATAAATGCTTTTATATCGTCCATCGCTGGAGGTTCCAATTCCTTTAATAACTGCGTAAATTTTATCGTTGTCTCGTATAGCGTCATCTAAGCGCTTAAGGACAACCATACCGACACCTTCACCCAGCATCATCCCGTCTGACTTTGCGTCGAAGGGTTTAACATTGTCGCTAGGAGAGACAGCAGGTGTTTTGCTGAAACACATGTAAGCCATGATGGTGTTGTCAGTATCAACTCCACCAGTTAGCATCATGTCGCAACGATGCTCAATGAGTTCGCTAATTGCCATTTTTAGAGCAGCTAATGAACTGGCACAAGCAGCATCAACAACGCAGTTTATTCCGCCTAAATTTAAGCGGTTGGCAATTCTCCCAGCAACGACGTTACCTAACATACCTGGGAAGGCATTTTCATCCCAGTGTACGTAAGCGCTTTTAATTTTCTTGATAATTTTTTGCGTATCCTCATCGGATAAACCACTACTTTTAAGAACCTTTTCCCAAACGGGATACTGTAACCTAGAGGCGAGTGGTAATCCCAATTGACTTCCTGCTACACCTAAAATAACCCCAATAGTCTCGCGATTAAACTCGCCAGATGTGTCATAACCTGCATCTTCCATCGCCTCTTTTGCAACTACCAAACTTAATAGTTGCGCCACATCTGTCACTTCCAAGATGCTAGGGGGAATCCCAAATTCCATTGGGTTAAAATCAACGTATGGGATAAATCCACCTCTTTTACAGTAGGTTTTTTCCTCTGGTGTTCTAGGATTAGGGTCATAGTATTCTTCTATATTCCAGTGTGTTGATGGAACATCAGTAATTCCGTCAATTTTATGAATAATATTTTGCCAATACTCTCGTAAATTTCTAGATTTTGCAAAAAGAGAAGCCATACCAATGATGGCTATAGGATGATGTTGTAAGTTTCTATTAATTTTGTTAACTGATAAGGATTGACCAGACATGATTTTCTTCTCCTCAATAAACCTATACACAGACTTTTCAATGTTGTTTATCTGGGCTTCCAATTCCGCCAAGGCAGTATCAATTGAATAAGCAGACATAGAACATAAACTCCGCCGTGAGTAGTGTGTTTTGTGTAGCTGCAGTGATTTCTGTGGCGAGTCAAAAAAGGATTATTTCCTATTTGAAGCAGCTATCCTATCTGCAAACAGTAAAAGATTCTGTTCAAATCAACACCACATAAGAGATACAACCTGGTGAGTTAATGTTCTTAGCGTTTTAGGAGATTCTGGCAATGTCACAGCAATTATTGCTAAACATACTATACAATGCCTGACTCCTCATGTTGTGGTAGTAGATCAATGACATTATTGAAACTTGTAAAATAATCCTGCAGTGCGTTAGCTGCTGGACCAGTAAATTCCATCCATTCAGAAGACAAGTTATTCTGAGGATTCTGAGAAATTGTTTCCTTCTGAGACAATGAAAACTTGGGAGTAGCTATGAGGACAGAAACGCTTTTTTCTCCAGAGCTAGTTTGATGATTGAGTTTAACTGCGGCAACGTAGCTGGTGTTAATGACAACGTTCTGTATCTTGATAAATGCCATGATCAATTTCAACATTCAAGATAATATATTCTATGGATTGTGACAAACAAAGTTTGACAAATCCGTTACCGAAAAAACACCCCTCTCAACCCGAATTAATAAAAAAATGAACGAATAATTGAATTATCACCAAGTGATAGCAAGCAGATTATTTTTCGTTTTTCACTTGTCATTAACCCAATAACATGCCTGACTATCTAGAAATATGATAATTAATAAAAACACTAGCATAAATGATGGAAATTAAATGGTTCGTTTTTAGCAATTTTATAAAAAAATAGATTTTTTGCAGGTATAAACTTTTTTTTAAATAAAAAAGTATAGATGTTTACTATTGTTTAGCGTCTTGTCAAGTTCTTGATTAGGGTTGTCAGATAATATTTTTTCTCATCAAAAAATAAGTATATTTCTTTGTAAATTCACACCTATTTAACAAATACATACACTAACAGAATAGATATCAGTGTGTTTTTGAAAAAAACATGATAATTACAGTCGTTTTCAATTGTGTAGAACACAGGTGGGCTGTTGTAGAGTGCCCACCCTACGTTTGTTGAGAATAGTGCAAAATCTGAGCAAACCAAGTTTATAGTTAAGATGATCCTGTTTTTTCTGCTTGCTTTCCAGTCCACTCTTGCCACCGAATGATTCCGCGACTGACCAATTCTGGATTCTCACCTCCAATAAAACAGGTACGTCCCATCCTTTCACAAGCAATCAGGATTTCACTATGTCCTATAAATGGAGCAATGACAAAATTATTTGGATTTGTATACATATTTAGTAAGTAAGCGACTATTCCCTCAACTCCTTCTACATGAATTGGTATCTGTGGCTTGGATATTGACTGGCGCGAAAAAATACCTACATATAAATTGCCAAGTACTAATTCGTATTGAAATGGCATCCGAGTGCGACTACAAAAGTTATAAATGTTGCCCTCGGAGCGTACTACAGCAACAATTCGAGCTTCATCTACTAAGTAATCATGATTCCAGCTTGGGGAAAGTGTAGCAATAGCTAGAGCTGCATTGCCAGGAAGCAAGTGCATGAATTGTTTACTAGCAGTATCTCCACAATAAACAAGATGCTGTTGATTGAGCATCCATTCGTCACCAACATTAACCCAAGGCTTCTTACCTTGGACAACAGTTGGTTTTCCTACTTGATGCTGTTCAACCAGAGGCTGAGTTTTCTTTGCGGCTAACTTAGCTTCTCTCTTTGCCATAGCAATTCTAAAGGCTTGCAACTGTAACTCTTGCTGCCTAAGCCGCCATTGCTCGGCTATTTTACCTTGCTGTTGGGCTTCTTGTTCGTCTCTTTTAACCTGAGCTAATTCCAGAGCCTGTTCCGCCTGTTCTGCTAAGGCGCGTTCTTTATTCCCCGCTCTAGCTATCTTGAGCAGTTCCGTTTTTATATCGGCTATAGGCGTACCTTTGATTTTTTGTTTGACTTCTTGGTGAATATCTTTGGCTATCTGCTTATCGTGCTGCAAGCTACGCTCACTGTATCCAACTTCTTTGGCAAACTCTAAATTCGTCTTGGGAGGTGGTGAAATCATTTCACGACCTTTGAGGGTATGCTGGTTATCCCCTGCTTTCGCCATGAGTCCGAATCTGTCCAAAATTTTCTGGCGTTCCAATAGCATTTCTGCTCGCTCTAGAGGTTTTAACTCATTGCGGATAAAATTCTCGTCAATCTCCGCCAAACGAGCTTGATCAGCATCCTCGTAATCAACAACATTACACTCGATTTTTTCTACACCAAGTAGCCGACAAGCCGTAAGACGGTGTAGCCCAGCAATCAAGTTCAGTTTTCGGTCTATTGTGATCGGGTTCAATAGACCATTTACCTGAATTGATTCTTTCAACTCCTCAACCTTGTCACCGTTGATGGGACGGCGGTTATGACCTATTTTAATTTGGTCTATGGATACTGACTTTATAGGCATAATTGCTGCTCTTTAGTGTTGTCAGCTAAAACACTAACAATAAGATATCGCTAGTTTATTTCATAAGTACTATCAAAAACAGAAATTTCATCAGAATTATGATGAAAATATTTTATGTCTCGCCACTGTGCGAAGACCAATCTAAAAAATGCAGTATAAATCATTAGGTGAATTATGAACTTCACGGATTCCTCCAAAACATGAAATAGCGCTGTTGAACCAATATATTGCATTTACATTTTATTCTTGAGAATTGTATCTGTATATTTTTTTTCATTTCATTATGAAACCTTTATTTTTTTTGATGACTCTACTGACTGACTTAAAATCACGGAAGTTAATCAGCGTCAAAAAGTTCCCTGTTTAGTCTTTGAGTTATCTGCCTGAGGACGAAAGGGAGAAGTTAAAGAATAGAGAGGCAGCGCCGTCAATTTCCACTTTCTTAGTAAGTGATGTAGCAAAAAGAGAAATAAAATTTTTATTTTTTTGTAGTTTATGCAACAACATTTTTTCGACATTTTGTTCTCTAAAATTTAAAACGAGTTAACAAAAAATCGGATGAAATATATGTTTCTCTGGTTGACAAAATCAAAGTTTTTTGCCACTATGGAAGACATGTTTTTGCAAATTCTATCTGATATCGCTTCGTTTTACTTGAGACTAAGGTTTATTGGAAGCGTTTCTAGGTTTTTAAACTAATTGTTCCAATATTATTTATGTTGGAATAGAAATTAGTAGATTTTTGTGTCACGATACAACTTGTGTTTTTCCACTGACATCGTTATTCTTGGTAGCTTTGTTCTAAGCAATTGCGTACAAAATTTTCTAACACTTATAAGACTTTTCCAGTGAAAAATATCAGGTTCACACAGGAAAAGTTCTCTTGATGAATTTCCAGATGTATCCACAGCAATCAACTGGTATACCTATTCAAGCTACCCTTCGGCATAACACAATTGAGATGAAAATATGGCAGCAGAAAAAGAAAGCCAATTATACACAAAACCCTCGAATCGGTGGCAAATTATATTAGCAGCTCTTATTGCTTCAGCTACCGGACTCCTCTTTTTTCATAATTTTTCACGAAGATCTAACCTTCACACTCAGGTAGTAAAAGCTCCAGAAGCAGTTCCAACAAAGGTTGATAGAGTTGCTGTGACTGCGTTAGGACGTTTGCAGCCTCAAGGTGAAGTGACGAAGTTATTTGCTCCCAGCTCACTCTCTGGCGTCCGAGTTGAAAAAATGTTTCCTAAAGAAGGAGATAAGGTTCGTGCTGGACAGGTTCTAGCTTTATTGGAAGGTTATGCTCGCAGTAAAGCAGCTTTACAACAAGCTTTAGACAAAGTTCAAGTCGCGCAAGCTCAACTCGCACAAGTGAAAGCTGGAGCAAAATCAGGAGACATAGAAGCTCAAAAAGCGGCGATCGCCCGCTTAGGATCACAATTAACAGGAGAAGCGGCGGCTAAGCAAGCGACAGTGACTCGCTTGGAGGCTGAGTTAGAAAATGCTCAAACCGAAAACAATCGATACCAGCAACTTTATAAAGAAGGTGTCATTTCTGCTTCTGTTGCAGATAGCAAGCGTTTGCAACAACAGACAGTGCAACAGCAACTAACAGAAGCCAAGGCAAACCTTGACAGTTCTGTCAACACTATAAACGACCAGATCGAAGAGGCAAAAGCTAAATTAGGGAGTATCAAAGAAGTACGTGTTGTTGATGTTAAGTTGGCAGAAACTGAAGTTCAGAGTGCGATGACTGCTGTCCAACAAGCAAAAGCAGATTATGATTTAACATACCTCAAATCTCCCATAGATGGAAGAATTTTAAAAATTCACGCCAAAACAGGAGAAGTGAACAGTAACGAAGGAATTGTTGAGGTAGGCAAAACATCTCAAATGTATGTGGTGGCGGAAATTTATCAAACTGATATTGGCAAAGTCCGTATCGGTCAAAAAGCGACCATCACCAGCACTGCATTTCCCAAAAAAATAAAAGGAACCGTAAGTAAAATTGGTTTGCAAGTTGACAGACAAAATATCCTCAGTGTCAATCCAGCCGCAGACACAGACCGTAGAATTATTCAGGTAAAAATCCGTATTGATGATCCAGCGGATAGTCAAAAGGTCGCAGGTTTAACCAACTTACAAGTGGATGTTGCTATTCACATTCAGTCAACAGTACACAGTAATCAGTGAACAGTGAACAGTGATAGCTGATAACTGATAACTGGTAACTGATTACTAGTAACTGCTAACTGGTAACTGATAACTGATAACTGTACTCAAGGCTGGAATCATGGTTGTTAAAACTCCTTTGGCATGGTTGCAACTCGTCCGAAACAAAGTTCGTTCTCTTGTGGCTGTCGCTGGTATTGGTTTTATTGTGATTTTGATGTTTATGCAACTTGGTTTCCAAGATGCTCTTTATTCCAGCGCTACCCAAGTGCATCGACATCTCCAAGGTGATTTATTTTTAGTGAGTTCTCAATATAAAGCATTAACAGCAAATCAAAGCTTTTTCCGGACTCGCTTGTATCAAGCCTTGGGGTTTAATGGTGTTGAGTCTGTCAGTCCTATGTATATAGGATTTGCTAAATTTAAAAATCCCATTAATGGTCAGAAATATTCAATATATGTTATTGGGTTTGAACCAGGAAAGCCTGTTATGGCTATACCAGAGATTGAGGCAAATTTAGATAAAATTAAAATTCCTGATGTTGTGCTTTTTGACCGGAATTCCCGACCAGAGTTTGGGGATATTGCATCTCAGTTGAAAAAGAAAAAGACTGAACAAATTATTGAAATCTTTCCTTTTAACTCATTAGCTGGTTATAGAGTGAGAGTTGGTGGCTTATTCAGTTTAGGTCCTTCATTTGGGGTAGATGGAAATTTAATTGTTAGTGACTCTACTTTCCTTAGAATATTTCCAAACAGCCGTCCAGCAGAAATGATAGATATAGGTGCAATCACCTTGAAGCCTGGTGTGAATCAGCAAAATGTTCAACAAGATTTACAAGACAATTTACCTGATGACATTCTAGTTTTTACCCGTCAAGGATTTATTGATTTTGAGAAAGAATATTGGGCTAACAGAACGCCAATTGGTTTTATTCTTAATCTCATGTTATCAATGGCTTCTGTAGTTGGTATAGTCATTGTTTATCAAATTCTTTACAGTAATATTTCCAATCAACTCATTGCTTATGCCACTTTAAAAGCTATAGGTTATGCGAACAATTATCTATTTAATGTTGTCTTTCAGCAGGCTTTTATCTTAGCAGTTTTAGGTTATATACCTGGATTTGCTTTTTCTTTAGGTTTATATGATTTTGCGATGCAAGTCACTAAATTACCGATAATGATGTCTGTACACAATGCAATCATCGTCTTAATCTCAACAATATTAATGTGTATGACTTCTGGAGCATTAGCTATTAATCAACTCCGGTCTACAGATCCAGCAGATATTTTCTAGCATTCTGAATTCTTCTCAACAGTTATCAGTTATCAGTTATCAGCTATCACTGTTCACTGATTTAATCAGCCTCAATTTTTCATTACAATGCTCTATCCTCTATGAACTTGAACAACAAAACTCTCCTCATCACTGGAATTGGCGGATTTATGGGCTTGCGTGCTACAGAACGAGCTCTGTCCCAGGGGATGAAGGTTTGTGGATTACAAGATTCTTCAGATAAGAACAAAAAAGCACAAAACTTGGGTGCTAAGGTCATTTATGGTAGTGTAACTGATCCAACTGTTGCTCAAAAGGCGTGTCTTGGAGTAGACATAGTTTTACACACAGATGAACTGGCAAAAGAAGGTGGTTCACTAGACCAATTTCGCAAGATAAATGTCGAGGGAACTATTAACATAGTGCAAGCTGCCAAAAATTCTGGCGTTAAAACTTTTGTTCATCTCTCAAGTGTTCTTGTTTACGGTTTTAACTATCCTGATCGCATCACCGAAGATGGACCACTCTGTGGTGAAAATAATCCCTACTGTCAGACAAAAATAGAAGCTGAAAAAGCACTTTTAGAACTGAATGATCCTGGCAATTTTGGCATCATTATCATTAGACCAGGAGATGTTTACGGACCTGGGAGTATTCCTTGGACAGTTCGACCGCTTCTTATGATGAAGCAAAGATTATTTGCCTATGCTAATGATGGGCGGGGAGTTATTAATCATGTGTACGTTGATAACCTCATTGATGCCATTTTCCTTGCCATTGAAAAAGAAGCATATGGGGAAATTTTTAATATTACTGATGGGCAAGAAACAACTTGGAAAGAATATTTTACAAGCTTAGCAGAGGTAGCAGGTTTACCCGCACCTTTTTCTTTACCAAAAGATGAACTGAAACTATTTCTCCAGTTACGCTATCAAGGACAAAAACTCTTTCGTAAACAAGCTGATATTCTACCAGAGGCTGTAGATTTTATGTCTCGCCCTTATGCTTATTCAATTGCTAAAGCACAAAAGCTGTTAAATTATCAACCAACAGTTGATTTAAAAGAGGGAATGCGGCTTACACAAGAATGGCTCAAAAAAATGGATATTCAAAAATTGATGCAATAGAAATGTCGCTTAATACCCTACTTTTAACGGGAGCATCCCATTTTTGTCAATTTGTAGTGCGGGCTATCTAGTCCGCTTAGTTAAATAAGGATTAGTTAAATAAGGGAGCAAGATGCTCCCACTCCTCGTATTGTTTCAAATTTGGGATGCTCACCTTTTAACCCTAGCTTCAAACAACAAAAAATTACTTGCGTAAAATTTTCACAAAGCAATAACTCTCATATTTCATGGAATCTCTGCACCATTTTTTTCTTATGAGCAATAATCAGCCAAGGTTGAGCATTGGACTACCTGTATACAATGGCGAAAAATTTATCAAAGAAGCCATAGATTCACTTTTGGCTCAGACCTTTAAAGATTTCGAGTTAATTATCTCAGATAATGCATCTACAGACAAAACTGAGGAAATTTGTAGAGCATACGCTGTTAAAGATAAACGCATTCATTACTACCGTAATGAAAAGAATATCGGTTGTGCCCGTAACTTCAATCGCGTCTTTGAATTGTCTTCAGGTGAGTACTTTAAGTGGGCTGCTCATGATGATCTGCATGCTCCAGATTTTCTCATGAAGTGCATTGAGGTACTTGACAAAGACGATACCGTTATCTTGTGTCACTCCAAGACCCATTTCATTGACGAACACGGTAAATTTCTACAAAACTACGATATCCAACTCCGAACTGATTCACTAAAACCACACGAGCGTTTTCATGAGCTTCTTACTAAGCATCTGTGCTACCAAATTTACGGGGTGATACGCGCAAGCGCCCTCAGAAGGACACCGCCTATGGGTAGTTACGGTCATGCAGATGGAATTTTGTTATTAAGACTTGGTCTAGTCGGTCGGTTTTATGAAATTCCCGAATACCTGTTCTTTGCTAGAAGCCATCCGCAACAATCAATGAGTATGTTCTTTCCAAATTACTTGTTGCTTGCTAACAACAATCCACAATACTCATTGAGTATGCTGCCTGATTACTATTCATATACTGTGTGGTTTGATTCATCAAAGAAGGGTAAAATTTTAGTCCCACATTGGAGAATATTTTGGGAGTATTTGTTCTCGGTCTGGCGGAGTTCACTGAATTGGTATCAGCGGATATGTTGCTATAGAAGTTTGCTGACGCAGTTAAAAGGAACCGAATATCTTTTGATAAAAGACTTGCTGATAGCTGCCCAAATTTTCCGTAAACGTTTGCGAAGAAAATCAATACAAGAACAGGCAAGATTCTTTGTAAATTACTAATTTCTATAGATTTATTATTTCAACTAGCAAAAGCTTTCTTTTTTAGCTTTTTCTAAATTTCAAGACCAAGGTAAAAATCTAGGCCTATTTTATTCTATGCACGACCACCCTGCAATAAATTGAAAGGCAATCAGCCAGGAACTTGAGTTCCTGCTGATTGAGGAAGAATGAAATAACCCTCAATACGGTTCGGTTAAGGAGGTTATCTCAAGAGAGATCCCCCCCCCAACCCACGCCAGTCCGCTCAACGGGGGGATCTTATCCGAACCGTATTGAAATAAC
>JAAUSC010000251.1 GCA_012031965.1 Scytonema sp. RU_4_4
TGATTTATGAAAAATCTTAAGTATTGTAGGGTGGGCAGTGCTTACCGTATTTTGCTGACTACATCCAGGTTTTGCTAAGCACTGCCCACCTTACGTGTCGTTCAAAAATCAAATAGGAGTCCTATATCCATAATTCTTCTTTGCCAGTATGCATCCCGCAGTTAGGGCACAATTGGCTTGTCTTATTGGGGTCAACCTTGGCAAAGTAGATATGTATGAATTTTATTGGAAGCGGATATTAGCTTGCTTAAAACGGTGCAAAGCTTCACCTAAGCGATCGCACTCTGCAATCAAGCTAATTCGCACATACCCTTCACCTGCAACTCCAAAAGCATTACCTGGGGTAACTACGACACCAGTTTGCTGTAAGACTTTGAGGGCAAAATCTGTGGAACTCATACCCACGGGACAGGGAACCCACAAATACATTGTTGCTTTAGTTTTACTCAGATTCCAACCCAGTTCTGCTAAGCCTTGAATGAGAAAATCGCGGCGAGTACGGTAACGTTCTTGTACCTGATGTAAATAATCATCGCTCAGTTGCAGTGCGGTTTCTGCTGCGGTTTGCAATGCTGCAAAAATGCCGTAATCCAAATTTGTTTTTAGCGTCCGCAAACCTTGAATGATATGGCGGTTACCAACTACAAAACCGACGCGCCAACCTGCCATATTATAGGTTTTGGAAAGGGTATGAAACTCAACGCCAATATCTTTGGCTCCAGAAATTTCTAATAAACTTGTTGGCTGATAGCCATCAAAAGCTAACTCGGCATAACACAAGTCATGTACGAGCATAATCTCATATTTACGAGCAAAGGCAACAATTTCTTCAAAAAATTCGCGGGGAGCAGTCGCAGCTGTCGGATTACTAGGATAATTAAAATAGAGAATCTTTGCTTGTTGGGCAATATTATCAGGAATAGCAGCTAAATCAATCAGCCAGTCATTCTCAGGTTTAAGAATTAAGCTGTGAACTTTGCCCCCAGCAATAACTGGACCTCGAAAATGGGCAGGGTAGGCAGGAGAAGGTACTAAAATTAAGTCACCTGGATTAATGTAAGCTATGGCAAGATGCGCTAATCCTTCTTTAGAACCAAGAAGGGGTAATGCTTCACTATCTGGATCTAAATCGACTCCGTAACGACGATGATACCAGCTCGTGATAGCACGGCGGAAACTAGCTGTACCCTCAAAAGGAGGATAGCCATGATTTGCCGGATTTTGCAAAGCTTTAATCGCCGCTTCTATCACCGGTTGCGGTGTTGCACCATCTGGGTTTCCCATACCCAAATCAATCAAATCTAGCCCTTGCTCTCGTGCTTTAGTCTTGAGTTCATCTAGACGGGCAAATACGTAGGGTGGTAATTTTTGTATGCGTTCCGCTGGAACAATCCAATTTGATGTCATCGAAAAAATTATGGTCTATAAATTATAAAAGGTGAAAAACAAAGAGTTATAACTCGTCATTTCTCTTTCTTCTTCTGCATTTGATACCATTCAATCATCACTCACCCTCATTCACAACAGATGTCAAACCCATATGAGTGCGTCCTTCTACTGGCGCGGTGGTGGAAACCATAGCCGCCATTAACTGTTCCAGTACAACTTTAAATGGAAGTCGGTGAATGTCAGAATGAGGAGCTAAGGCAATTTCAGCAGCTTTTTGTAATTCGTTTAAGGTTATGTTGCCTAATCCTAAATCACTCAATTTTTGAGGTAATCCTATCTCTGCGTAAAATTTTAATAATTGTTGCCGTGCTGCTGCTGCTAGCTGATTGCCTTGTACTATTTCTTCTAAACGCAGTTGCACTAGAATACCATAGGCGACTTTTTCACCATGAATACTACCACTTTTAGAAATGTGAGTTAAACCATTGTGTACGGCATGAGCAGCAACAGTACGACACTGTGCGCCTCCTAATCCCCCAACGACTCCTGCAAGGAGAACTGTTGCATCTACGACTTGTTTCCAAGCTTCGCTACCGGGTTGCTTAAGAGCAGCAGCAGATTTTTGGAAAAGGATATCCCGCAAAACTCGCGCCTGTTGCACTGCTGCGATGATTAAGGTTTGTTCTGAGTGTCCGCTACTCACTGAAGCTTCGTACCACTTGGCGATCGCATCCCCAATTCCTGCTATAAGTGTTCGTTGTGGAGCAGTTTCCATTAACTCATAATCGAGTATGAGTAAATCAGGACACTTTGCCAATGGAACATCATAGAGAAATGCTCCTTCATCAGAATACACATTCGAGAGGGCAGTCCAAGCCGCACACGTAGCCGCTGAGGTAGGAATTGTGACGACTGGTAACTGCAAATTATGAGCAACAAGTTTTGCCGTATCTAGTGCTTTACCGCCACCAACTCCAATGATGACATCAGCTTTATGTTCTTTCGCCGCCTTGTGTAAAGCTTTCAAGCTGGTTTCACTACAATCAGGAGCGTAGGAGGCTTGGGCAATATGTAACCGTTGCTGTTTGAGAAGTGGTTGCAGATTTTCTTGGGTGATAGCAAGAGTGTGTTTGCCTCCTATAATCAGAGGACGACTCCCCAACTGAGCGATCGCATCAGTTGCTTGTGTCAATATCTGCAACCCACGGATAACCTTTGCTGGAGCTACGGAAAGAGTCAGTAATGGACTAGAGGTTTGAGTAGACAAAGTTTCAGTCGATTGATTAAACATATAACTTATTAATAAACTAACAGTACCACTTTCAGATGTGTTGGAGAACCTCCCCCAACTAGCAAATGGGAAATGGCTAATGAGTTCATATCCCACAGTTTTAGTAAGTTTTGATTGTTTTTACTTTAGTAAGTGTTATCGCTAATTTTCTATCTTAACAAATTTTTACTGGCGATTGTATTCTTTAACACAAAAAATAACAACTTTCTCAATATGAGAATATTTTTTGAACCTGTCATAATATTTCTAGGTTTCAGGCAGTATCAGTAGTTTTATACACTAGTGTAAACACACTTTCATCTCAGTGGGAGGAAATATGTCATCTACCAGTGATACCAGCGATACAATGCAAGAGGTAGTACAAATACAGATAAGCAAGCCAGTACTACGGCAAAATTCCAAAGGTAGAGCAGTCAAAGAACTGCAACACCTCCTGTCATATTGGGGTGTTTACACAGGACCAGTCAATGGTAACTTTGAACAACAAACCGAACATGGTGTTAAAGATTATCAACGCCGAGTCTTTCTGCAAGAAGATGGAGTTGTCGCAGAACATACTTGGCTTGCACTTTATACAGGTGCGCCAGTATATATGCCAGAACTCAGCAAAGGCTGTAGTGGAGAACAGGTGAGGATAATACAGCGGGTTCTGAAATCAACTAATGATTATGTAGGATGGATTGATAGTGATTTTGGAGACCTCACAGAAGCAGCTGTCACTAGTTTTCAACGGCGCTGTGAACTTCCAGTGACGGGTGTGGTGGATGAGGACACCTGGTACGCTTTGAGTCAGGTATAGTCATCATCCCAGTAGTCAAAGTAAGGAATTCTGAGTTATGAGTTATGGATATACAACTCTTAACTCGTCACCCTAACTTTTCAAGAAGTCGTTTGTGGTAATTGAGCAAATTTGTCTTGGTAAATCTCGACACTCATTTGAGAATCTTCACGAGTAGAGAGCGATCGCTTGACCTGACCTAGGTAAAGTGGTACAGAAATTCCTGGTTCTGGGTGTACAACAGTACGCGCTCTGATATTCAATTGGTTGTCCGTCATTGCACCCAAGCGACCATAAGAATACAAATCATTCGCTGCTTGACGCAGGGTCGCTTCTAATTCTGATGGGGTAATTTGTACTGGGGTGGTGATGACCGCTTGAGTTGCTCCGTTGTCATAAACCAGACTGTACCGTACCGCACCTGGAATGACAGTGCGAGACAAAGGAGCTAATGATAAAGCAAATAGACCACCCGTCACCACCAGCATAAAGCCAGTCGAACCTACAAGCCGAAAGCGAATGCCCCATTTGAAAACAAAACCCAAAATCGCTAAGACAGCAAAGACTAATGTTGCAATACCCGACCACTGGGTGTATTTGAGAAAGTCAGCAGGTGTAAGCATAAAGGTTAGCTACTAGGCGTGTTTTCATGAACTCATCTTTGTTACACCTATTTTAATGAGTTCTGTTCATATTATTTTTGTTAAACGGAGAGGGGGGGATTCGAACCCCCGTTAGGTTACCCTAAAACGCATTTCGAGTGCGCCGCATTCAACCACTCTGCCACCTCTCCAGACAAAGTTATTCACTTGTCACTTCAAATTGTACTTTGCTTGTGGCGTTAATAATTCTAGCATCACCTTTTAAATACCGCATACAAGATTTTTTGATGAGTTTGAGAATATCTGACTTTTTCTGACTTTTCATGCAGTCCTATTATCGGAAATCTTGAAAATTTACTGTAGTCATTACATTAGAAAAATATTTATCAGGAAGAGCAGATGAGTTCCTCTTATATAAAATCTATCCGTAAAACTACTACTAACATATACCAAGATAAAAACTTTTACATCATTAATTTGATAACGTTGATGGCAATTCTTGGGGGAACTATTATTAACCCTGCATTGCCAACTATAGCAAAATCTTTCAACATTTCCAGCGAACAAGTCTCATGGGCATCGACACTCTTTCAGCTACCAGGTGCAATTGTAACTCCGATTTTTGGAGTTTTGGCTGACATTTTTGGGAGAAAGCAAGTCCTAGTTCCCTCGTTATTGGTGTTTGCAACAGCTGGTGCTTTCAGTGGCTTTGCCCAAAATTTTTCTAGCCTTTTAGGGTGGCGATTGTTACAAGGCGTTGGTACTGCGAGCCTAGAGTCTTTGCAACTGACTCTCATCGGCGACCTTTATTCAGGGAAAAAGCTCGCTTCTGTGATGGCTGCCAATGCCAGCTTGATTGGCACAAGTTCAGCACTTTTTCCTTTGCTTGGTGGGGTCATAGGCGCGTTGAGTTGGCGATATCCGTTGTTGCTATCGCTGCTTGCTCTTCCAGTAGCACTGTCAGTGTTAATGATACTAAAGCTACCAAATCAACAAAAGAGCGCTGAGGATTTCCAACTCAAATCCTATCTAAAAAATACCTGGAGCAGCATTAACAATCGTCAGGTACTTGGGCTGATGTTTGCGGTCATGTCCCAGTTCATACTGCAAGTTGGAGCCTGTTTAACTTACATCCCTATTTTTGCAGAAAAGTCTCTCGGCGCTTCAGAACAACTCAATGGTATTTTCCTGGCAAGTATATCAGTGTCTCTTGCCTTCGTTGCTTCCCAATTGGGATTTTTAGCTCGGCATTTCTCAGAAATAAAGCTCATCAAAATCTCTTTCCTGCTCGGTGCTGTGGCGTTATTTATTATTCCTACAGTTCATCATGTTTGGTTGTTGTTCATTCCGATGCTGTTATTAGGTGCATCTCTCGGTATTGCCCTTCCATCAATTCAAGCACTGCTAGCAGGACTTGCTGCACAAGAATCTCGAGCTGGTTTTATGGCGGTGAACTCAACGGTTCAATCAATAGGACAAACACTCGGTCCTTTTCTAGGAGGTCTTATCGATGGGAATTGGGGAACATCATCAGTCTTTTATACCAACGCCGTTTTCTCTGTTATTGCGCTTATCGTCTTTCATGCGTTGTTAACGACCAAAAAACGGAGTTTCAGCACTCAAATCCCACTCACAGAAAGACCAGAGCAAGAAACTCTTCATACTTATGTTGAATCTCCCACACTCACAGAACCACCAATTGCACAACTATTACATATCCAAACTAATCAGATGATTGAATTACCAGAAAATTTCTCAGTGATTCATATCGGTAAGCCAAATAAGCGTATTCCCCCAGATGTGAATCTTTTTACATTACCCCATTCCGAATATATTTCGCGGATTCATGCCCAGATTCGCTTTGATGGCACTGATTATTATATCCAAGATATGGGCAGTGCCAATGGTACTTACATTAACAAGTACCCTATGTTACCTGGAATTTGGTACAAGCTGAAACCTGGTCTTCATCTCAGTTTTGGCAAACGTGACTTGGTATCGTTCATCTTTCAACTTGCCTAGTACTGGACTTTAGACTAAACAAGCGATCGTGCTTACGGTGGGTGTGCAAAAAAAATAAAGGGATGCCTGTAAGAATAAGCACCCCAGTGATGACAAATGTAATGGTCTTGACATGACATTTATTCGATGTAAGTAAATATAACTTTTCGATAACTTAAAAGCTATCAAACCGAATTCAACTAAATTAACAAGGAGAGTAAAAATGGCAGGTCCTAATACACTTGGCGAACTAGTCTAAACTCCAGTAGTACGCATCACCAGAAAAGGGAGTTCTGAATTGGTATAAAAGATAGTTCACTTCCTAGCATTGCATAAATTTGATTTTCGCCCCCTAGGAATAAATAGTTGCACTTAACAGACTTTCGTCAGAGATAGCCCCCTTTGGGGGAATTCAAAATATGCCCTACGGGCACGCTGCTCTAACAACATTTAAAAAATACTCATACAAATCAAGGAGTTTCGTCATCATGAAATCTAACCATAAAAGTGTAAGCAACATCTATCAAGACAAAAATCTTTACATCATCATTGGTGTAACACTGATATCAGTTTTAGGGGTGATGAGTTTAAACCCCATACTGCCAACCATAGGAAAATCTTTGAACCTTTCACCCCAGCAAATTGGACTGATCATGACAAGTTTTCTTGTACCAATTGCTATTGGGACGCCAATATTTGGGGTTTTAGCTGACCGTATTGGCAGAAAGAAAATCCTTGTTCCTTCTTTGCTGTTATTCGCTCTTGGTGGAACTTTAAGTGCCTTTGCTCAAGATTTTCGTAGCCTTCTGGAGTGGCGGTTTTTACAGGGTATTGGTGCTGCGAGTTTAGAGACTCTATCACTCACGATGATTAGTGACTTATACGGTGGGAAAATGCTAACCGCTGCTATGGCTTTTAACACCAGTATGATTGGTATCAGTGCAACAGTGTATCCTCTTATTGGTGGTGGATTAGCACAATTAAATTGGCGATACACATTTGCTCTGTCGCTTCTTGCTGTCCCACTAGCAGTGTTAATATCCACAAAGCTGAAGCTGCCAAAGACACAAAGCAATGCTGGTCATTTCCATCTCAACACTTATCTCAAAGAGACTTGGAGCAGTGTCAACAATAGTCAAGTTATCGGGCTGATGTTTGCAGTACTTTCTCTGTTCATTTTAGAATTTGGAGCCTGCTTCATCTGCGTTCCAATTGTAGCAGCTGATTCTCTAGGTGCTTCTGGTGCTGTCATTGGCATCCTCCTTGCCATCATGGAATTGTCTCTTGCCTTTTTCGCTTCTCAGTTGGGATTGTTTGCGCGTAAACTCTCAGAAACAAGGCTCATCAAAGTCTGTTTCGTTCTCTGTGCTTTAGGGTTATTGATGATCCCTGTCATTCATAATGTGTGGCTACTGCTGCTCCCAATGATTATACTTGGCGCTGGTCTTGGCATTGGACTGCCATCTATCCAAACTATGTTTGCACGACTTGCCCCAGAAAACAATCGCGCTACATTCATGGCATTAAATGTCACACTGCAATCTGTGGGAAGGGCAATGGGTCCGGCTCTTGCAGGCATTGGTTTTGGTCTATTGGGAATCCAAGGAGTCTTTTATGCCAGTGCGGGTTTCGCGGTTGTCACATTTGTCTTACTGAGTTTTTTCTTAAAAAAAGTCACACAAAAAAATGACTACAAGGCGCTGCTTCCCAGCGATGGACATTCACTACACTAAGCCTCGGTTGATTTTACACTTAAGGGTGTTACGGTGTAAAAGGGTAAAAAAAATTTCATATTATTCTACTACATCTGTATGGGCGCAAGGTATTGCGCCCATACACCCTAAGTACATATTATTTATTTATATTCATGGATTTCAAGAAGTATGCTGAGACAATTTTCATTAAACTTAAACAATTTCAACTTAGCCAAAAAGCTCACTATATTACTGCTTATTATATTTCTTGGAGGGATTACTTTTAGTGGTATAGCTTTGGCTCAAATCCTAAATTACAAAGCTCAAGATGAAATTAGTTCCAATGCGTGGTTGTTGTTTAGAACTATAAATTCTATCCGTTCTTACACAAATGAAGAAGTCACTCCTGAATTGGAAAAACGCCTAACAAATAATGAATTTGCAGCACAGACTATTCCGTCTTACTCCTCACGAAGAATTTTTGAAAAGCTACGAAATGACAACGATGTCTATAAGGATTTTTTCTATAAGGAGGCAATGCTAAATCCAACAAATCTTCGAGATAAAGCTGATAGCTATGAAACAGAAGTTATACAAAACTTCCGTAAGGATAAGAATCTTAAAGTATTGTCAGGATACCGTTCTTTTGATGGAGAACAGTTTTATTACATTTCACGTCCCTTAGCAATAACTGAGTCTAGTTGCTTGAGATGTCACAGCACACCAGAGGCTGCTCCCAAGAACATGATTCAGATTTATGGAACAGAACATGGATTTGGGTGGAAACTCAATCTTATTAATGGCGTTCAGATAGTTTCTATTCCTGCTAGTCAAGTTTTGCAGAAAGCTCATCAATCGTTTGCCTTGGTGATGGGAATCGTGACTCTGATTTTTGCGATCGCCATATACATGGCTAACTTCTGGCTCAAGCGATATGTTGTACGACCCATTAAGCGTGTCGTCCGAGTTGCAGAAGCTGTAAGTACTGGTGATATGGATGCAGAATTCCAGAAAGAGGCTAACGATGAAATAGGCAGTTTGGTGGAAGCCTTTACACGTATGAAGATAAGTTTAGTTATGGCAATCAGAAGTTTTGAACGATACCGTCGAGGAAATTAGTAAACTATTGTTTACTGACTCCTGAATTCTCACCTAAAAACCTATAATGGATCGCAAATTACAAAACAAAACAGATAGCGACAAATCTCACTTAAACTGGTCACCAGAAACGGAACTCGTCGGGTTGGTATTTGAGTTCG
>JAAUSC010000060.1 GCA_012031965.1 Scytonema sp. RU_4_4
GGAGGGTAGGAGTGTCATCGCCCGTATGCCTTGCCTGTTCTTCTGTGACCAGGCAAGCATATGGGTGCGCTTTGTGCTCGCTTACAGACAGCAGATACCCCAATAGGATTGGGAAAGAACTCCAGCCAGTGTCAAAAAAGTGGTAGAGGAGATGTCTAAGGCATAGAAAAATTCTTCAAAAGTCTTTATATAGAAGGTAACCCTGGTGTGTATATCTGCTGGATTTTTAAACTCGCAGCAAAGTAAAATGATTTTGGTATTTAGTTACTAGGAAAATAGTATAGCTGTAATCGTCAAGAGTTTTAAGTCAAGATTTTTATCTGATTTCTCAGAATTTTTACTAAAAGTATCCAACAATTGTCATGAAAGACAAAAATGATACTCAACTTAAGCGACTCTGGCGCTATATTTTTGTATATAAAACGCGAACAGATTTCCCTTATTTCACTCCCTATTTTCCCTTAAGGGAGCAGTATTGACAACACTTCTGGACGATACTCTTCAGTCAAAGCAGCAGCAATTTACTCACCGAGATAGTGACATGTGGCACTTTACTAATATTTTTATCAACATCAACCAGAACTAGGCTTATATACGAGTGCAATTTACACCCTAGGAGTGATGCTGATCTGTGCAATGCTATGCACTATGACTGTGCTAGTATACATTCGACAATTTTTTGATACTGAGTTAGCACTCTGATTGCTCGCTGTGCAGTATTTGGACAAATGTTATGTTCTGCCATCTGTTCTAGAGAGGCGATCGCAATAGCGGTATCTTTTTGAAGTTTAAGTACACTGAGTTGCTTAATAAGCTCTTGCTGTTGCACTTTCTGTGCCGATTTTTGGTCTTTCAGTGCGTAAATTTCTTCTTGCATGGTTCCACTTTTTATAACAGAAATCTCGCCACTATTGGACTTATACTATGACAGCACAACTCCTGATAGGGAATTTGACTCTAGAAGCTTTTTCAGATTAATCATCCCTAGATTTTCTAGTGTTTCTATCTAATTTGAAAATATTTTCTTGAATTGAAGTATAACGACACGATACATTTTAAAAAAAGAATATGGGGATTTTCTGTGGATACTCCATATTTTTCTTGATTGAACATGATCCTTCTTTTCAGAAATCGTTTGTAATGAGGGGTAAGCAATAAGCTCAAAACCTAATGCCTGTGTCTTTTTCCGAAGATGACTGACTATAGATTGCTGAATGATGAAAAGCCCTTGCACAAAAATGCAAGAGGGCTTAACTATGCGATTATACACAGCGGTATATGATAAAAAAAGAATATGAGGATTTTCTGTGGATATCAATATTTTTCTAAATTTAACATTTTGAAGTTGCTTAAAGAATTTCTTTATATTTTATCAAACTCAACAAATGACCTCGTTTCACAACTTTTCTTCTGGCCAGATATTGTGTTCAGAAAAATATACAAGTAACCCACAAACTATAAAAAAATATATTTGTCAAATTGTATTGATTTCATGTTATCGTGTAGACAACTAACGTCAGTTGCTAGTTACTCCTGTGAAAAGTATCTAAATAGATATAGATACAAAAATTATGTTTTTGAGTACTCGAAAACACAAACAAGTGAGATTTTGTGTTTGGAATGAGGTGTTTTTTGATAACTAGCAACTTGAGTGACTAGTCAGGACGAATGCATCTACATTAGTCTTGACAAAAACAGTCTTGACAAAAACAGTCTTGACAAAAAAAATTGTTAATGCGTCAAAGAAATCATTCAGAATTTATCGTTTGAATGATTTTTCAAAGGTCAAAGCGATGCCTACGGTAAGCGGCTTTGCAGCTACGCCTAAAATCTTGCGGAGTCGGAGACTCCGAAGCTCCGGTCAATAAGCAGGTATGAATGCGATTCTTTTGAGCTTTATTGAGATTGAGATGTTCTTATTGACTGTCCGGCATTTGCTCTGGGTTACTAGTACGTTGGACGCGGAAATAAAACTACCATTCCAAATCAACGAAAAGCTTACATCATAAGCTTTTTGACTTTTGATTTTTAACGAACGCCAAGCGGTACTAGTGTGTTTTGCTGCTACTTACAAAATGAATTTATGCTGTTACCTACCGACATTGACAAAACTCCATCGGTTGAGCTTTTAATCAACTTTTGGGCAGAGCGTTATACAGTTGACGTGTCTTCTCTGTCCAAAAATCCTAGGTTCTATGGAGAATTGATGAAAGCAGCTTCGCCAGAAGCTCGAGCCTTAACCGCAGCTAAATTATTGAAGACTGTGTTATATCGCACAAGCAATCAGGCAAGTATACAGGCAAAATCTCTCTACGAATATATTCCTGACGTTATTGATTCTTACTCAGAGCAACGAATCACTCAATTTGCTTGCCAAGTTTATCAAAAGTTACTGGAAGTTTACCAACAGCAGTCTGGTATCGTTGTCACTCCTACAGTAAGACACATGATAACGGGTGTTACTGAGCAGGTTTCTCTTTCATTATCAGCGATACCAAACATAGAAAGACTGGTCAATCAAATAGAACAATTATTACTGAAATATCAAGAACAGTACGTAATGGCAAGAGATCAGCGTCTGCTTGGCTTTCTGACGACGCTGTTCAATTTCACTAACCAGTTACTGATAAATCAATTGACATCAGCTGAGACAGTGCTGCTGTGTCCCTATTTCAAATTCGTTGAAGAATATGTTTCTGTCCCTTGGTTGCGAGTCTGTACAGCTGCTGCTAAACATCAGTTAAATTCACCAGCCTTGACTCTAGTTGAGCAAATGTTCCCTATGGCTTCTGAGATTAGTTCAACAGTTTACTGCCGACTTTTACAATTATTGCCCAATCATCGTAGCAATAGAGGCGGACTGGGTGATCCAGATGTAGCGCACTCTTGTCTTCGTGACTTAGACATGTTTCAAGCTTACTTATGGCTGAGCGTGTTAGAAGAAAGTCTAAGATCTGTGGAACAGGAACTGGTGCCATTATGTGTTATGGTTATGCCGAATGTGGGAGTGAAATGGGAAATGACGGATAAATGGAAACGAGAATTAGTGAATGAAATAGAAAGCCGTGTACAGCCAGAACACAAGCTCCTTTTGCAGAGTTACATCCAAGGTATGGAACAAGCATTCTTAGCGGTGCGTAAACACCTAGGTTATCAGGATGACATAATAGAAGTCCTCTCTGACCTTGGGCAAAACTTGACTGTTCACGCCCACTCTCAAAATCCTTATAACCACTTTTTCACACCCTAAGACAGTTGCGTAAGTCCTGAAAAGTGCTGGGTTTCATAACGTTACAAACTTGTGCAATCCAGTGCTTAGCACATTGTTCCTAAATTCTTAAAAATCGGAGAGAATGACTATATCAAGACACACTTTAAGAATCTTAACAATGACTGTAACAAGGGAGCAGCAACCAATAGTCAGCTTTGAAAAACTTTTTTGGACTTGGCAAGGTCACAAAATTCAGTATACCGTCATGGGTACTGGACGCCCTCTAGTACTTGTTCATGGCTTTGGTGCTTCTATTGGACATTGGCGGAAAAATATCCCCGTCTTAGCAGGCGCTGGCTATCGAGTCTTTGCTCTTGACCTTTTGGGGTTTGGAGGTTCTGATAAAGCCCCGTTAAATTACACTGTGGAAGTGTGGGTAGAACTGCTCAAAGATTTTTGGACAGCACACATTCAACAAAGAGCTGTGTTTATTGGTAACTCAATTGGCGCACTCTTGAGCTTAATGGTGGTAGCGGAACATCCGGAAATAGTTGCTGGTGGTGTTTTGATTAACTGTGCAGGTGGATTAAGCCATCGACCGCACGAGTTGAACCCACCGTTACGGGTTGCAATGGGAGCTTTTAACAGATTAGTGCGATCACGCATCACAGGAGCATTTGTCTTCAACCGCGTCCGTCAAAAAGCCCAGATTCGCCGTACCCTATATCAAGTTTACCGTAACCGGGAAGCCGTGACCGATGAATTGGTAGAGTTACTATATACTCCGTCTTGTGATCCAGGAGCGCAACAAGTTTTCACCTCTATCCTCACTGCACCTCCTGGTCCTTCTCCAACAGAACTTTTGCCTAAAATCACCTGTCCATTGCTAGTGATATGGGGTGCAGATGACCCTTGGACACCAATTACTGGGGCAAAAATTTACGAAAAAGCGCGAGAGAATGGCAAAGATATCCAAATTGTGCCAGTTCCAGGTGCTGGTCATTGTCCTCATGATGAAGTACCAGATATTGTCAATCAACAAATTTCGGACTGGCTATCATCAAAGTAACTGATTTCAAGGTATCTTACTCAGCATTTTAGCCTGGATGCACTACTACGCATCTATCGCATTGTTTGGTGAAATCAGTGAATGCAAGGCTTTGAGTAACTCCTGTGTTGTGTAGGGCTTAGGTAAAAATGCTATTAACTCAGAAGCTTTCTCTAATGACACTTGTTCGCTTGTGGCGAGTCCACTAACAGCAATAATACGCAGCAATGGGTTCATTTTGTGCAAGGTATTGATGGTAGTGACTCCATCCATCTCTGGCATCATCATATCGATAATTGCCGCACTAATTTTATCTTTATGCTGGGCGTAGAGTGCGACTGCTTCTATGCCATCATTTGCAGTCATTGCTTTATAGTTATTGTTTTCTAACGAAACTTTTGTAATTTCTCTTATAGCAGGTTCGTCATCTACAATTAAAATCCATTCTCCGCATCCTGTCGGTATTATCTCTAAATCTTCCGTTAACAGCGTCGTAGTTGTCTTAACTGCTGGTAAATAGACGTGAAATTTTGTGCCCTTACCAAGGCTACTAGATACGGTAACGAATCCATCATGACCTTTAATAATACCCATGACAGTTGACAATCCAAGTCCGGTTCCCTTACCAAACTCTTTGGTGGTAAAAAATGGTTCAAAAATTTTATCTAATAGTTCGCTGGAGATACCAATTCCCGTATCAGAAACTGTGAGGACAATGTAAGAACCGACTTTAGCATCAAGATGCATTTTGGTAAAGTTTTCATCAATGAAAACATTCTTAGCAGAAATTTTTAAAGTTCCGCCATTCGTCATAGCATCACGCCCATTGAGACACAAATTCATCAACACTTGATGAATTTGTGTGCTATCACCGCATATAGGTAATAAATTTGGCTCAATTTCAGTTTGGACGTCTATTGATTTGGGAAAAGTTTGTTCAACAATTTGCGTCATTTCTGAAATCAAGTATTTCAAATAAAGTACAGCGCTATCGCCCTTTGGGTGGCTAAGATCTGGAGCATCTGTTGAGTCACTCTCTTTGAGAGCATTGTGTCTTACATGATTCCCTCCAAAAGCATCGCCCCAAATAGACGAGTGGTTTACGCCATCGCTGATAAGGGTGCTAGACTTTGCCCAATCATTTTCAATTCCCCTTGCAAATGACAGCACCTGTTTGACTAAATTTGCACCACGTTTGGCATTATTTTCTACAATCGTTAATACTCGTATACTACGCTCATCATGGCATTCAGCTTTGAGCATTTGTGCTGACATCAAAATTGGAGACAGCATATTATTTAAATCGTGAGCAATGCCACTTGCAAGAGTACCTATACTCTCCATGCGCTGATTGCGTAAAAAATTTTTTCTAGTTGCCTTTTTTGTGTGATATCAGTATCGACCACAAGGATTGATTTCGGTTGAAAATGTTCATCTCTAATTATCGTCCAATGGCTTTTAACGATAATTTCTTTGCCAGATTTAGTCATTGTTTGTAACTCACCTTGCCATGAGCCAGACTCCAAAACATTTTTGTAAATTTCCCTGTGTTGTGGCAAGGGTTCATGATGTAAAATATCCTCTGCGTTTTTACCAAGAGTCTCTTGTGCTTGCCAGCCGTAAAGATTTTCAGCACTTTTATTCCACAGTAAAATTCGATTGTTCAAATCACGCACAGTCATTGCGTCTGTAGTAATGTCGAGTAATGCTGCTTGTTCGCGAACTTGCTGTTCTGCTAGTTTGTGTACGGTAATATCCTCAAAAATATATAGCCATAGAAAATATTGGTCATTTTCCTCTCGAATGCGTTTAGAAAATCGCTTGATAGTGCGACCATCATTCAATAAAATTTCATCTTCACATAATATGCACACTTGACTTGGAATAGGTTGGCAGGAGATAAAAGGCGAAACTTTTGTCAATTCGCAGCATTGTTTCATGATATCCAGATGCTTCAATTTGCCGCTTTCAATTTGCTCTTTTAGGTGTTCAATACCCCAAATTTGACAAAAGCGTTCATTGACATAGAGAATATGACCAGTCAGGTGATCAACAACGTAAAATGCCAGTGGAGAGACACCAGTTATTGAGTGCAAAAGTGCTTCTTTCCAACGAAATTTCTCTTCTATTTGTGCTTGCTGATATTCTGCTTTTACACTCGTTATCTGGGTGAAAGTTTGGCGTGACTCTAGTTGTTTCATCACTAGGCGGCTAATTGCTTTTAGCGACTCCACTTGTTTCTGGTTGATCTTCCTTGGTACGTGATCAACAACACATATCGTCCCTAGCGCTTGTCCTTCTGATGTTATTAGAGGAACTCCAGCATAAAATCTCACATAAGGGGCAGAAGTTACTACGGGACTAGTAGCAAACCGTTCATCATTCAAAGTGTCAGGAATGATCAAAACATCACGTTGTTGGACACAAAGAGGACAAAACCCAATATCTACAGGCATTTCTTTTACATCCAACCCAACTCTAGCTTTGAAGCACTGACGGTTAGCATCTATCAAATTTATTAATGCAATGGGTGTAGCGCAAATCTGGGCGGCTAAGAATGCCAAATCATCAAATGCTTGTTCTGCTGATGTGTCGAGAATCTGATACTGATGGAGATCCACAAGCTTTGCTGCTTCATTGTTAGACAATAAAGGGTTCATTATATCTTCATCCTATAAACTTGAATAATCGCTTGCCTGGATGTGATAAACGGTTCTCCAGATTCTTCAACAAGGGAAGTTTTAAGGTGGCGGCTTGAGAACAGTGTCTACTGTTAATCGGTTTGTCACTGACATGTACACTGACTTTTTAATTTTCGCAAACCAAAGGTAGCTAGTTAGATTACTTCAAATTGGTCGCTTGAACCGGAACTTAACCTCTAGGTCAAACTGGTACTTGCTGCACTTGATAGCTCCTCAACTAAGTTACCATTGGATTTTCTAAACGAGTTATCAGACAACTTTATAGTAATATGTCTAAAGGAGGATGACAATTTTTTTTATAATCTTAAGTGGGATTACGTAAAATCAACAAAATTTACATGACTGATTGGTATTTTTTTTTAGAATTCAACTTGGAATCCTTCGTAAGGAAAGCTGAAAAAGTCTGTTTGTGAAGCGTAACAAGGTTTGCATCAATCAAGTATAGAGAGTAAAAAAAAGAAAGGTTATCAACAGACTTGTTTATAAATTGATGTAAAATGATAGACGCAGTTAAGTGTATCAATCCTCCGTAGGGACAGAAAGTATTAAGATGAACTTGGCTCTGGTCACTTCAGTTGCTTCTTCTGTTAAACCAAAAGCTGAAGATAGCTTTTCAATTAGCTTTGCGCCATTGTCTATTGAGGAGGTTTATACCAAAGCAGAGACTTGTGGAAATGGTGCAGTTGTGGTTATGAGTGGGATGGTTCGTAATCAAACAGATGGTAAACCTGTGATTGCACTAGAATATCAAGCTTATGAACCTATGGCAATGCGGGTGTTTTATCAAATTGCTGCTGATATTCGTCAACAATGGTCTGTTGTAAACCGCGTCATCATTTATCATCGTGTTGGGCGCTTGCAAGTTGGTGAAATTAGTGTTTTAGTAGCGGTGGGTTGTCCTCATCGTTCCGAAGCATTTGAAGCTTGTCGCTATGCGATAGATACTCTCAAACACAACGCTCCTATTTGGAAAAAAGAACATTGGGCAGACGGTTCAAGTAGCTGGGTGAGTATTGGTGCTTGCGAAGTTCAGGGCTGTGAATAAATAACAATTAACTTATAACTTCTTTGCACTTATTTACAAATCAGGGAAGTATCTATTTCAGTTTGTAACTATTTGCTTATCCCAAAAGATTATTCCTTTAGACTGATCTCCTATAGAAAAAGAAAATTTTTGGGATATAAACGCATGCATTCAGTAAATTTAGTTTGTCATGATTTTTTTGTGCTTCTTTCTTCCATAGCTTGTATTGCTGGTCTATTGTTACTATGGGAACGTAAGCAGGAAAAGGATGAAACAGAAGAAACAGAGAGAATTCTGTTTAGGATGAGCTTTTCTTACTGGCTAGTTTACTGTGTTGCTTTTGCTATCCAAAAAATAGTTTTACCTGACTGGGAAACTGTCATGATGACTTTAAAAATAACAGCGGCCCTGTCATATTTTTTAACATTTTCTTGTATCATCAGTCTGCCACTACACAAATTGGCAATGCGTCATGTTGAGGAATAGTCATGGGTCATTAGTCATTAGTCATTTGACCCTTGACTATGAACTCTTGACTATGAATTACTTTTTCATTGCAAAGGCGATCGCTCTTGGAGTTGATTTTGATCCAAACTTGTTAGGATAAACACCTCTTGCACTGTTTTCCCGTGGCGTGCGATCGCCTTAAAGCCACCCCGAATTGGTACAGAGATTCGCAATTGTAAATGAGGGCTATGACCTTTCACCCGCCCAATTTGTCCCGGTGTGACGGTTTGAATTCCGTCCTGCTTTATGAGACGTTCTAGAATTGGGATAAGACCACTCATGTGGGTTGAGTGATTCCAAACAAGTCTGCCCTCAGTGGGTTTCGTCATTATCTTACAGTATTATGCGGCTTCAAGAGGAGCCATCGTCAAACCAGCTCGACTAAGCTGCTGATGATAGAATTCAGCAGGTTCTTGGGGACCGATCCAGACAATAGCTTGACCTTCGTAATGCACTTGGTTAGTGAGTTTCCAAGCGCGATCGCTAGTCATACCCGGAATATACTTTACCAAACAATCGTGAACATGCGGGAAAGTATTAAAATCATCATCTAATACAATCACTTTATAATTCGGATATGGCTTGCGGGTCACTTGACTAGACCGTTCAGGAGCTTTAGTTGGTGTTGTTGTCATCCCGTAAATAGCTGCTGAAAGTCTGGTAATCATAAGAACACCTAGCCAAAAAGCTTAATAAAACTAAACTACAATTAACTAGTTTAGTCCATAGTCAAGAGTCAAGAGTCTAATGACTATAGACTAATGACTAATAACTAATTATTTCCAATCATCCCAATTTTGGTTAAAAATCGAGGTATCAGGGAAGGCGGTGGGGTTGCCATTTTTCTCCAACAACTGCTTCAGAAGTTGTAATCGCGGTTCGCTTAAGGGCAATTTTTCCACGAGTTGGTAAGGTGCGATGCCATTTTTCAGGGCAAAAGCTGCAGTTGTTCCCGCAGCTGCACCAGCAGACCATTCAAAAGAATGAACTCTGTATGCTGCAGCCGCAATGTGACTGGTTCCGATGCTTTTACCACCTACCAGTAAATTATCGATTTTTTGGGGAATCATCGCCCTCAGTGCAATTTGGAAAGGATAAGCTTGCCCAGCACCACGCCTTTCGCCTTCACGTTCCGTATTTCCAGGCGCTTCTGGAGGGCTTTTGGTCATGCAAGGATGGAAGTCTATGGCGTAGTGACCGATACCTATAGCATCGGGGAAGATTGTAGAACGAGTCCGCCGCGCGACTTTGTCCGGACTTATCTTACCTGAAAGAACCGATACTGCTTCTAAACCTCCTAATGCAGCTTTTAGGCGGCGATACATATCTGGCGGTAGTGTTTTGCGGTAGTACTCGTCATCGTAGTTCCGACGAGAGATATCTATTTCCCAAATAGAGAATCCTTGGGGTTGTCCCCAACTGGGGCGTCCAATGATGCGTCGTCCTTCCCGCATATACGGGTATTTCGACAAGCCATGCATTGTCCCCATCGGTGAATCTAACCCCGATAACAAGCGGTTATTTGGTTGCGGCTGCTTGACACCATCCCCCAATTGAGAATCTGTATTCCCAGCTGTCAACCAGTAATAGTACCCTAGAGAGATTTCCTCGGCTTTCCGTAAGGCTTCTGTCCGCAGTCCACCCATCCAACTTCCCGGTTTCAATTGCCCAGTGGCTTGTAACTGTTGACGAGTATAAATGAGGTTATCAGCAGAAGTTCCTGGACGATAATCATTGCCCCAAGTCCAGTTTTGCATTGAGATGTCTCCTGGTGTGGGAGCGCTAAACTTGACATTGCCAAATTCCATTGGTTGTCCTTTCGTAGGACTCCAAATACGACGGTAGGTGAAAACCAAGGGAAAGCTTGCCAGCCGTTTCAATTCATAGCTATAATAGGGGGCATACTGTGGATAAAATGGGGGCATTTTTTGAGTTTGAGGGTCTTTGGTAGCCTCCATTGCAAATGTGTAAGTAAAACCTTGGGTGCAATAAGAGTCGTTTTGAGCACTGGAAGAAGAAGGCTCCAAGTAAGAACGAGCATCAATACCCAGTCGGTAAGGAACATCTGCGAGGGCGATAATTTCCCCCGTTTCTGAAGTATCTACAACGTACCAATGAGGGGCATTACTGTCAGGTTTGCTTTTGGTTTGCTTGGAGACAAAGCGAACGATGGTTTTGGTCAAGCGAGACGAGTTTTGGTAGGTATAAGCGTCTTCGATAGTTTGGGATAAAGGAAAGGTGTTAAGGGGTGGTGCGCCTTTTGCTGCTTGATGTTGGATTGCGATCGCACGACTAATGAGCTTGCCATCGCTACTATATTCCAATTCCTTAATGGCGGTGTTTGGGAACCATTGCAACTTTCCTTTGCCTTTTTTTTCCGCGTCTTTGAGCATCGAAGTCAAAATTTCATGACCATCGCGGGGAAGAAAGCAAGAGTCGCTGACCCAGCAATCACCAGGGTTCATATCACCACGGTATTTCCTCTCAATGCGGTTTCGCAGTTCTAAGTAACCACGAGAGTAGAAGAGTTTGCGACGCTGGGTTGGTCGTTCATCAAGTGCAGAAGTTCCTTGAGCAGAAATTTGTCCTCCCAACCAATCAGTTATTTCGGTCAGGCAGACTGTTTGCCCTGCTAGTATTGCTTCATAAGCAGTGGCGACACCAGACAGTCCTCCACCCACAACTAGAATGTCACAATTAACTGTTTTGTCTGGTGTTCTGGGTGGTGCAGCCATAACAGCGTATGGCGCGAGAAAAGAGAAAAAAGTCAGTATAGATAGCGATCGCTTGATGATCAACAAAATCAGTTCCACTCCTCAATCAGCTTTTAGAGCATTTTTCCCAAATTTTCTGGCGACTTTCCGCAACAAGACAAATAAAACCTGCATCTACAGGTTTCCATACGTTTCATACCCGTACCCTAAGGACGTGTACGGACGTCTACATTTGACAAGTCGCGATATCGCTTTTGCCAGTTACTATAGCAGCAAATTAAGATGCTACCATTGTGAAAATGTTCTTCACAAGCTTTTATGAGCGACTCCGCCTATACCTTCTATTTCTATGTTTATAGCTTCGCTGACTTCTTTGATTTATTAAATTTTTTATTCTAATTTGGAAAAAAATCTAGAGAAATTGACCTATTTTAATTAGGCAGTGCGAATTTATGTATAAGCAATCTCGTTTATAGAAAGATTTTGTGCCATGAGTCAACGTTTTCTTCCTCCTCTTTCTCCAGATGATTTGCCTCCAACTCGGGTGACACAACTTGATGAGTTATTACTAAGACAATTAGAAGAAGCTACCTGCAAACGCTTTTTCAAAGTTTGCAGTCCCATGACTCGGGCTTTATTGTCTAGTTGTCACTGGTATTTTCAAATGAATGCAGGCACTTTAATACTAGTCATTATTAGCTATGACGTAGAAAGTTACTGGCATATGGCAAATGCTATTCCCCAGATGCTTGACAAGTTAAAGTTATTTTCTAACACTGCCAAAATCCGTTTCTGTCCTCCATCTAAAGAAGGCATACCTTGGGAAATTGGGGTAGATGAAATATCGGATGAAAAAGATGTGTCTTAACACATGGTTAGTACTACCAAATGGACACTTCCCCGTACACGGTTAAGGCATTTCTTTCAAAAACGCCTCCCTGCTCCCAAGGAGCAGGGTTCATTAATACAGAGTCAGATTGGGTAGCATAACGCAATTGTGCAAAGCAGTGCGCCCGGACTGGTAATTGGACAGTCGTGATTTAAGGACTAGCATCACTTGCATAGATAAAATTCTTTATAAAATTGGTCTCTAATAATAAATAATATGCTTATTCTATTTTTCAGCTGGTAGTAGCAAACATAAGTAAGTTAGTGTTAGATTGTGCTACAACTGGGAAGAAGTCAAACAATCCTGAGCTAAATCTTAAGAAGAAAACTGGTAAATGCTGTGCCAAGGAAAGCATCTTGTCTTCTGATAGGAGAACAGCTGAACAGAGATTTTTTGCAAGGATTGACACTTGATAGGATCATACCAGAACAAGCGAACAATTACCAACTAAATTGGTAAATTTATGCCAAGAAAAGAACAAGGATGGATTACTTTTCAAACCTCAGAAGAGGAGCGAAAAATTCTGGATGAGTTTTCAAAGCAGTCTCAGCGCACCAAAACAGAAATTTTGCGGGAACTGGTGCGTAGTCTCAACAAGGAGTCTCCACAACAGCCATCAATATCAACCCAACAGTATGAAAAAGAGGAGCCTTGGACTTCACAGATAGAAGTTTTTGGTCGCAAGAAACCACTCAAAGTTAGCTCCCGTAATATTCTTAAGGGAATTGTGAAACGAGTTATTACAGGAGCAGTTAACACTGAAGTCACGCTGGAGATTGTTCACAAAGTTGAGCTAACCTCAATTATCACAAGAGTGTCAGCAAATGAGTTGGATTTGTCTGAGGGTACAGAAGCTTACGCAGTGATTAAGTCCAATGATATTGTTATTGCCAGAGAATAAAGAAAAGTTAATTCAGAGCTAACAAGCGTTCAAAAATATACCAGTATGGTTGGTAATTGCCTTCGATTGCACAAAAGCCCCTATCCCTAAACTCTCTTCCAAGAAGGAGTTAAGGGTGAGGGCATTTTGAATTATATACTTTTGGTGACACTCCTACACCGTACCGTCAGGTCGGTGTAGGCTTCTGCCGGAAATTATCCTTGCAGAAATTCGCTCGTGGTACTCCAATTGTTTCCCACTACCGCAGTTTATAGTCAGGCACGTGTCCATCCCGACTCGAATGATTGAAAACCATTCACCTACGTTCCTTAAAGATTTTACGTATTGGAGGCAGTAGTCAGCACTATGGCATATTTAAGACCGCACTTCCCAATACAACCCTCTATCTTTAGTTGTCTAGGTACAGATGGTTGACCAGAATTTTAGTCTTTGTCAACACTTCTATATGCTCGCATAATGGGTGGCTATTGTGTACCTATCATGAAAGAGTCACGGTTGAGTTTAAGAATATCTTCTCGTAGATTAAACAAATTACGATCATATGCCGCAAGCAAAGATAAGACGGTTACTCAAATTGTCGAGGATTGGGTTGACAGGTTGCCAAACACGGAAATTGGTGTTCAAAGTGCTATCCCCATTCCCTCTATCCTCGATGAGGAAAATAAGTCAGGGGACGCACTTTAAACGCCCGCCAGAGCAATCCCGTCACCAAACTGAGTACAGTTATGGTGCGGGGCGAGGGCGCGAAGAAGCTAAGCTTCGACTTTTACACCTCTCCAGAAGGCGACATAACCTTCAATTTGCTTTGCCTTCTCCTTTGCGTCAGGATAGTACCAAGCAGCGTCCTTGTTGACTTGTCCATCAACTTCGATACTGTAGTAACTAGCAAGACCTTTCCAAGGACAGGTCGTGTGGGTGTCGCTTTCCTTGAAGTACTGCTTGTTAATTGAGTCAGGAGGAAAGTAATGGTTACTTTCCACAACTACGGTGTTATCGCTTTCGGCTAATACAGCACCATTCCAGATTGCTTTTGGCATAGATGACAAGTGCTAACAATGCTACACATAACATTATGATTCTTCTGGTGGGCATCTTGCCCATGCATCAAATGGCTACACTGAGGAAATTTTTGATCAAGGAAAATTCAAGGCATTTTAGAGTGACATTCTCCCCACCGCTCCGCGCGGATGGGGTTACTTTTCTACTCGCTTAAGATTGACTATCATGTAAGGCAGGCACAACGCCTCCTTTGCAACACGCTCACCTATGTCACACAATCCCAATTTAGAACAAGCGCTAAAATATTACTTTGGTTACGATAATTTTCGCCCCGGACAGCGACAAATCATAGAACAAGCGCTACAAAATCGGGATTTAATGATTGTAATGCCGACGGGTGGTGGGAAGTCGCTGTGTTTTCAGCTACCAGCATTGCTAAAAAAAGGTCTAACTGTGGTAGTGTCGCCGCTGATAGCCTTGATGCAAGACCAAGTGGAATCACTGCGAGATAATGGAATTGCTGCAACATTTCTGAATAGCAGTCTCAACGCTTATAAAGTGCGATCGCGCGAAGAATACATCCTCAGTGGTAAAGTCAAATTACTGTACGTCGCTCCAGAACGCCTACTGAGTGAAAGATTTCTCCCTTTTCTCGACTTAGTTCATCATCAAGTTGGCATTTCTGCTTTTGCTATTGACGAAGCACACTGCGTTTCTGAGTGGGGACACGACTTTCGTCCAGAGTATCGCCAACTGAAGTCACTGCGAAAACGCTACCCAGATATTCCCGTCCTTGCTTTGACTGCGACAGCAACCGAACGAGTTCGTACTGATATTATTCAACAACTTGGGTTAAAGCAACCAAGTATCCATATCGCCAGCTTTAACCGCACAAACCTTTACTACGAAGTGCGTTCTAAAACGAAGTATGCTTACGCCGAAGTGTTAGAACTCATCAGGGAAACGGAAGGTTCAGGAATTATCTATTGCTTGACACGTAAAAAAGTTGATGAACTGACTATAAAACTGCAACACGATAAGATTTCAGTCTTACCTTATCATGCTGGATTAACTGATGAAGAACGCACCACAAATCAAACTCGGTTTATTCGGGATGATGTACGTGTTATGGTGGCAACAATTGCCTTTGGTATGGGAATTAACAAACCGGATGTGCGGTTTGTCATTCACTTTGATATCTCCCGTAATCTAGAAAGTTACTATCAGGAATCAGGTAGAGCAGGAAGAGACGGAGAAGCATCTCGCTGTATACTTTTCTATAGTTACGGTGATGTCAAAACAATTGAATTTCTGATTAACCAAAAACCAGATCCTCAAGAACAGTTGATTTCTAAACATCAACTGCGGCAGATCATAGACTACGCTGAAGGAACAGATTGCCGACGGACAATTCAGTTAGGATATTTTGGGGAACGTTTTTTTGGTAACTGTGCTAACTGTGATAATTGTCGTTATCCTAAACCAGTAGAAGACTGGACAATTGAAGCCATGAAGTTCTTATCTTGTGTGGCTCGATGTAAAGAAAGATTTGGAATGGGTCATATTATAGATGTTTTGCGAGGAGGAAAAACCCAGAAAATTGCTCAATACGAACACGATAAACTTTCCACCTACGGTATTGGTAAAGAAAAAGGTGCAGATGAGTGGCGAATGCTGGGGCGTTCTCTCTTGCATCAAGGGTTACTAGAACAAACTGCTGATGGTTACGCTGTGTTGAAATTGAACGCTCTCAGTTGGGAAGTGATGCGGAGACAGCGAACAGTTTCTATTGCAGTTCCTATCGCACAAAAAGTAACTTGGGAAGATGGGGATGAAAAAGCAACAGAAGTGGAATTGTTGTTGCAAAGGTTGCGCGCTTTACGCAAACAAATTGCTGATGCGCAATCTGTCCCACCTTACGTCATCTTTGCCGACTCTACCCTAAAATTAATGGCGCAGATACAACCTCAAACCTTAAATGAATTCAGTAAACTTTCTGGTGTAGGTAGTCATAAAGTTTCTAACTATGGTGAAAAGTTCCTTGCAGAAATTCGCACTTACCGCCAAGAGCAAGGTTTGCTAGAAGAAAATTCCACACCTTTTTTTGGCTTACCTTCAGACACAGAATTATTAACTTTACAGTTACACCAACAAGGTCTTAACATTACAGAAATTGCTGCAAAACGTAATCTACGCCCTACGACAATTATTCGTCATCTTTGCGATTTAATAGAGAAGAATCAGTCAGTAGATTTCAATCTGTTAGTTCCTGTAGAAAAGCAGCAGAAAATTTTGCAAGTCCTAGAAATCCTTGGCGATATTTCCCTGACACCAATTAAAGAATATCTGGGTGACAACTATAGCTTTGATGAAATTCGTATTGTCAGAGGAAAATGGCGCAGGGAAGGTAAAAAATGATAGCAAGTTAGGGTAGCATTTTTTCTTGTAAGTGGGTTAGTTGAGCATACCACAGCTACATGAACATAAGATTTGAGACAGATGGATTATTATATTAATTTTTATCCTGTTTGTCACTTTTGTTATTGTAAAATCCAGTAGACTTACTTCAATGAAAACAAAAGACATTTTCTAGTCTTATTTCTAGCATCTGCCCTCTATTTTGTCTGAGAGTCTCCGTTTTTTTGGAATTGCTCTGTTTGAATTGCACATAATAAAGAGCTAAAAAGAATTTAAGATATGTACAAGAAAATAGTCAACTTTTGTGCTCATTATGACAACGTTAATGAGAGTTATACTAGCCAGAGACAACTGAAGGGAAATGCTGGCTTTTGGCGGTTATGGAGCTATGGAGTCGGCATTGTCATCTCTGGTAATTTCACTGGGTGGAACTCTGGTTTAATCGCAGGTGGTTTTTGGGGAATGACAATTGCTACCTTGTTAGTAGCAATCATGTATATATGCCTAACTTATAGTCTGGCAGAAATGTCAGCGATGCTCCCGTATACAGGAGGGCTTTACTCCTTCACTCGCAGTGCCTTTGGTCCACTTTGGGGCTACATCTGCGGTGTAGCCATGATGATTGAGAACGTACTTGCTCCAGTTGTAGCTGTTATTGCTGTTACCAGCTACTTGAAACCGTTGATTCCTGACATACCAGCCTATGTTGTTTGGGTGGTCCTCTACTGTATCTTCACGGTAATTAATATCTGGGGGATGAAACAGAGTTTCAAGGTCGGTTATGTCATCACGCTCATAGCGATGATGATATTAACGATATTCTATCTATTTATGCTGGTATTGGGCATATTTAGAATTGACCTTCTTTTCAATGTTCCTGTTGATCCTGGGCAATCAGCAATCTTACCCAAAGGTGTGCCAGGGATTTTTGCCGCGATTCCTTATGCTATCTGGTTCTACCTGGCGATTGAACAACTTCCACTAGCTGCTGAGGAAAGCTATGACGCGCGCCGCCTGATTCCTCGCTCCCTGATAGCAGCCATGTTTACTCTGCTTGTTCTTTCAGTATTGACTTTAGTACTGAACTCTGGCATAGGCAATGGCGCTGTTGCTATTGGTCAATCAAGCGCTCCATTGGGAGATGGGTTGGAAATTTACTTTGGTAAAAGTGTGGTTACCACGTTTTCTACAGCAGTCTTAATGTCTTGTGGTTTACTTGCTAGCTTTCATTTTACCATCTACGCCTATGGGCGGACATTCTTCTCTCTTGCCCGTGCTGGCTACATCCCGCGCTGGCTAGCGGTAACTGGTAAAAGTTATACCCCTTACAGATCATTACTTTTAGGTACGGTCGTTGGATTGATTTGTGCAGTGACTCTTGATGTTTTAGGGGGTCCAGTCAAAGATATCATGTTGAATATGGCGGTTTTTGGGGCATTGATCATTTATATTTTGGTGTTATTAAGCTATATCAAGCTCAAGAGCAGTTATCCTGATTTACCAAGACCCTACCAAAGTCCATTAGGAAATTGGGGTGCGGCTATCGGTGCTGTCTTGGCAATTCTTGCCTTGTTTGCTTGTTTGTCTGTACCTACCTACCAGCCTGGTGCTTGGGGCGTTGCTATTTTCACAGTCATAGCAGTTCTGTACTTCTTGTTCTACAGCAGAAATCACTTAGTGGCTCAGGCTCCTGAAGAAAAGGCTGCACTGATAATGAAGCAGTAGGTTTAAGTCAATACGGTTCAGATAAGTCCTCCTTTGCTCTCAGTTCTCTCTGGGCTGGAAATGAGGTTAAGCCGAAATATGGACGAAAACGGAAATAGAAGCTCAAAATACTTGATTTTCGTCACCTACAATGTCATTAGTACACAAAAATAGTAACAAATTATCAAACCTAGACAGGACAGGAGTTTTCAGCATTAATTTCCGAATATCCAGCTATCTCGGCTCAACCTCAATTGCTGTTCTAGGCTGTACCTCCCTTACTACCTTTACTGGGTTTAATGACCTTTGCAGGTACCCCAACTGCTACAGAGAAAGGAGGAATATCTTTGGTGACGACCGCACCCGCCCCAATGACGCTACCTTTACCAATAGTGACTCCATCTAAAAGCCTGACTCCAGTACCTATCCAACAATTGTCTTGAATTTCGATTCCTTCACGGCTGATTCCATAGTCTCTGTGATTGTTCGCATAGATACTCGTATGTGAGGCAATCATACATTCCTTGCCAATTTTGATATGACCGGGACCAGCCATGCAGACATAGGGTCCGATGAACGAGTCATCACCAATTTCAATCAAACAATCGGGACCTGCAGCTTTGATATCAATACCGCGATCAAAAAAAACTCTGTTACCAATACGTAGAAAGGAATTGAAGGAATTTAGAGCTTTCATGTCTATGCGGATATCTCGCATGAATCTGACGTGATCGCCAATTTCCATTGAATAACCCCCTAGGAACTCAACTCCTGCTTGAATGTCAACTCCCCGACCTAATCGTGCGAGTATTGAACTGTAAGTGAGCCTTCGTAGCAGGGTACCAAGCGGACGGGGAATTCCTCCTATCAAATTGATTAAAATTCTCTCTGTTATGTGTGACAAAAATCTAGCCGAATGGATAGATGAATTCCGATAACCTCTAAGTTGTTCTACTGTCATAGCTTTTACGCTTGAGCAATGTAGTAAACATCATTTGTCAAAAGTATTATATATGGAACTAGCTCAACTACTGACATTGATGATAATAATATTTTTTTATTTTCAAAACAAAATAATAGAAGCAAAATGCGAAAGCTGTGATTCAAGCTAGGTTTAAATTCCTATTTTATAACCGAAATTAAAAATTTTACTCAAACACAAAAAATCTAAGCGATGTCAGCCTTCCAGCGATTGCTTTTTACCTGACTGATAAAAGAGAGATAATATTCATACGTCTTCATGAACCAATCGAAAATAGCTTATATTTCTTTTGATAAATAGCTTATATTTCTTTTGATACTGTTCTCGCTGCCAAAGATACTGCTATTCATATTGAGGCTTTTTCTCAAGCCTTCGCAGTTATAATTTAGTGAAATACAGTTAGCGACAATTTCTCCTACCACAGAAACGATAAACTCCCGTGAAATTCACCCTGAGGATACTAGAATTAGTCCGTGGTCGCTGATATCGCTGCTCAGCTGTTCCACATTGAACTTGCATAATTTGTCGCTTGAAACCTTTGACCGGCTTGGCTCACTCTGGAAAATTTAGATATAGTTCAGCTTATCATAACCCAGGCTTATGTTTGAGAACTGGAATGGGCTTTTTGCGTGGTCGGGGACAAGAAAGAGCGAGTGATAAGGGTGGTTTATTGGGTGCGATTGCGCGGAGCAAGAGACGCCTGAAGGCGTATCGCCGACGAAAGAATAAGGATCGTGGCAACTAAAACTGTCGGGTTGGTCACGAACGGCTGTCTTGATGCTTAATAAATGGCAACATTTATTAACATAAATTGCAAAATATTTTGAATTTTTAAGTAGTATACTATAGAACTATAGGAATCTAGTTTGATTCTTGCTAAGTATACTGAGCCTCAATGTTGACTAAACGAGGCTTACGGTTTGGAACTTTTTCAAAAATCAAATACTAGTCCTATAGTTTAATAATTTAAACACTTGTAAGAAATCTAGTTATAAATGGGCGTCTACCTCAAATCTACTGAGTGCTAAATTCCAGCAACTCACTGGCTGCTGTGAATGTCTTTTCGTTTTGCACATCCCTAGAATGACGTAGAGTGACCCTAAATATGCTTAATAACAATCAAGACTTTTCTCGTCTAAAGCTTTCAGACAGTCAAAGACTTTCCGAACAACAGCTTCCTCAACAGCAAAACTTCTCTGAGTCTCAGCATAAAGATATTCTTAAAGTCACTTTTGAAGAAGACCAACAAGTACTCAAGAGCGAGCAACAAGCAAATCTCGAAATCCAGTGGACGCAGTACTTTACCAAAACGGTTGGACACATTCGGACATCTTTAACACAAGAAGATATTCTCAAAACGAGTGTGGAAGAAGTCCGGCAAGTACTGACTTGTGACCGAGTCGTTGTTTACAGCCTGGATGAAAACTCACAAGGAATAGTGATTGCCGAATCCGTTACTCCTGGGTACCCAAGAGCATTAGGAGTGACAATCAAAGACCCCTGTTTTGAAGCCAGGTACATTGAAAAATACCAAAATGGTCGTGTCAACGCCATCGACAATATCTACCAAGCAAGCTTGACATCGTGTTATATCGAGCAATTGGAGAAGCTAGCAGTCAAAGCAAATTTGGTAGCACCTATTCTCAGCGAAGGCAAACTGCTGGGTTTGTTGGTTGCCCATCAGTGTTCCGAACCACGTAACTGGCAACAGCATGAAATTAGGTGGTTCTCGCAGATTGCCATGCAAGTAGGCTTTGCCCTCGACAATGCCAAACTTGTCGCAGAGGTTAGTCATCTTCGCCAACAGTCAGATAAAGAAACTGAGTGGACATACCACTTTACTGAAACTGTCAGGTACATCCGCAACTCTCTGAACAAAGAAGATATTCTCAAAACTGCAACTGAAGAGGTGCGCCGACTACTGGTGTGCGATCGCGTCGTTGTCTATGGACTCGATACAGAGTCTCGTGGAGTGGTGATTGCGGAATCCGTTGCTCCTGGGTGCCCAAGAGCATTGGGAGTGACAATCAAAGACCCCTGTTTTGAAGCCAAGTACATCGAAAAATACCAAAATGGTCGCGTCAGAGCGCTCGACAACATCTACGAAGCAAATCTCACCCCTTGTTACATTGAACAACTTGAAAAGCTAGCGGTTCAAGCAAATTTAGTAGCACCAATTCTCAACGAAGGCAAACTACTAGGTTTGTTAGTTGCCCATCAGTGCTCCAAAGCACGTCAGTGGCAACAGCATGAAATCAGATGGTTCTCGCAGATTGCTATGCAAGTAGGCTTTGCCCTCGAAAACGCCAAACTCTCAGAACAGAACAATCTCGCTTACCAAATAATTGAAAGTCTTTCTCAGCAGTATTCTCAACAAGAAGAGTTCCAACAGCAAGTTGTCGAACTGCTCAAGGATAGCGAAATCAGTTTTAAAACTTTCTCGACTAAAGCTTTGAATTTATCAGAATCTCTTGCTGCTACGTTCAATCACATTCAAGAAATTGCTGATGCTGCTCGATCCGTGGCTGCTACCGCCACACAAGCAGAATTCCAAGTACACTTGAACTATCAGACGCTACAAGAAGGACAGGAAACAGTAAAACAAACATTACAAAGTGTTTCTGACCTTCAAGAAGGTGTTACAGGTGGTACGGAAAAAGTTAAGCAGCTTGGTCAATACTGTCAAAAACTCTCTAATTTAATGGACTTTGTTAGTGACCTAACAAACCAAATGAACTGCCAAGACATAAATATCGCTATTGCTGTAAGCCAATCAGAAATTGGTGGACAAGAGTCTGTCATTGCTAATACCGATAAAGTACGTACGCTCAGACGGCAGTTACTAGAAGCGATAGGAGAAATTCAAAACCTACTTTCTTCTATCATCATAGGAGCGAATGAAGTGGTTAGAACACTCGAAGCAGGAACCCAACAGATATTGACAGGGACACAATCGCTACAGACAATTCAGCAAAAACTCTATCATATTGCCACTGTAAGTTCGCAAATGAGTAAGCTAGTAGAGAAAATTACCCAACGTGCTGCGAATCAGACACAAACTTCTCATTCGGCGAGCCAATATGTGATCTCGGCTAGTAATCTTGTCCACCAGACTTTAGAACAATCACAAACCTTCAGTGAGTCGTTCAATCAACTAGCGACAGCTGCTCAAGAGGTAACGCAAAAAAATGGGTTTTGGGACAATATCAGGCGTTCGTTGCTTTCTTCCCGTACCATCATGACATTTCTGACACCCAAAAAGTAGCTGTTTTCGGCGTTGTATAAAAAGGGAGTGCTGTAAGCCTTATACCTACAGCACTCCTAAACTTTACTTTGCTGCACTTCATCCAGTTGCAAATCGCTATAGTTCTGTGCCCATCGGCGTAACTTTTAAAGCTGAATTCGATATATTTGAGGTTTATTAAAGCTTTAGAAATAACTTCATGTTTTTGCGACTCAGCCTTATCAAAATTTCAAAAGAACTTTCCACGTTTAAAAAGAACTTTAAAAAGTTTCTCTTGCTTTTAGGAAATACTATATATTGATATCTACTTTATAGCCACATCTATCTTAAGAGGTGATTTATAAAGTAAAAATAAAATTCCTGTAGGGTGTGTTAAGCGCATATTTTGATCTGGATTTGTCACGAAAAATATGATAAAAGCGCTTAACGCACCGTCAGTAACATAGTACGTTATGACTTTAGCCTAACGCACCCTACTTAAGATTTACTTTATTTTGAGCAAAGAGTCATCATTTAGGCTATCGGTAATGTCATTCTTAACAGTGGTCTTTCACAACTCAAATAGAACTGCCATAGAAGACTAAGTAAGAACCTATTTGACCGACATGATGTCGTGTTGGTGCAGAATTTTCATGTTTTGATGCAGTCAATATTTAATATTTATTACCAAAAAGAAAGGAGCCTTTCTAATGACTAGTTTGAATGGCAATCTAGTACAGCAACCCTTAAATTTGTCACTTTTGAGCAAAGCAGAATTACGTCTGTTGCTTGGAAAGTGGAATCAAACTCAAGCTGGTTATTCAAAGAGTTTATGTATTCATCAGTGGATTGAACTGCAGGCAATACTGACACCAGATAAAGTCGCAGTCATTTTTGAAGACGAACAGCTGACTTACAGGGAACTAAACCAGCGGGCAAATAAACTAGCTCATTATTTGCGGGCTTTGAATGTAAAACCTGAAGTTTTGGTAGGAATTTGCTTAGAGCGATCGCTCAATTTATTGATTGGGCTTTTAGGAATTCTCAAAGCTGGTGGAGCTTATGTACCCTTAGATCCTACATATCCTAGGGAGCGCTTGGAATTGATTTTAGAAGATTCACAGCTGAGTGTGCTGTTAACACAACAGAATCTACTAGAGCAGCTGCCAAAACATCAAGCGCAAGTTGTTTGCATTGACGCTGACAAGGAAATCATTGCGCTCTTGAGCGAGGAAAACCCCAACATAGAAGTCACATCTAAAAACTTAGCTTACATACTCTATACTTCCGGCTCTACTGGAAAACCCAAAGGCGTGCAAATAGAGCATCGCTCTGTCATTAATTTCCTAAATTCCATGCGTAAAAAACCTGGACTGACACAAACAGATGTGCTCTTAGCGGTGACCACTATCTGCTTTGATATTGCTGGTTTAGAACTTTATTTACCATTGATTGTAGGCGCTCAGATTGTATTAGTCAGACGTGAAGTTGCTTGTCATGCAGAACAGTTAAGCAAAGTGCTCACAAAATCTGGTGCGACAGTTATGCAAGCAACTCCAGCGACTTGGCGACTGCTTTTAGCAGCAGGGTGGGAGGGAAATAAACAGCTAAAAATTTTATGTGGTGGGGAAGCATTAACCTTAGGACTAGCAAATCAGTTGCAACCATTGGTTAACTCTGTTTGGAATATGTACGGACCAACAGAAACCACCATTTGGTCGGCTGTTTATAAGGTAGAGCCTGGGAACATCCGAGTACCCATCGGTAGACCTATTGATAATACGCAAATCTATTTGGTAGAAACTCAGGAACACGGTCAGTCAGATCCATTGAAACTTGTGCCTATTGGTACTCCAGGAGAGCTATTAATCGGTGGTGATGGTTTGGCTAGAGGCTACCGCAACCGACCAGATTTAAACAGCGAGAAATTTATTCTCAATCCTTTTAGCAAAAAACCAGGAGACCGCCTATACAGAACTGGTGATTTAGCTCGCTATTTACCAGATGGCAAAATTGAATTTATCGGACGGATCGACCATCAAGTCAAAATTCGCGGTTTCCGTATCGAACTGGGGGATATTGAGACGGTCCTTAGCCAGCACCCTGACGTCAGGGAGGCTATGGTTGTCGCCAGAGAAGACAATCCTGGAGATAAGCGCTTGGTCGCTTATCTGGTGACTGAACCTAGTACCCAGAAATTATGTCTGACACACTTGCGTTCTTTTCTAGAAGCGAAATTGTCCAAATATATGATTCCGTCTGCTTTTGTCTTAATAGACTCTTTGCCACTTACGCCCAATGGTAAAGTAGATCGGCGAGCGCTCCCTGTACCCAATCAAGACAAACTTGTTTTAAAAGAGGCGTTTGTTGAACCTTGTAGCAAAGTTGAAAGACAACTCGCTCAAATTTGGACTCAAGTTCTGGGGATTGAGTCAGTAGGGATATATGACAACTTCTTTGAGTTGGGAGGACATTCTTTACTATTAGTGCAGATGCTGGCTAGAGTGCGAGAAACTTTTCAACTGGAGTTACCTTTGTTGAGTCTTTTTCAAGTACCCACTATAGCTGGAGTTGCTGAAGCTATAGAAGCGCGAGAGGATTCTACAGATTTATATGCTGAAGCCATCTTAGATGAAGCAATCTGTCCCGATACGTCTAGTCAACCCATAACTGAACCCCAACGCCTCTTCTTGACTGGAGCAACAGGTTTTATCGGAGCTTTTTTACTGCGCGAATTAGTTCGAGAGTTCCCCCAAGCCATTATTTATTGTTTGGTTCGTGCGACGAGTGCTGAGGTCGGTAAGCAGAAGATTCGCCAAAACTTAGAGCGCTATTTACTCTGGAATGAGGAACTAAATTCTCGGATTATTCCAGTTGTTGGGGATTTATCACAACCAGGTTTAGGGCTAAATGAACAACTGTTTGGCGAGTTGGCGAGGGAAATCGATGTTATCTATCACAATGGGGCGTGTGTTAATTTAATTTATCCCTACGCTGCACTACGAGCAGCCAATGTTCTGGGAACTCAGGAAATCCTGAAATTAGCAAGTCTTTCCAAGGTAAAACCCGTACATTTCATTTCTACCCTGGATGTTTTCCAATCACCTACCTATCGCGAAATGAAGGTCATCTTAGAATCAGATGAACTCGCTCATTGTGAAGGACTCTTTGATGGCTACGCTCAAAGTAAATGGGTTGCTGAAAAGTTGGTGATGACAGCAAGGGAACGCGGTATTCCTGTCTGTATTTACAGATTAGGCACGATTGTAGGGCATAGTCAAACAGGTGCTTCTCAAGCTAATGACCTGATATCCAGAATGCTCAAAAGCTTTATTCATCTCAAAAGTTCTCCTGACCTGGATTTGACCCTCAATTTAACTCCCGTAGATTATGTCAGTAGGGCGATCGCCCACCTGTCGAGACAAAAAGCATCTGTTGGGAAAGCCTTTCATATCCTCAATCCTCAGCCATTACCGATGCGCCAGCTAGTGAAGAGTCTCAACACTCTCGGTTATTTAGTTCAGTTAATAACCTATGAACAATGGCAAAAAAAGCTCTTAAATACGGATATTTCCCAAGAAAATGCTTTGAGTCCTGTGGTATCTCTGTTCACTGAAAAGATATCTCCTAAACAACAGACTTATTTAGAAATGTCCGCACTTGTATCCCTGACATTCGACTATCAAAACACCTTGGATGGACTAGCAGATTCTTCCATCGTCTGTCCGCCAGTCAGTTTCAAATTGCTTAGTACCTATTTCTCTTTCTACATTCGTAGCGGTTTTCTACCTCACAGCAAAAGTGCTTTATCTCCTACGCAAAGTGGTGTTTTTCACAAAATAACAAACTAGAGTCAATGTTTTCCAAACTTGCACAACCACTCAGCGCCATAGCCACATCTAACTCATCTCGCAGGATTTCGATGACATGAGCCACACCTGTTTCTCCTGCTACGGCTAATCCCCACAATATAGGACGCCCCACAAGCACAGCTTTTGCTCCCAGCGCAAGGGCTTTCAGGATATCAGTTCCTCTACGGATACCACCATCTAACAAAACTTCAACGCGATTGGGTAATAGCCGCCCACCGCCTTTTAGGCGATCGCCCACAGCATCAACCACTTCAGCCAAAGCGTCAAGAGATGCGACTGCTCCATCTAATTGACGCCCACCATGATTAGACACAATAATTGCTTTTGCTCCACACTCCACAGCACGAGCAGCATCATCTCCCCGTAAAATTCCTTTCACTACCAAAGGGAGCGGACATAAAGACTGAAGCCATTCCAAATCATCCCATGTGACTGCAGGATCAAGTTGCTGAGCAAAATAAGTAAACAATCCAGATTCTCTCTCTTCCTGGAAAATATTCAACCCCGATAAATTGGTAAGATTAGCTAATTGCATACCTTGTGGTAAAGCAAACTCATTGCGCTTGTCTCGTTCTCGCCGTCCCAGAACAGGAGCATCTACAGTGATACAAAGTGCTTTGTAGCCTGCAGCATAAGCCCTTTCTACCAAAGCACGAGTGAGCCCTCGGTCTTTGTGGATGTAAAGCTGGAACCATTGAGGAGCGTAAAGATTTGTTTCATGATGTACTGCTGCTACTTCTTCTATGCTTTTAGTAGAAAGGGTACTCAAAACCATGCCAATACCAGCTGATGCTGCTGCTCTTGCCGTTGCAACTTCTCCTTGAGGATTGGCAAGACATTGAAACGCCATTGGAGCAACCAACAGAGGAATCTCAAGCGGTTGACCCAAAACCTCAGTCGCTAGGTTCCGTTTGCTGACATCTACTAGTACTCGCGGACGAAGTTTAAACCTTGCAAAAGCAGTTCGATTATCCCGCAATGTCACTTCATCCCAAGCACCGCTAGCATAGTAGTCCAAAGCCATTTGAGACAGATATTTAGGTGCTAGCTGCTCGTATTCAAATAAGTTAAGCGGTTTAAATGATTTTAATTCCTCCATCACCGCTCCAACATTGTACCGATTGTTTCTAATTCAATACCCAGTTTCTCACAGAAACTAGATTTATCTTTATTAGATTCAGAAAGAATGACAGATAAACACAAATGCACACAAGCAGTTTTGTGTGCATTTGCAGTTTCTTGTTTCTTCTTGCTTATTAAGGAAAACTTGATACTTTAGATGTCGCATTGTTTGACGATACTGTCACCTGTGATGGTACAGAACGTTTGTTTTTGGAAGTCAAAAGGACAGACAGTAACCAGGGAAATGCAAGACAGGCTACAGCGTTTATCAACGTTAGGAATAGACCATCCATCAAGCTCATAGATCATCCCCCTCTTCATAAAGGTGCTTCTTAATCTTTTCTTATATTGCAGCAAAACTCATTAAAATAGCGAAAAGCAAAATTGTAATTTCTTGTGATATCTATAAGTAAGTTTTAATATAGAACTTTCTGAAGATAACTATAGATTGAATAATGACTTTCTTAAAAATTAAATACAGTTATAGCAGTCCGAATTGAATCGTGAGAAAATACGTAGGTTGAACATCAAATCTCAAAGTCAAATTTTATTCAGTCCACGTAAGTGGACTTTGTTTGTGTAGTAGCGAATTCTATGAGTCCAATTGTTTCCAAATTTCTCACGAATAATTTAGGATTGCTATATCATAAAGCTTAATATTTAAGACTTCACATAATTATGAACATTGTTTACCTTGCCATAATCTAGCTTCACTATCCGGTCTGATAAATAGAAATATTGGTCGTCATGGCTAACAACTATCACTGTTTTACCTTTATTCTTTAATTCAGGTAATAACTGCATATAAAAAATCTTCTTAAATTCAGGGTCTTGGTCAGAAGCCCATTCATCAAATACATAAATAGGTCGATCTTCTAAATAAGCAGCCAATAGAGCTAAGCGTTTTCGCTGTCCTTGAGACAATGAGGTGGTAGAAAGTACACCATTTTTCACTTGAACTTTTTTCTCAAGTTTTAACTTAACCAGATAGTCATAAATTTGCTTGTCAGCAAAAGTTTCACCTAAACTCAAGACATTGTCGAACAGATAAAAGTCAGAGAACACCACTGAAAAATATTGGCGAAACCACTCTTGATTTTTCTCAGTTACTAATTTGCCGTTGAGATAGATTTTTCCACTCTCAGGAACGTACAAACCAGTGATTAGCTTAACAAGGGTAGACTTACCACTACCATTACCACCAACGATAAAAACAATTTCACCATCCGAAAAAGTCAAATCAATCGGACCAAGAGTAAAAGGTGTATCTTCGTAGTCTTGATGATAAGTATGAGTGACACCTAAAAGTTCTAGACGCTTACAGAGATTATCTGCTTCATCCCAAATTATCAAATTACTCTCGTGTAAGTGATTTGACAAGGATAGTTTAAGAGAGTCAATATTCTCCAAAGCAACAGTTGCTTTGCTGAAGGTAGGAATAGCACTCATAATGTAATCTAAAGGAGAAAGCAAGTAGAGGATAGTCAGTGTATAGCCAGACAAAACATTGGTAGGAATAGCTTTAAGATTAGGAAAGGCAAAAATGACTAGTCCAACAACCACAAAGAATAAAATATTGCCCCAACTAGCAGCAGCCGCAAATATAGTCATCCCAACTACATTTTTACGCCGATATAATTGTGCAGTTTCTTGAAGTTCTTTCTTCAGAAATGTTTGTCGTCGCTGATAGTGAAGCTTAAGTTCTTTAGTTCCTTCAGTTATGCTCCGAAAATGGTTAAACAATCTATCTTCTTGCTGACGAGCTAATGTAAAAAATAACGTTGCCTTGTGTGCTACCTGTTGATAGCTGAATATTCCTAGAAACAAGGAAATCACCACTAGAATAAATACTGTTGGAGACAACCAAAACAAATAAAAAAGGCAACTCACAACAATGGCAATATCAATACACAACGTAGGAATAACGTAAACTGTCTTAGAAATTGCAACAACATCATCCGTTAGTGTAGCTAAGATGCGATGCTTTCCTAAGCGCTCTAAATGATATAGTGGCGCAGCTAAAATTTTCTCACTCAAGATGAGTCGTAATTCTAAAATTGCTTTTTCTGCAAGATTTATTAATAAATATTTAGAAATGATATTAGTAAGCAATCTTAGAAAACAAAGACCGATAAAACTCCAAATGAGTGTGGCTGTTAGTGAAGAGTGATTGACTTGAGTGTTTATTGTAACAATCAATCCGGCTGTACTAACCCCACTTAATAAACCGATGAAAGCAGCAAGAGCCAGAGTTTTCCAAGAAGAGCGTAACAATAGACTCATCAAGTTCATATAAACTCTTCCGTAATAGATTCCGTAATAGATAAGTAGTCTTGCTGTTTATATATAAAAGGTAACAATTCCCTTGTCGATACAGAAAAGTTAAGGAACTGGGAAAGAAAGTGACTTAACTTGTAAACTGGGAGCATCCCAAATGTGTAAGTTATATCAGACCCAGGTTATGAATTGTCATTGCGAGCGCAACGTAGTGGAGCGAAGCAATCCCATATCTTGCGATTGCTTCACTACGCTGTCGCTTCGTTCGCTGCGGACAAACATGTTTTTGCAAAATTGGGATGCTCCCATTATCTCTGCAAGAAATTGCAAAGCTTCCTGTGGAGGAACGTCACAAATTACTAGCACCTTATGTAGCTGCAACGGCTGAAGATTTTTTCAACGATCCAGAGTTGACAGAGTTTTCTGTTTTAGATGGGGAAGACTGGGAAACTGAAAATGGCTAATCCCAGACGAGGTGAGATAATGTTGGGTTTCACTCCGTTCAACCCAACCTACACATCTGTCGTATTCTTTTCTAAAATCGGTATAAAGTCAAGAATGTCTCACAATAATATGTCATTACAACTGAAAATTGACTACCCAGAAACTCTACCAGACGCTCTGCAACAGACTCGAAAACAGTTTGAACAAGAAGCCAAAATGGCAATGGCGGTGAAGCTGTTTGAAATGAAACGCATTTCTTCAGGTGTAGCAGCACAATTAGCAGGTATGGATCGAGTTTCTTTCTTACTCAATTTGCATCGTTACGGAGTCCCAATGATTGATTTAACAGAAGAGGAACTGCTTACAGATTTAGAGAATGCCTGATACAGATAGAATAGTCATTAATACCGCACCGCTTATTTCCCTGGTAGCTGCGCTGGGAGATTTAACCGTTCTCCAATCTTTATACAATCAGGTGTTAGTTCCTTATGAAGTCTGCCAGGAAATACTCACCGGAGGTGCTAGCGGTTTTGGAGTTACTGAATTTGAGGCGGCAAATTGGCTGCAGAAATGGCAAACTCCTGTGAATGTTTCTCCTCTTTTGCGAAATACTTTGGATTTAGGAGAAGCGGCTGTTATTCAACTTGCTATCAATCAAAATATTCAAACAGTCTGTATTGATGAAACTGCTGGTAGAAGGGTAGCAAGATTAAGTAGTCTTTCAGTAACAGGTACTATTGGCATTTTGTTACGTGCTAAGAAAGAAGGATACCCAGTTTCTTTACAGCAAGCTGTTGAGCGGATGCTAACTCGCGGTATTCGATTGAGTGCAACAGTCATCACTTTTGCGCTTGAGCAAGCTGGTGAAAGTGGCTAACTTTAAAAGAACGAGCAATGGCACTTAGAGTAGCAATTTAATTTATCACTGAAATCTTTTCCCTCACCCAATTCCGAAAATTCCGCGTCATTCCCATCACCCCAATTTTTTGACTTTCCTCCAAAAAACGAGGAATTTCAATTAAAGGTAATTGTGCAAAAGTAGGTGAATTCTTGCACTCGACATATTCCCCATGTTGCAGTTGGTAAATGTGCAGCACACCTTCGTCGTAGCGCCAAAGTTCAGGAACACCCAAAGAAGCATAAATCTGAAATCTATCCAAAGATGAACTAGTCAAATCTACTTCTACCACTAAGTCGGGTGCCGGATCGTTATTTAGATTAATTTCCGTTTTGTTTCTCACCTGTGCTTCATTGCGGATGTAGTAGCTGCTATCGGGTTCAGCACCACGCCGCAAATCTTCGCGTTTCAAGGTTGTGGAACCTGTAGGAAAAATTTCTAAATTCAACTCTTCCCCAAGAACAAAAATCAGACGTTCAATCAATCTGTTCCAATACTCATGGGGCAAGAGTGGTGTCATAATTTCCAGCGTACCTCTGTCGTAAGCAAGTCGAGAAGCTCGGTCTTCTCCCATTTCTGCTAGCATGGTTTCAAAGGTGTGCCAGCTGATGTTTCTTAAAACAACCCTTGATTCTGAGGGGACGCGTGTTGTTACCATTGCTCTATCGGGTACAGGTTCATATCATACAACATAGCGTCATATACAAAATTAAAGTATTCCGAAAAAAGCATCCTCCCTAGGTAAGAGTATTGACACAAAAACAGTGAGATAAAATAGAGGCAGTAGGATTCGGGGGACCATTTTACTGGTCATAAATGCTTATCGAGACTATCTTTGGTAATCTCCAAGGCTTAAAGTCTAGTCAGCTGAAACAAATACAGCGACTGTATCACCAGCGCATACCAGGCGATCGCATCACAACGCCTGAGTTCTCCCAGCGACTAGCAGCAATTAGCACTGAAATCAATCAGCCTGTGTGTGCATATCTCAACCGTCGTGGACAAGTCATCCGCGTAGGGGTAGGTACGCCACGTCAAACGCAAATTCCACCTTTGGAATTGCCCCGTTATGGCGCAGAACGATTGAGCGGTATACGTTGCATCGCCACTCATCTCAAGCCAGAACCGCCTAATGAAGCGGCGCTGACATCTATGGCGTTGCAACGATTGGATGCCTTAGTCATGTTAAACATTACCGGGACGGGATTTCAACGACGAGGTGGCGGCGCGACTGGCTATGTTAAGGAAGCTTACTTAGCTCACCTGACACCCCAAGATGCTCGCGCTCTGATCACGACTCCGGCTTCGCTCACAGAACCGAAGAACAACCTTCCCTACACAAATTGGAGCGTTTCCCCGCCCATGAGTGTGGATATGCTGACGAATCAGGACTTCATCGAGTTGGTGGAAGGACTGGAAGCAGAATTCCGGCGGGAATTTGTCGCCCAAGATGTAGACACGGACAATGATCGCGTCCTCATTGTTGGAGTCGTGACTGATGATACGACTGCTCAACAATTCCAAGACACTTTGGAAGAATTGGGACGGTTGGTGGATACTGCTGGGGGAGAGGTTTTGCAGATGATGCGACAAAAGCGATCACGCATTCATCCTCAAACAGTCGTTGGTGAAGGTAAAGTCCAAGAAATCGCCATAGCTGCTCAAACCCTGGGAGCAAACCTCATCGTCTTCGACCGCGATCTCTCACCCACACAAGTTCGTAATTTAGAATCGCAAATTGGAGTTCGGGTTGTTGACCGCACCGAAGTGATTTTGGATATCTTTGCTCAACGCGCTCAATCTCGTGCTGGTAAATTGCAAGTTGAACTTGCACAGCTAGAGTATATGCTACCAAGACTAGCTGGTCGAGGTCAAGCAATGTCCAGGCTGGGGGGTGGTATTGGGACGCGTGGTCCTGGTGAAACCAAACTAGAAACAGAACGCCGTGCCATTGGGCGACGTATTTCCAGACTACAACAAGAAGTTAACCAACTACAAGCACATCGGGAGCGGTTGCGCCAGCGGCGACAACATCAAGAAGTTCCCTCAGTAGCTATTGTTGGTTACACCAATGCGGGCAAATCTACCTTACTAAATACTCTCACCAATGCTGAGGTTTACACAGCCGACCAGTTATTTGCCACGCTCGACCCCACCACACGCCGCTTAGCTGTTCCCCACGGCGAAACGGATGAACCTCAAGAAATTCTGGTGACAGATACAGTAGGGTTTATTCACGAATTACCCGCATCTTTAATGGATGCGTTCCGCGCCACCTTAGAGGAAGTCACAGAAGCTGATGCTCTGTTGCATTTGGTAGATTTGTCTCATCCTGCTTGGTTGAGTCATATTCGCTCTGTCAGAGAAATTCTGTCACAAATGCCTATCACTCCCGGTCCAGCGCTAGTTGTTTTTAACAAGATTGATGAAGTCGATAGCAAAAATTTAGCATTAGCGCAGGAAGAGTTTCCCCTAGCGGTGTTTATTTCCGCGAGCCAGCGTTTAGGATTAGAAACCTTACGCCAGCGTCTCGGTCAACTGGTTGAATACGCCGCTTCTTATCAGTAAATAAAATTTCTTCTCGTCAACATAGGGGTGTGGGGTGTCAGTGCAGAATACGCGCAACCTCACACCCCTAAATTCTGACTGGTAAGCTGTCGCGCATTATACGATAGCAGTTTTCAATTAAGTACAACATCAAAGAGTTAAAAGAACCGCAGACGGACGCAGATATAGACGCTCCTTGGCGGCTGAGCGCAGGGTACGCAGATAAAT
>JAAUSC010000252.1 GCA_012031965.1 Scytonema sp. RU_4_4
AAATCTTTACCTGCTTAACCAGCATAAAACATATGAGTTACCTTTTATACTCTTTTACTCAGGCAGTGAATATCTACCCCGCCTCCGACTTATTTTTGCGCCATCGCCTTCAGGTCGTGGAGGAATTGTGGGAGTCCGTTCTGCGCCAAGAATGTGGTCAAAAGATGGTAGACTTGCTGCGGCAACTACGGGATTTGTGTTCCCCAGAGGGACAAGCAATCAACGAACAAGCTTCCTCTGTCTTCAAGTTGATAGAACAGCTTAACATCAACGAAGCAATTCGAGCAGCTCGTGCTTTCGCTTTGTATTTCCAGTTGATTAACATCATAGAGCAGGACTACGAACAACAGCAGCAATTAATTCGTTATGAGGTAGATACAGAGTCAACAACTCAAGAAGCTCTACCAGATTTCATCTGTTCATCAAACCAAGAAGAAGCAGAAAATCCTGTTAACAGCGGACTTGGAGCAGACTTGTTGACAAAAAGTTGGCAAGCAAACTCTAATAGTAAACAAAAAGGGACTTTTACGAGTTTGTTCCCTCATTTATTCAAACTAAACGTTCCACCACAGCAAATTCAGCGTCTGATTGCACAATTGGACGTGCAACTGGTCTTCACAGCTCACCCAACGGAAATTGTTCGACATACAATCCGTGATAAGCAACGGCGAGTGGTTCAGCTATTGCAACAGCTAGATGCAGTGGAAAAGCGCTCTCCTAACGGTAGTTCTCCCTGGGAAGTCGAAGAAGTGCGAGAACAATTGGTTGAAGAAATTCGCCTGTGGTGGCGCACTGATGAGCTACACCAGTTTAAACCTTCGGTTCTTGATGAAGTCGATTATGCTTTACACTATTTCCAAGAAGTGTTATTTGATGCTATCCCCGACTTGTACAAACGCTTTAAATATGCATTGGGTAGCACTTTTCCTTGGTTAGAACCTCCCAAGAAAAACTTCTGTAAGTTTGGCTCCTGGGTAGGAGCAGATAGAGATGGAAACCCATCGGTAACACCAGAAATTACCTGGCAAACAGCTTGCTATCAGCGCAACGTCGTACTGGAAAAATATATCAAGTCGGTGAAGCAGTTGATTAGCTTGTTGAGTCTATCGTTGCACTGGAGTGATATCTTACCAGACTTACTCGAATCTTTGGAGTTAGAGCAGTCCCAACTGAGTCAAGTATACGACCAACTGGCTTTGCGCTTTCGACAAGAACCATATCGGCTCAAGCTATCTTATGTCCTCAAGCGGTTGGAAAATACTCGCGATCGCAACCTCGCTCTGTCTAAACGAGAAACCCTCAAAAATGAGAATATCCCTATTTACAACTCTGGAGCAGAGTTTTTAGCAGAACTACGTTTGATTGAACGTAACTTGACAGAAACAGGTTTGAGTTGTCGAGAATTAGAACATCTGATCTGTCAGGTAGAAATTTTTGGTTTTAACTTAACGCATCTCGATATCCGCCAAGAATCATCCCGTCACTCGGATGCTTTAAATGAAATTCTAGAATACCTGGGAATTTTAAAAGTCTCCTACGACGAACTATCAGAAGACCAAAGAGTTGCTTGGCTGGTTGAAGAACTGCAAACACGCCGCCCATTAATTCCAGCAGAACTGCCATTTTCTGAAAAAACAAACGATGTCATTCAAACTTTACGGGTTGTGCGATCGCTACAACAAGAGTTTAGTAATAATGTTTGCCAAACCTATATTATCAGTATGTGTCGCCAAGTCAGCGACGTGTTAGAAGTGTTGCTCCTGGCGAAAGAAGCTGGACTTTATGACCCTGGTACTTCTGTTGGAACCATTCAAGTTGTTCCCCTATTTGAAACAGTAGAAGACTTGCGACGCTCTATAAGCGTGATGCGACAGTTATTTGCATTACCGTTGTATCGCGCTTTACTAGCAGGAGGGTATCAAGCAGGGGGAGTAGGTGGAGCAGGGGGAGCAGGGGAAGAAACTTCCTCTACCTCTCAATTTAGATCATCCCTCATCCCAAACTTGCAAGAAGTCATGCTGGGGTATTCAGACAGCAACAAAGACTCTGGCTTTTTAAGCAGTAACTGGGAAATTCACAAAGCTCAAAAATCACTACAGAAAATCGCAGAAGAATACGGCATAAATTTGCGGATTTTTCATGGACGGGGTGGTTCTGTTGGACGCGGTGGCGGTCCATCTTATGAGGCTATTCTGGCTCAGCCCGGTCACAGTATCAATGGACGAATTAAAATTACCGAACAGGGAGAAGTTCTGGCTTCTAAATACTCCTTGCGGGACTTAGCGCTGTACAACCTAGAAACGATTTCCTCTGCTGTCATTCAAGCGAGCTTGCTACGGACAGGGTTTGATGATATAGAACCTTGGAACGAAATTATGGAAGAATTAGCAGCGCGATCGCGTACACACTACCGCAATCTCATCTATGAACAACCTGATTTTATTGACTTCTTCCATCAAGTCACCCCTATTGAAGAAATTAGCCAGCTACAAATTAGTTCCCGTCCTGCGCGTCGTCCATCTGGTAAGAAAGACTTAAGCAGCTTACGGGCAATTCCTTGGGTATTTAGCTGGACACAAACTCGGTTTTTATTACCTTCTTGGTACGGTGTTGGGACAGCCTTGCAAGAATTCTTAAACGAAGAACCAGAAGAACATTTGAAGTTACTGCGTTATTTTTATATCAAGTGGCCCTTCTTTAAAATGGTGATTTCTAAGGCAGAAATGACCTTAGCTAAAGTAGACTTGCAAATGGCTCAGCAGTACGTTCAGCAATTGTCTAATCCTGCAGATAAACCTCGTTTAGAGAAGGTTTTTGAACAAATTGCTGATGAATTTTACCTGACACGGGGTTTAGTTTTGCAAATCACAGGTCACCAACAACTTTTGGATGGAGACCCTGTATTGCAACGCTCAGTGCAGTTGCGTAATGGTACAATCGTACCGCTAGGTTTCATACAAATTTCCCTACTCAAGCGCCTACGTGAAGCTCGAACTCATGTAACATCCGGAGTGATTCACTCTCGTTACAGTAAGGGTGAGTTGTTGCGAGGGGCGTTGTTGACTATCAACGGTATCGCTGCAGGTATGAGAAATACTGGTTGATTTGCTAAGCACAGATGCGCAAGTTGGGGTAGTTATTGCTACTACCCCAATTGTGGTAATGATTCTAAATATAGCCGTTCCGTCCGATTATTGAGACACAAGCAAGTGCGAGAAACGAAGCCTCAATAAACGTAGTAGACGCAACCAGCTTTTTGCTGGCTGTTCAAAGAATGTGAAAATATCGCCGTAACCCTGATTGGTTTTTTGATGGTGCAGCCAATGTCTCTGCGGAGTCGTGATGAACAGAATTCGGCATAAAATCTCTACTGACTTGGGAGTTTGCCAACCCAAGGTACTCGTATGTCTCCACCATACATGAAACTGACCAAATAGTAGTCCACACAAAACACCTATGGGAGAAAAAGACCATAGAACTGCTGCTATTAATAAATAAGGTAAAGCACCCAGAATACCATCAAGAAGAACTTCGAGATTGAACGTCAAGATGGCATAATGGCGAAAGTTTTTCTTGTAGGAGTGGTGAGTTCGTAAGTGAAGGATACCAAAAACGTGTTCAGGTATGTGATAGCAAAAAGTAGAAAGAAAGTCGCCAACAACAAGTAGTATCCAGGCACACGCGATCGCCTTAAACATTTTTACTCCTCAAGTTTAGTAAAAAGCACCACACAAAAAAGAATCTGAACATTATGCTGTAAACGTTTTCACGATTGCATATATCTATAGTTCGACCGCATTACCGTACTTTAGCACAGCTATCCCTTAACTCTTTAGATAAATTAAGATAATAAGAGCAAAAGTGAAGTTAAAATTTGCACAAATTTAGGTTAAGGTTTCCTCTGTGTTTCCTACACAATATTGAAACATGTCACAATATCGACCACAAATCAGGATTTGCTTTCTTGGAGAATCATTTGTCAACGGTACTGGCGATCCAGAGTTTCTTGGATGGACTGGAAGAATCTGTGTTGACGCCTATAGAAAAGGTTATGATATCACCTTCTATAATTTAGGAGTTAGGGGAGAAACAAGTACAGAGCTAAAACAACGTTGGTTAAGAGAAGTTTCTTACCGTTTACCAAAAGAATACGATGGTAGGGTTTTCCATCTTTGACAACCCGATGCATTTCTTGAAAAGCTTTTTTGAGGTTAGAAAAGTGATGAATGGTCAAGATACTTATTACTCCATCAACAGAATTATCTGGTAAAGGGAGAGCTTCTGCATATCCAGTCAACCATTCAACTTGTGGGTATTCTTGTGCTTGTGACTGCATCAATGATGATGGTTCTATCGCATAGACAAAAAAACCTTGCTCAGCTAGCAATCGACTGTAACCACCAGTACCAGCCCCAACATCAGCGATAGTGCTACCTTTTGGTAAATTGAGCAAGTCGATTAACATATGAACAATGCGAGGATCAGGAACACGAGTTCTAGCATATTGTTGACCTATTGAATCGTAGATAGGCATTTGTGAGAGAAAGTAGACGATGACACATAATGTTATTCAAGAACAAATTGCATACTATAGCGCTCGCTCCAGCGAATATGATGAATGGTTTTACAGACTTGGACGCTACGACCGAGGGAAGGAAATTAACCAGCGTTGGTTCGATGAAGTTGCTGTTGTCAAAAGCGCATTATCCCAAATTGGTGAAGTAGAACATATTTTAGAACATATTTTAGAATTAGCGTGTGGAACAGGTATTTGGACGCAGGAACTTTTAAATATTAGTAAGAAAATTACAGCGCTTGACGCTTCCCAAGAAGTGATTGAAATTAACCGCAGAAAGTTAGACGCTGCGAAGGTAGAGTACAGACAAGTTGACTTATTTTCGTGGGAGCCTGATGCAGAATATGATTTAGTCTTTTTCTCCTTTTGGCTATCTCATGTACCGCCAAAGTTGGTTGACTCATTTTTAGCAAAAGTCTATCAATCAGTTCGCACTGGTGGACAAGTATTTATCATTGACTCTCGCTTTGATCCCACATCGACAGCCAAGAATCATATCCTAAAAAACGACGGTGGTATTTACATAAAGCGAAAGCTAAATGATGACCAAGAATTTACAATAGTCAAGATTTTTTATCAGCCTGAAGAACTGTGTGAGAAGCTGAGGAAAGTAGGATTTGTTGCTGATGTAAATGTGACAGACAACTATTTTATCTATGCAAAGGGCATAAAGTGAAATGTGTTTGCATTGAGTTTGTATTGAGAAAGTCATTAGGTCAGAGTGGACAAGATGGTAACCTTGGACAAGATAAGTACGGAAGTCCTAGAAAGGTTTTTGCTAAGTTTGCTAAGATAGTTTACATTAGTTTATCTTCTGTTACAGATTGTTTCAGAATGTGTGTACCTTAGCAAGACCCATATGAAGGCAGTTCTCAAGTCAGATACCCCACAAGTCACTCGATTATTTTCTAACCTTGAACTCTATGACAGTAAGCTCAATCATCAACCGGGTAGTGTTTTAGGAAGTACTGCACTCATTGCAGGAACCACTGTTGGTGCTGGTATTCTGGCATTGCCTGCAGTAACTCTACCATCTGGTGTTGTACCATCGACAGTTCTACTTGTTGCTGTTTGGCTCTACACTTTAGTCTCTGGTCTTTTGATTGCAGAGGTGACTTTGAACACGATGCGCCTTGTGGGACGTCCAAGCTTAGGTTTGTTGATCATGGTTGAGAAAACGCTTGGGAAAGCAGGTGCGCGGGTTGCTGGTGGTGCGTATCTGTTCTTGCACTACGCCTTACTTGTGGCTTATGTTAGCCAAGGTGGAGAGATTTTAGTATCTGCTGTTGAAAAAGTGTTAGGTGTACAAAATATTCTGCCTGCTTGGGTGGGGACAACAGCATTTACTCTCTTATTTGGTGGCATTATGTATCTTGGGCGAGAAAGGTTTGTGGAGAAATTGAACAGCGCTTTTGTCGCAATTGTTCTTGCTTCATTTGTTGGATTGTTATTATTGGGAGCAACGCCAAGAGCAGCAACAATTAAATAGCATGAGTCAATCGCTTGTTCCTGGTGGTCAGGTGACGCTGATTGTGATGATTGGCGTTGCGTTGGTGGTAATGGGGAAACAAGTTGTGTCTCTCAAATGAGCGCTTTAATTTGTAACAGAAATTCAGGTATTTATAACCGCAGATGCACAAGAGATGTACGCAGATAAATACGGATAATTTCAGATAGTCAATTTTGTTTGACTTGCTTTCTTACGCCTGATTGGGTTCATCCAAACTTCTAAATAAGAGAAAAATTGGGATGAAGCTAAGGTGAGAAGTAGATAAACTAAAGCAACTGCGGTGTAAATCTCGAAAGCACGATAAGTATTAGCGACAATTAATTGACCGCGTCGAAATAATTCTTCAAAGCCGATGACTGCTACGAGACTGGTATCTTTAAGGAGAGTAATAAATTCATTTCCTAGTGGTGGAATCATACGGCGCAATGCTTGGGGAAAGATGATGTAGCGCATGGTTTGTACTCCACTCATACCAAGCGAATTTGCGGCTTCTGCTTGTCCTGGTTCAATAGATTGAATACCAGCACGAACGATTTCACCTATATATGCAGCAGAGTTGAGGCTCAAAGCAACTACAGCAGCAAGTAAACGGTCAAAACGCAGAGGTATGCCTATACTTTGAGCTAGTGCTGGTAAGCCGAAGTAAATCATAAAAATTTGTACGAGCAGGGGCGTACCGCGAAAAAAATCAATATAAGCGCGAGTACAAGAGCGTAAGGGTAAAATTGGCGAAAGTCGAGCAATTCCTATCAATGAGCCGCCAATCATGCCAAAAACAACAGAAAGCGCAGTAATCTCAAGTGTGATGACCGCGCCAAGAAGTAAATCTGGTAGAGCGTTGAGAATGATAGTTAAACTCTGAATCATTGTTAAGTAGGTTGGTACAAATAACGTTAATTCGTGAGGGCTGTCAAGAGTCAAGAGTCAAAAATTATTCTCCTCTGCTCCTGAAGCTCCCCTGCTCAAGAACTCCCTGCTCGGGTGCTCGGGTGCTCCTCAGGAGGTGGAAGCTGGCGCAGTCTCTGGTAGTTGCGGAGGTTCTGCATTAAACCACTTTTTGTAAATTTGAGCGTAGGTACCGTCTGAAATTATCTTTGCAAGAGCTGTGTTGATGGCGTTGAGGTTAGGAGAGTTTTTCGGTAAAGCAATGCCATAGTATTCTTCGGTGATAAGTTGACCAACTACCTTTAAACCTTTGATGTTGCCACTCTTGATAGCTTCTAAAGTTACAGGAGCATCATTGATGACAGCATCCACATTACCATTTGCCAGTTCTTGTAGCGCTAAAGGGGCAGAGTCGAATTCCCGTACTTGAGCATCAGAGATGCTTTTGGCTTTTTTAGCTCCGGTTGTCCCAATTTGAGCAGCAATTTTCTTGCCTTTTAGACTATCTAGGTTAGCGATTGTTGTATTATCTTGACGGACTGCGATCGCCAACCCTGCTTTAAAATAAGGTCGAGAAAAGGATATTGTCTGTGCTCGTTCCGGTGTGATAGTCATAGCACTGACAGCTGCATCTACAGTATTTGCTTGCAGTGCAGGAATCATACCATCAAATGGCAGATTTTGGAATTCAACTGTCATTCCAGCGGCTTTTCCCACTGCTTTGATCAGATCAATGTCAAAGCCCACTATCTCATTCCCCGTTCCCTTAAACTCAAAGGGTGGAAAAGTAGGTTCTGTAGCAACTTTAATTGTTTTTCCTGCTGTAGCTGTCTGCGAATTATCCTTAGAGGAACTGCCAGTATTGGTACCTGAATTATCACAAGCTGACAAAATGACAGCTGTACCTAAAGCAGTTAAGAAATATTTAAGGAAACGTAAACGTGTCACTTTTTGTTGAAACATGGTTTCTTTTCAAATAAATAATTGTTAACACAGAGGATATTTTCAAAGAATTACATTTCAAGGTACTATAAAAGTGGGTAATAAATTTATATGTAGTAAATAAATATATTCAAATACGTACTAGCTTAGCTTTTGTGTTTTCAAAATAAAAGCTTTTAGTTAGAACAATCTGTCTTTCAAAAAATCTGGAAAATGAACAATTACTCCCCTCCAATTATCTTTGAAAACATTGATAAAAGTTATGGTTCTCTAAAAGTTCTGAAGGGTATTTCCGGTGAAATCGAACGAGGAGAAGTCGTAGCAGTCATTGGTGCTTCTGGTTGTGGCAAAAGTACTTTGCTCCGCTGCTTTAACCGTTTGGAAGCTATCGACTCTGGACGTCTAGTCGTCAACGATATTGACCTATCACAACCTAAATTTAGCAACAGGCAACTGCGGCAACTACGAACACAAGTAGGCATGGTTTTTCAGCAGTTTAACCTATTTCCTCATTTAAGCGTACTAGAAAACCTGACACTTGCTCCGCGTAAAGTACTGGGGAAAACAGCAAAAGAAAGTACACAATTGGCAGGATTTTATCTCGAAAAAGTTGGACTTTTTGACAAAGCATCTGCATATCCAGAACAACTTTCCGGAGGACAAAAGCAACGAGTCGCGATTGCTCGTAGTTTGTGTATGAACCCCCAAGTTATGCTTTTTGATGAACCAACCAGTGCTTTAGACCCTGAGCTTGTTGGTGAAGTGTTACAAGTCATGCAGCAACTGGCAACAGAAGGTATGACAATGGTAGTTGTCACTCATGAAATGCAATTTGCTCGTGAAGCAGCACATCGAGTTTTCTTTTTAGATAAAGGTATTGTGGTAGAACAAGGTTTGGCTCACAAAGTTCTCTCTAATCCAGAGAGCGATCGCTTACGTACTTTTCTTAGTCGTCTGAATGGCAAAGGATTGGATGTTACAGGTTAAAACTGAGGCAGCTTTGTTGCAACCAATTACAACCAAATCTATTTATCA
>JAAUSC010000061.1 GCA_012031965.1 Scytonema sp. RU_4_4
CACGAAACAGTGCTTTACCCCCAGACTATAATCACAACCGCTGCGCCTCAACACATTTCGGGGAGAACCAGCTAGCTCCGGGTTCGATTGGCATTTCACCCCTAACCACACCTCATCCGCCGATTTTTCAACATCGGTCGGTGCGGACCTCCACTTGGTGTTACCCAAGCTTCATCCTGGACATGGTTAGATCACCCGGGTTCGGGTCTAGAAACACTGATTCACGCCCACTTCAGACTCGCTTTCGCTTTGGCTACGGTCACTCACCTTAACCTACCAGTGCTTCTAACTCGCCGGCTCATTCTTCAACAGGCACGCGGTCAGACGTTTAATCGTCCTTCCACTGCTTGTAGGCTAATGGTTTCATGTTCTTTTTCACTCCCCTCATTGGGGTTCTTTTCACCTTTCCCTCGCGGTACTGTTTCGCTATCGGTCACACAGTAGTATTTAGCCTTACGAGGTGGTCCTCGCTGATTCACATGGGATTTCACGTGTCCCATGCTACTCGGGATACAGCTCGTATCTTTAAGTTTTCGACTACAGGACTCTCACCTTCTCTGGTGCAGTTTTTCGCTGCTTCGTCTAACCGCCTGATTCCTTGTTGCTGTCCCACTACCCCAAAAAGCTTGCTCTTTGGTTTAGGCTTTTCCCCGTTCGCTCACCACTACTTAGGGAATCTCTTTTGATTTCTTTTCCTCCAGCTACTAAGATGTTTCAGTTCGCTGGGTTGGCTCATTCCTACCTATGTATTCAGTCGGATGTTCTTGGGGTTCTCCCATTCGGATATCTCCGGCTCTATGCTTGCTTCCAGCTCCCCGGAGTGTTTCGTCGGTCACCACGTCCTTCTTCGCCTCTGTGTGCCTAGGTATCCACCATTAGCCCTTATACGCTTGACTACTTTTTTTGGTGTCTGTTTCTCAGTTTTCACTTCACAGTTTTTTACTCTTTTGCTGAGTTCTCACTGCTGAGTGTCTACTGTTTCTACCTGCTTTCGCGTTTCTATGCAGTTTTCAAGGTTCTTTTGCTGGAATCTTTCCCAGCAGTCGAACTTTTGACGTTCGATGCTGAATCTTATTCCTTTTCTATTCTTTTTACTGACACTGGCTTCGGTTACTTTTCTCTCATACCATTACGCCGACTCGCGTTTTTGCCGCTTTGACACGCAATGAACACGATCATTTCTTCACCTCTTCACACCAGGTGGAGGTAAGGAGACTCGAACTCCTGACATCCTGCTTGCAAAGCAGGCGCTCTACCAACTGAGCTATACCCCCATTTTTCAGTTATCAATTCTCAGTTATCAGTTACCAGTTTTTCTTACTGAACACTGTTTACTGTTCACTGTTTTCAGGTGGGCCATCCTGGACTCGAACCAGGGACCTCACCCTTATCAGGGGTGCGCTCTAACCACCTGAGCTAATAGCCCATATCCGAACCCTACTTATAGTTTGAAAGCTTTTCCTTAAGTTTGCGACCGACCTCGGGATAAAATCAATTCAAGATTATGAATTCAACATTCAAAAAGATTCTTTCTTCATTTTGAACTTTGAATTTTGACTTTTGAATTGAATTTGGGTCTCCCTAAAAAGGAGGTGATCCAGCCACACCTTCCGGTACGGCTACCTTGTTACGACTTCACCCCAGTCACCAGTCCTACCTTCGGCATCCCCCTCCACGAATGGTTAGGGTAACGACTTCGGGCGTGACCAGCTTCCATGGTGTGACGGGCGGTGTGTACAAGGCCCGGGAACGAATTCACTGCAGTATGCTGACCTGCAATTACTAGCGATTCCTCCTTCACGCAGGCGAGTTGCAGCCTGCGATCTGAACTGAGCCGTGGTTTGTGGGATTTGCTTGCGTTCGCACGCTCGCTGCCCTTTGTCCACAGCATTGTAGTACGTGTGTCGCCCAGGACGTAAGGGGCATGCTGACTTGACGTCATCCCCACCTTCCTCCGGTTTGTCACCGGCAGTCTCCCTAGAGTGCCCACCCGAAGTGCTGGCAACTAAGAACGAGGGTTGCGCTCGTTGCGGGACTTAACCCAACATCTCACGACACGAGCTGACGACAGCCATGCACCACCTGTGTTCCGGCTCCCGTAGGCACTCTCTCGTTTCCAAGAGATTCCGGACATGTCAAGCCCTGGTAAGGTTCTTCGCGTTGCATCGAATTAAACCACATACTCCACCGCTTGTGCGGGCCCCCGTCAATTCCTTTGAGTTTCACACTTGCGTGCGTACTCCCCAGGCGGGATACTTAACGCGTTGGCTACGACACTGCCCGGGTCGATACGGGCAACGCCTAGTATCCATCGTTTACGGCTAGGACTACTGGGGTATCTAATCCCATTCGCTCCCCTAGCTTTCGTCCCTCAGTGTCAGTTGCGGTCCAGCAGAGCGCCTTCGCCACCGGTGTTCTTCCTGATCTCTACGCATTTCACCGCTACACCAGGAATTCCCTCTGCCCCTACCACACTCTAGTCTCTCAGTTTCCACTGCCTTTATTTGGTTGAGCCAAACTCTTTGACAGCAGACTTGATAAACCACCTGCGGACGCTTTACGCCCAATCATTCCGGATAACGCTTGCATCCTCCGTATTACCGCGGCTGCTGGCACGGAGTTAGCCGATGCTGATTCCTCAGGTACCTTCAGAACTTATTCCCTGAGAAAAGAGGTTTACAACCCAAGAGCCTTCCTCCCTCACGCGGTATTGCTCCGTCAGGCTTTCGCCCATTGCGGAAAATTCCCCACTGCTGCCTCCCGTAGGAGTCTGGGCCGTGTCTCAGTCCCAGTGTGGCTGGTCATCCTCTCAGACCAGCTACTGATCGTCGCCTAGGTGCGCTCTTACCACACCTACTAGCTAATCAGACGCGAGCTCATCAAAAGGCAATTTCTCTTTCACCCATAGGCACATCCGGTATTAGCAGTCGTTTCCAACTGTTGTCCCGAACCTTTTGCCAGATTCTCACGCGTTACTCACCCGTCCGCCACTAGGTGCCGAAGCACCCCGTTCGACTTGCATGTGTTAAGCATACCGCCAGCGTTCATCCTGAGCCAGGATCAAACTCTCCGTTTTGTTATTGTAGAGTCTGTCAGGGCTGCGAAAAACTTTTCTTTATTTTCGAAACCCTTTTTAAGTTCTTTTTAAAGCCAGTGGGATAAATCCTTTGACTTAAATTTTCTTGACGAGGAATTTCAGTGCTTAGGCTTTCAAACTATTGATTTGTTTTGGTTCGGCGTGTGTTTTGTTTTTCACACTTTACCCAAGATAGCGCCTAGTTTTTGGTCTGTCAAGGGGTATTCAAACTTTTTTCTGGAAGGATAATTTTTTGGCTAGTGGCTAGTTAGTTGTGTATCCCCAACTGTACTATCTAGGACTTACGCATTGACAGAAATAATCAATGGTGCCGTGGTAATTCTCAGGCATGAAAGTGAGATTTTTCTACTTTAGCGAGCAATGAACTATCTGTTTAGGCGATCGCCAACAGTCTGGAACGACCAAATCTCGTTATTCACATGATGGTCAATTTGTACAGTGCGTAAGTCCTACTGTACTATCTTAAGCCTGAAGTCTTCGCTCTGTGGCGACTGGCGTTCCTGAACCTTAAAAGGAAGAGCAAAGCTTTCTTTCTGTACTATGCTATGTTGTTATGTTCAGAGAATATCGATGTCTTGCACGGACGCTGAGTCTAATTTGGTGTATGGATAGGTGTATTGGTGCTGCCAGAGTGAATGGTTTATATCTTTAATAAGCATGTGAAAATATGTGTCTGTCCACCAACTCCGTTCTGATAAACAAAAGACATCTCCGAAATAGTAATATTTCGTGGTAAAAGAATGTAAGGGACTTCCAAGGAATAAAATCACCCAATAAAAGAATGATAATCACTCTGAGGGGGGGAAGGAGAAGCAGCCTGCAGCGGCTTCTCCTTCCCCCCCTATTCGTAGTAAATTCAATTTGGAGGCTCAGATCTTGCACCTATCCGTATAAGCCTAGACTTAGTCAAAAACAGCGCAATAAAGTTACATGATTTTTATTGGCTTTTCTCGGTAAAATAGGGGCTTTAGGCTTCGTACTGAGTGTAGAAAGAACATCAATTTTTCTTGGTGCAAGATGTGAGCCTCTCACTAGCCGCGAAAATCGCCGCTAGCAATAAATGAAAGAAGCACATTCTACTTCATTTTCTGAAAGCCTTGCTATATAAGCGTTTTAAAATGTGCATCTTAAGAGGAGGGAAATTTTTGGGTGGAGAGGAGTGTTGATCGAATTAACTGAATCAGTCAAAAACTGGACTTTAGACTAGTCAGGAGTGCGAAACTCAAAACCTTTACAGCGATTAAGATACACGAAATATGAGATGCATAGACCCTCAACAACCACATCTTGACTCTGAGATTTTCTTAGTACTAATGAACTAAATAGCTCGGCAAAGTAATTTTAAAGATGGGATGGCGCTCTCAGGACAAAGAAACTAGATAAATATTGTCGTTTTGCCAAATCTTCTAAGGAAAAATGAATTTTTGAAAACTATTTTTTCAAAGATAATCAAAGCGGAGCGAATAAAAGTATGTTCACTATGTGAATATTTTTCCAGGTGCAAATAAGGACTTTTATTCGATGTTACGTCAGAAATATGAAGTTGATGCGGAAAAATTAACGTTGAGGTTGAGTTCGGTCATAAAGTTTGGTTAGATGAGATAGACGGTGGAATTGTCAGTAATTATCGGATTTTAAAAGGGAATCCTCATGATACCCAACAATTGATTCCCAGCCTTGACCAACATCTCAAAAGTTTTGGGTATTCACCAACAACTGTGACCACTGATCGAGGTGTTTATTCTCAAACTAATGAAAATTATGCTCAACAGTTAGGAATTAAAGAAGTCATTTTACCTAAAGGTGGTTATCGAAACCAGGAACGAATTAATTATGAAAGAAAAAGAAGGTTTAAAAAAGCGCGTCATTGGCATAACGGAGTTGAGGGACGTATAAGTTTTCTGAAACGATGCTTTGGCTTAGAACGCTGTTTGTATCGAGGAGAATCTGGATTTTCTCGTTGGGTTGGTTGGGGAATTATTTCTCATAATTTAACTATTATGAGCCGGAGTATCATAAAAAATGAATCAAAGAAAAAGAAGATAGATAGATAGATAGATAGAATTTAATTTTTTTCGGGATGAAAATGCTCACCACAACTTAACATAATTGTTCAGAAAATCCGGATTTGAACTCCTCCACAAGAAGTTTATTCAAAGGTATTTACATAAGTATTCTTCTTTTAAAAGACTAAAATTAATCATAGAATTATTCTCTGTAACACTGATTTTTTGAATCTTAATTCATCACCGCTTTTCTCTAATTTTCATCGCACAAAATAATTGAAACAATATTTAAATAACACTTTTGCTGGTTTATTTCCCACATATAAATATTGATTATTCATCAAGTTTTTTAACTAATTTGTTCAACAGTTTCGCACTCCTGACTAGTCTAAACTCCAGTAATTTCAATCATCATTACTAAAATGTTTTGACTATTTAATTATCAATATTAATTTTTACCATGCACTTGAATTTTACTCTTTGTGCAAAGCTTTTCATGAATATTTAAGCAGGAGAAAGCGGGCAACCGCTTTCTCCTGCCCTATCAATGATTATCATTATTGATTTCACCTGACTTATTGGTTTTTATTGATTAATTTATTCTTTGGAAGTCCCTAATAGGAGTTTTTACACCCAACTTATGAGTTCCGTACTGGATCATATCGAAGCGAATCCTCAAGAAACCCAACGATTAATTGGTCTGGGGTACCCTGAGCTACAAATATTACTTCAAAATGTCGAACAATTGCACCGTGAAAAACAAGCTTTGTTAGAATCAAAGAAAATTAGAATTATCTCTGGTGGTGGTCGTAAACCCAAATTATCTATAAAAGAACAAATTTGAGAGTTTTCGGAGATGTCTATTAAGGAGAGGGGAGGGAGTGAGGTTTTCTTGTTCCTATGTAGAGCATAGGAACGAGGGAAGGAGAGAGTTCCAGAATCATTTGTCAGAAAATGCTAAATTTTTCAACCATTCCTCAGCTTCTTTATACAATTTAAACTTACGTTCATCCCGCCGAAACTCTGGTGTGTGAACCATTCTTCTGCCATTCATCCATGTAGCGCCGTGATACTTGTGCAGCAGTTCGTGATACAAAACAAACTCAACGACGAACTCAGGAATATTTGCATTGTCAAGAGTCAAAGCAAGCATCACTCTATCTCTTGCTGACTCATAATGACCAAGTTTACTATAAGTGTTGATTCTGCTCCAAACTAGACGTGGTTTGACTAAAGAAGAAGCAAAGTATTCATGATTGACTTTTTCAAATAACTCATTTAAGTCGTAGCACTTTCCTTTTGCATTCTCTACAATAACTTCTGTAATAAAATCAAGCTCCATCAACACATCACTGTATTCTTCGCTTTCTGCATAACTTCTAATCAATTGTGTCGTGTATTGACATTTCCCAAATAAACCGATTTTCACTAGCGCTTCTAAGGTTTCATCGTTGGCATTGATGAAACCTTCATTTAATATAAGAGTTATATCTAATGAAGAATGTTTGTATTTACATAATCCAGCTAAATAAGTTAATTCAACAATAATATTGACCGATTGCGGAATATGTATTTGACAGAGTTCTTGAGCAATTTGCTTGACTTTGCGAGTTGTTTTTAGGTGAAGTTGGAGGTTACTTTCTTGATTTAAAAACTTCATCCATGCATAAATGTGACGTGAGCACCTTGTTAGGTTGGCTGGTGTTGCTTGCGATGCGGCACAGATGTTTTCAATCGCTGCAACATTTTGAGTTATGGTATGAGTCAGTTCCTGGATTTGAATTGTGTTTGGTGTCGGACTTGAGGCTAAGTTGGAAACTCTGTGCAGAATTGCGCGTTGTTGCGTTTTTATGTTTTTGAGGTAAATTGTCTGCATTTGAATTTATCGCCTCGCTGACTGACTCGTGATTGACTACCACTGTTCTTAAGATACAAGGTTGGGAAGAGCGATCGCTCTATCGCCGCTCTATTGCTCTTGACAAGAAACCTGTGAGTAAGCACTTTGCATTTGGCTGCAAGACATCAAAGAGTTAAGGAACCGCAGATAGACGCACCCTCGACGCAGATGAATGTGTACCTCATCCGGACATGATATGACTCACTGCTGCAGCAATGTCTTCAACTCTGCATCTGTAAATGGATTCTTAAGAGCGTGTAAATCCTTCACCCACCTTTGCCGTTGCGATTTTTGCTCCTTATCATCAGTCCAAGCAATGAATGCCTCAAAATCCTCAATTGCTCCTTGAGTGTTACCAGTCAATGCCCTAGCTAAGCCGCGACTGTCGCGAATGTAGCCCTCATTAGGAGCAAGCTGCACCGCTTTTTCACAGGCGAACATGACATCAGCAGCATGACGATGCAAGCTACCGTCCCAGCAAAGTGAGTTCCAAGAATTAGCGTTAATTTCCACTTTTGGATCTAGCTGTTGAGCGTTTGCGTAAGCTGCTATGGCTTCTGTTACCTTCCCCTCTTTTACAAGATAATTTCCTTGTGTAACCAAGCGCTCAGCTTGTTCCTTGTTAACAAACTCTTGTGCTTTTGCTTGTGGATCAAATTTTAAACTGGGATTCCATGTTTGTGCTTTATGAAACTTACTAACAGCAGCATCAATATTACCGTCTCGTGCTAATTCCCCACCTCGCGCAATCAGCGCCACAAAAATCTCTAAAATCAAATCTAACTTGATTAATAATCGCCATACTGGGCAAACGATTCCACTTGAGCAAATAATGCAGATAATCCACCCGCAGCGACAGAATGACTTTCACCGGCAGAATGTTGAGACACTCTCCCAAAAACTCAAAAAATTGTCGCCTTTGCTGTGGTTCAATGTCAACAAAGAAAAATTCTTCAAATTGGTCAAAAATCATTACTGGGCGTAGATTATGCATCTCACACAGTCGCAACTGTTCCAAGAGAGCTGTGGGAGAGTGAGTCGTTTGAGTGTTTGATACTCGCTCACGAGTGTTTGATACTCGTGATTGAGCATCTGAGACTGGCGTTTGAGTATCTGAGACTGGCGCTTGAGTATTTGAAGCTAGCGCTTGAGTATCTGAAACTCCTGCTTGAGCTTCCCCATCTTCCCATCTTCCGCAACGCCTCTTCCATCTGCCATCCCAACTCATCCACCCAGTTGGTGTAAACTCGTATTGGCAAAACCAAATTATCTTGAATGCCGATCGCCTTCTTTTTCAAAGCTGTACAAGTCCCGCATTCACCAGAGAACTTTTGCCAACACCTGATTGTCCATAAATAACTATTAATTTATAATCAGGACGACCGATACGTTCAATCAAACGTTCTACATCAAGTGAACGACCAGATGCGCTAATTTCTGGGGCAATATTTCCCTGTAGAGACGTTGCATGCAACGTCTCTACAGTCTGAGGAGAATTCGTTTCTTGTTGTTTCGCTTTTTCGTAATAACAGAAAGTGATATCGCTCAGGACTTTCCCTTGCCATACCAAATCACTCGCCTGCTGCCAAAAAGCCAAGACTCACCGCGATCGCGATATTCAAAAACAAACCGACTGCGAATCAGCTTTTGATACCCCTGATCATCACTCACCTTTTTCGTTTCCTTCACACGACGTAGCAATTCCCACTCATCATCAGAAATGGGCAGAACCATTTCATGACGACGAGCACGAATCACGGTATCTAAAGTATCACGACAAAGGGAAAGTGACATTTCCTCCATAATCCATGTATTCAGTATCCTCAACAAGTCGCGGACATGACCGCCACTCATTCTACACAAATGCTCAAGTGTTGCTTTCCGGTCAAAAATAAAAGTAATATTACTGAGACGCTGGTCTGGTCGCAAGTCAGGATAAGCTCTTGCCAGCACCAATCGCCACCGCGCACCGAAGAAAAGTCAATATAATACTTTTTATCCTGTGTGTCATTAATCACCAGAGTTTGACTGGGGTCTGTTGCTTCAAAAAACTTACGTAAGTCCACCATCATAAAGCTTGTCATCTACATTATTCACTTTTCATATCCTTGGAATCAAGGATATAGGTAGTTACAGCTTTAATGCTTGATTTTCCGATGATTTTAAGATGATTTGTAAGATGATCTTAAAAAGAATCTGGATCGACTCCCATTGCACGTAAGCGTTCTGCTAGCAATTGAGCACGATGTTGAGCTTGTTGAGCTTGCTCCTCTGGAGTCAGAATCCGTTCCCCTTGCTTGTTATACCAGTACAGCCACTCCCGCGTAATCCCTTGATAAGTTCCTCGTTCCATACCAATTCCCAAACCAACTTCCGGTAACCAAACAGGATTTCCTTGCTGCAATTGATACGTGTCATTTACCAACTTATACACCTCCAAATGCGGTTTGCGGCGACGAGTGGGATGATAAACGACGTAGTACAAAACTCCTAACTTTGCATACTCATCTTTCTTAGTGGTATATTCCCCACGATATCTCTGAGAGACGACTTCCAATGTCAGTACTGGGACTTTCTCTTCTTCCCAAAGAACATAACTCAGACGCAAATTTTCATCAAAAAATCGCTCAACTCCCAAGCTCAGAAACCCATCTGGTACAATCGGCGGTTGATCTGGATCATAGTAAACACCCATATCACTTCCAAAAAACCAGTCCATCCGGTTTGCCCACACCATAGCGAGTATGGCTTTAAGTAAACTAGGAATCAAATCTTGGAGTTCATTATCCACAGGCGTATCATCAGAATCGGGAAGTTCCTCGGATGAGGGCAAACAGGTAAAAACATTGTATTTTAACATAAACCAATTAGCGGTTATTTCATATTAAGATCATATCTCCCTCATCCCCTGAACCGAATTAAGTTAAAAGTAAAAAGTCAAAAGGCAAAAAAATTCTTTCTTTTTACTTTTTACTTGGTTCTTTTTACTTGTTCATCTCCCTCATCCCCCAGAACCCCACCTATGGCACAATAAAGACGGTAATAAAAGAAGTAAGATAAGGTAATTTAGTGAGTTCAACTGCTCAGGCTACCGCTGCTGCGCGTCGCGTGGTATTTCCATTTACAGCAATTGTCGGTCAGGAAGAAATGAAACTGGCTCTATTGTTGAACGTGATTGACCCGAAAATTGGCGGTGTGATGATTATGGGCGATCGCGGTACCGGAAAATCCACAACAATCCGGGCGTTAGCTGATTTGCTCCCAGAAATCCCCGTCGTTGCTAATGATCCCTTCAACAGCGATCCCAGCGATCCCGATTTGATGAGTGATGAAGTCCGCCAACAGCTAGAGCAAGGGGCGGATATTCCCATAGTTCAGAAAAAAGTCCAAATGGTAGATTTGCCACTGGGAGCAACAGAAGACCGAGTTTGCGGTACCATTGACATCGAAAAAGCATTATCAGAAGGTGTCAGAGCCTTTGAACCAGGGCTCTTGGCAAAAGCCAACCGAGGTATCCTCTACGTAGATGAAGTCAACTTGCTAGATGATCACCTCGTAGACGTGCTTCTTGACTCCGCCGCCAGTGGTTGGAACACGGTAGAACGGGAAGGAATTTCCATACGTCACCCAGCGCGTTTTGTTCTTGTAGGTTCTGGTAACCCAGAAGAAGGAGAACTACGTCCCCAACTCTTAGATAGATTTGGAATGCACGCAGAAATCCATACAGTCAAAGAACCTCCATTGCGCGTGCAAATTGTTGAGCAACGTTCAGAGTTCGACCAAAACCCACCAGAATTTCTGGAAAAATATAAACAACAGCAAGAAGAACTCCAACAGAATATCGTCAACGCCCAAAAGTTATTGCCATCGGTGAGAATGGATTATGACTTGCGGGTGAAAATTTCCGAAGTCTGTTCCGAACTCGATGTTGATGGCTTGCGGGGAGACATTGTGACTAACCGTGCTGCTAAAGCCTTAACAGCATTTGAAGTGCGTACCGAGGTGACAGTTGATGACATCCGTCGCGTGATGACTTTATGTCTGCGTCACAGACTACGGAAAGACCCCTTAGAGTCGATTGATTCTGGATATAAAGTAGAAAAAGCTTTTAACCGTGTCTTTGGCGTAGAATTATCGCAAGAAGCAACACAAGAAAACGGTACAGGACAAAAATTAGGAGTTAGAAATTAAGAATGAACAAAGGAGTCAGAATACAAAATCTAGAATCTAGAATCTAGAATCCAGGAGATAGAATTCAGCATTTCCTCCTAATTCCTGACTCCTGACTTTTTATTTCTCAGCACTCATTACTCCGCACTCATGACTTAGTATGAGATTTTGGCGCTTTTGGTTCAACAGCTTTATTTTATCCAGCCAATACAACCCGCCTCGGTTTGTAGAAATGCTGATGGTACTGCTAGCAATTGTCATGCTGATCGTTTGGAACTTTACGCTAGAAACACCTTATATGATACTTGGCTGGAGCTTTGTCATTGGGGCATCTATTTCTATCTTAGTACGAGAAGCCATTGCTCCATCACCAGATATACGATTTAATCAATTAGCAGCATTTTTCTTTCTTAGTATTAGTCTCTATGGTTTTGTCTACGTATTTCAAACTCTTTGAGAAGACATCTGAAAAGCTGCGGTAAATTTTTGGGTGAATTTGACACTCCCCAGACTGCGTAAGTATACTAGTACGTCGCAGCCCAAATAAAGCTACCATCAACAAATAGGTCAAAAGCTTGCAGCATCTTGGTTCTTTCTTTTGACCGCAATGCTCTTGCTGCCTACGGCACGCTGCGCTAACAAGGACATGCTTTTGACTTTTGACTTTTGAATGCGTGACTTTTGCCTTGTTGTACTAGCTTAATAACCGTTGCACTAAAACCTTAATTTCTGAAAAAGCAAGAGGACTAATTTCCCCCTCACTTAGCGTTACTTCATCACTATAGTTTTCATCAATTGGATGACGTAAAACTTTAACGAGGCGATTCTTCAAATCTACAACCCAATATTCTTTAATTCCAGCATAAGCATAAGTCTTCCTCTTTGCGTCTAAATCTTTGCTTAAGCTAGTGTTTGAATATTCAATGACCCAAAAAATATTTTCTGGGTATGGGTGACGAGTGCGATACAGTGCCCTTAATGGTTGAACAATTGCCAAATCCGGTTCTGGTTCCGAACTTATTTCGGGTATTGTAATCGGTTTTGCATCGCGCACCAGTGCTTTTTCACCAAGTAGCGATCGCAGATAGTCCGCAGCGTCTGTACTAAGCTGCGCGTGTTCGGGACCTTCAGGTGACATTTCAACGATTTCTCCGTTCAACAGTTCGACCTGACGACCAGAAAGAAGACCGACTTCAATCATCCGATGATAGTCGTCAAGCGTCCATTTGGCTGTGGTGCGAGTCATCTTTAATGCCAGCCCTGCTTGGGAACTTTATTTATATTCTATATACAGCAATCCTAAATCATTTGTAAAATTCTCTCTTCTCTGTTTTCTTCGCGCTCTTGGTGGCGTCTATGCCCTGCGGACACGCTGCGCTAAGGCAGTTGATAATTTCTACAACTCAAATAGGACTGCTATAGACTAAGGACTATCTTTAGAATTTTAAACCCGATAAAACTTGTCGGGTATGTTTGACTGGTGTTTTGGCTCGTGGTAACATCAATCCTCAGTTGACGGACATCCAGGGAAGACTCATGACACAGGCGACAACCACCAACACCCAAGCCACCACTACCACTTTTAAAGCCTTAAAGTGTAAGGAGTGTGGCGCAGAGTATGAACTCAAAGCTCTTCATGTATGCGAGTTCTGCTTTGGTCCATTGGAAGTAACCTACGACTACAGCGCCCTACGCTCCACGGTCACTCGTGAAACAATTCAAGCCGGACCAAACTCCATCTGGCGCTATCGTAAGTTTTTGCCTGTCGCGAGTGACAACCCCATTGATGTGGGAACTGGTATGACTCCGTTGGTTCGTTCCCATCGCTTGGCACGTCGCCTTGGTTTAAATAAGCTCTATATTAAAAATGATGCCGTCAATATGCCTACCCTCAGCTTCAAAGATAGGGTGGTATCAGTTGCACTCACCCGCGCACGGGAGTTAGGTTTCACAACAGTTTCTTGCGCTAGCACTGGTAACCTAGCCAATTCAACTGCTGCTATTGCTGCACACGCTGGCTTAGACTGCTGCGTATTCATTCCTGCTGATTTAGAAGCTGGAAAAATATTGGGTAGCCTTGTTTATAGTCCAACCCTCATGGCTGTCAAGGGCAATTACGACCAAGTTAACCGCCTCTGTTCTGAAGTTGCAAATACACATGGTTGGGGTTTTGTCAATATCAACTTGCGTCCTTACTACTCCGAAGGTTCTAAGACACTGGGTTTTGAAGTGGTAGAACAACTGGGCTGGGAGTTACCCGACCATATAGTCGCACCCTTAGCATCTGGTTCGCTATACACGAAAATCTACAAAGGCTTTGAAGAATTTGTAGAAGTTGGTTTAGTAGAAGGCAAGAGTGTTAGGTTCAGCGGCGCACAAGCAGAAGGATGTTCACCGATCGCCCAAGCTTATAAGGAAGAACGCGACTTTATTAAGCCAGTCAAACCCAATACCATTGCCAAGTCTCTTGCAATTGGTAATCCAGCAGATGGCGTCTATGCTGTAGAACTAGCCAAGAAAACAGGTGGTCATATTGAATCAGTGAGCGATACCGAAATAATCGAAGGTATTAAGCTCTTGGCAGAAACAGAAGGTATTTTTACAGAAACCGCTGGTGGGACAACTGTTGCTGTGCTGAAGAAGTTAGCAGAAGCTGGTAAGATTAACCCAGATGAAACCACCGTGGTATACATTACCGGAAACGGCTTGAAAACCCAAGAAGCGGTACAAGGTTACATTGGCGAACCTCTGACAATCGAGGCGAAACTCGATAGCTTTGAACGAGCGCTAGAGCGTTCCCAGACACTGGATCGCCTAGAATGGCAGCAAGTCTTGGTTTAGTCATTGAATAATGAGTCATTGGTCATGAGTAAGAACAAAGGACGAATGACTCATGACAAAAGACAACTCTTAATTCCCAATCCACGACTCTCCGAATTTATGACTGTAAAAGTTTTAGTTCCTACTGCTCTGCAAAAATTCACCAATAACCAAGCCACCCTAGAATGTAAAGGTGACACGATCGCAAAACTCTTTGACTCTTTAGAAGAAAACTGTCCTGGTATTAAGTCGCGCTTATGCGATGAAGATGGAAAACCACGGCGGTTTTTGAATCTGTATGTCAATAGTGAAGACATCCGCTTTTTGGATGGAACGGATACACCATTGAATGATGGTGATGAAGTGAGCATTGTACCCGCTGTCGCTGGAGGCTGAATTGACACGGAGGAGTAGAGGAGCAGGGGAAGCAGGAGGAGAAATAACTCCCTCATCCCCCTTATAAGAAAGGCTGGCTGAAAACCCTTGAGGAGCAGGCACGTAGTGCCGTACTCCGTACTTCAGGCAAGGGGACGCCAGATACCTACGGAGGGAGACCCTCCTGCAGTACTGGCTCATGAAAGCCGCCGATGTAGCCTTTAGGCTACCGTGATGCAATGTTTTCTAATTAGCTCTTCCAAGTATTCGCTAGCGCTAACCTTTTCCTTTACTGCCAATTCTTGTATTGAATGCCACGCGGTATCTGTTAACCAAACACCTCGTTTTTTCTTTGGCTCATCATGTAAAACTGGCACATCTCTAACTCTTTTTTTGCCTTTTCCTGTTGACATAATAAGAACAGTAACCTATACTAAGAGTATAGAGTACAGGCTGAAAAACCGCTAGCACACGACAATGAAAACTCTGGGGTGACCCCAAGTGACTGGCTAGGAAGTAGTAATGCAGTTCCTAAAAGGAACCGCTGCGCTCCGGAGGGTAGGGAAAGTCCTCCTAAAAAACCCAGTCGCTATCTAACCGATTGCGCGTGAACCTAGAAGAAAAAACAACTTAAAATCACAACGTACGGCGGGGCACGCCGAAACGTGGGGAAAGGTAGGAAACGGCGATGTTTTGGCACTACCATAAAGTACTCGAAAGCTTGGGGACAGATGCCCTCTAGGTCTTTCGTAAGCTAGGCTCGACACTTGGTCACCAAGGACGGGTGTTTGGTTTAGATACTGCCAGAAACTAACCGGCGGTTAGGATTTGGATACGGAGGTTTACGGTTGCTGGATGAACCAAGAATCCCCTCGCCTTCAGGCAGGGGAGTGTCAACCCCTCCTGCTCCCTAAGAGCAAGGTTTTGGTTGCAGGAAAAAGCGATCGCCATCGGGAGGTGTGGCTGTGTCAAAATGAAAGTGACTTAACCACGCTTGCGAGTTCTCAAACGCAAGACAAAGGATAGACCTGAGCAATGGCAGAAGAAACAAATCACAATGAAGCTGGGGAAGTTGCTCCCAGCACTGTAGATAAGCAGGCTCCCAGTGTCGCTGAAGAACACGCTCCTAGTACAGACTCACCGGAAGCGACAGATATTCCTTCTGCAAATGCGCCAGATCCCAAAACGGCGAACGCAGAAGCGAACCCTAATGCAGCCAAACCACCCAAACGCGAGAAGCCAGCAGGAGCAGCCAAAGCAGCCGCAGCGGGAGAAAAGCCAGCAGCCAAAGCAGCTGAAGCAGGAGAGAAGCCAGCCGCTAAGGCTGGAGCAAAAAAAGAGAAAGCCCCAGCTCTTGAAGATAAGCCATTTGCAGAGTTTATCCAGCAAGATTACTTACCAGCTGTGCAAAAGGCGATCGCCAAAGAAGGAGTGCAAGATTTAGCGCTGAATTTTGCCAAGCAAAAAATTCCCATCGTTGGTTTTGACAAGTCTGACGAATGCTGGCAAATCATCGGTAGTTTACAGGACGGTTTGCGTCAATTCAACCTGTACTTTACCGAAGAAGATATTCAAGCGAAAAAGGCTTTTTCCTGTCATGAAGGCAAAAAGCCTAGCACCCTTGAATCATTCTTAATCGATGAACGCAAAGTCACTCTTGACTTACTAGTTTATGGACTCGTGCAGCGCTTGAATGGTCAAAAGTGGCTGGGGAGAAATTAGTTTAATTCGTGAAAATCGTAGGTGACGGCTCCGGTGACGGGATCGTTACCTATCCTCACATAACCTGTTTTGAGCATCTCCTTAAAAACAGCCTCGACCTCCGCAAAGCTAGCACCCGTGTCCATAACTGCTTGAGTGACAGTCAGTTTACCTTCCCTCTTTTCCGCAGCTCTGAGCAATTGCATCATCAGTTTTTCCTGAGGAGAGCGGTAGACTTGGGCTGCAACAGCAGGTTGATTCAAAGGAACACCCAAAGGCGATAAACCTGCTCTTGCTCTGAGTTTCATTTGGTGTTCATCGACCATGTTGGGGATAATGAACAAGTCTACAAACTGCCCTATCCCAAGCACACCACCAGTTAACAGCCACACTATACCCGTCCCTATCTTACCGTTGTATAAACGGTGCAGTCCCCCCAAGCCAACAAACCAGGCTGCACTCAAGATGTAGGAGACAAGAAGACGTTCTTGATTGTCTTTGTTATTGTTTTCTGCTTTCATCTCGTTTCCTTCCCCTCTTAATTTCCCAATCACTGTTTTTCTCTTCTGTTTTTTTCGTGTCAGGATAGACAGCTAGATTTGTCTAAAATTTTCATAACCACCACGAATGAGCAAAGCAGGCGCACCACAAGCGGTGAACGTCATTGGATCGTCTCAATCATTCAAGCACTAAAATTATAGTAATTCTACTGAATAAAAAAGTTACTTTTTTTACAAAAAAATCATGCCGTCATATATTTGCCATATATTTACAGTATGATTGATTTGTGCTTACCCTACCTCACCCAGTGGATTTACCCAACTGGATGATTTGAGTTCGCATGGGCTTTAACTACAGGCTACACATCCTCAATTGAGGATTTCCAAAAAAATTGAAGTGTTGTTGCAACTCTTAACGTTTCTTGTGTCTGTTGTTGCCCTACACCTTGGTAGACTGAACAATACGAATAAAATACTGTCGTCATATTGTGCCTTAATAAAAGTATTACTGTTGACTTTTGCAGGCACTCAAGATAATAAGACACTCGTGGCAATCAAGACATGGTAGATTCCCTAAAAAAACCAGGCTTTGAAGAAATGCGGTCCGGGATTAAAGTCCCAGCGAAAGAAACCCTACTGACACCCCGATTCTACACGACCGACTTTGATGAGATGGTACGGATGGACATCTCGCCAAACGAAGACGAATTGAAAGCCATTCTGGAAGAATTTCGTGCAGATTACAACCGCCATCACTTTGTTCGGGATGCCGAATTTGAACAATCCTGGGATCATATTGACGGGGATACTCGCCGATTATTCGTTGAATTTCTAGAGCGTTCCTGTACGGCGGAGTTTTCTGGCTTCTTACTGTACAAAGAACTCGGTCGCCGCTTAAAGGACAAGAGTCCAGTCTTGGCAGAATGTTTCACCCTCATGTCTCGGGATGAAGCGCGTCATGCTGGCTTCTTGAACAAAGCGCTGTCGGATTTCAATTTGGCGCTGGATTTAGGGTTTTTGACCAAGAGCCGTAATTACACCTTCTTTAAGCCAAAATTCATCTTCTACGCAACTTATCTGTCTGAAAAAATTGGTTATTGGCGGTATATCACAATTTATCGCCACCTAGAAGCACATCCAGAAGACCGGGTTTATCCAATTTTCCGTTGGTTTGAGAACTGGTGTCAGGACGAAAACCGTCACGGGGATTTCTTTGATGCCATCATGAGATCCCAGCCACAAATGTTAAATGATTGGAAAGCGCGTTTGTGGAGTCGGTTCTTCCTGCTGTCGGTATTCGCGACAATGTACCTCAACGATGTCCAGCGCAAAGACTTCTATGCATCAATTGGTCTAGATGCACGAGAATATGACATCTACGTGATTGAAAAGACCAATGAAACCGCAGGACGTGTGTTCCCAGTCATACTGGATATTGAGCATCCGGAGTTTTATCAGCGGTTAGAAGTTTGTGTGAAGAATAATGAGAAGCTAACGGCGATCGCTAACTCAAAAACTCCCAAATTCCTGCAATTCTTCCAAAAGCTACCTTATTACATCTCCAACGCTTGGCAAATCTCGCGGTTGTACTTCATCAAACCAATTGACGCGACTGCTATTCAAGCCACTGTTCACTAAGTTATAAGGTTTGCTAAACTTAAGTGGTTCTACATAATACAGAACCACTTTTTTTATGAACTGCAGGGGCGCAAAGGAATGAAAGGGCTGTTATCAGCATTATGCTTTGGAGTGGGTGTGAATTTAATTTTGACGGCTACTCCTGGTTTATGTGATACGCCTTCAAGAAGTGCTCAAGACTTAGATTTAAGCCCAGAAATTCTTAAAAATAGTCCAGTTTTGCAACGTTGGCGGCGTCAAGTGCCTAATGTGTTAGAAGATATCAGAAATGACCCTAGTTTTCCTACCAAGATACGGCTGGGGTATTCTTACTTTTCTTCTGAGCAAGCATTTGGGGTGAATGTGAGTGTACAGGATGTATTTATTGGTCGTACTGGTTTAACGGTAAGTGGTGAGTATCAAGCGACATTTAATGGTCAACGCGAGGCTTATGGTGCAGATTTGCATTATTATCTGCGTCCTTTAGGTAGCTACATCAATATTGCACCTGTGCTAGGCTATCGACATCTGGAAATAAACAATGACTCCACAGATGGAGTGAATTTAGGTGCAAAACTGTTGTTAGTGTTGTCTCGCGGTGGTGCAGCAGATATTTCTTTAACCCAGAGTTGGATTGCTCCGGGTACTGGAGAAGAAGTCGGTTTAACAACAATATCAGTCGGTTATGCTATCACTCATCATCTGCGCATACCCACAGAAATACAGCAGCAAAATACCAAACAGGATAAAGACACTCGCTTAGGTATGATTTTGGAGTGGATACCTTGAAGTGGTAGTCAACAGATGATCTCTCAATTGTTTGAAGTACAGACAGCAACAGAAAGAAAACAAGATGTGAACCTCTGACTAGCGCTTTTTGAGATCACTAATGATAAACTACATATTGCGTTGTTGACGACGAGCACGCATTTGCTCGCGGTGTTTTTGTAGTTGCTCTTTTTGCTCTGTAGTTAGAAGTGCCTCAATTTGTGTTTTTTGTGACTGCATCACTTGTCGTAGTTGGTTTTTCTGCTCATCAGAAAGATTCAAAGAATCAAACACACGCCGCCCTCCCTGGCGGTTTTGCATGGTGGTTTTTAACTGTTCCCGTTGTTGTTCGGTGAGAATTTTGTCAAGTTCGGTGCGGGTACTGCGACGGATTTCTTGTATTTTGGTTTTTTGTTCATCCGTTAGTCCCAAACGTTGGAATACTCCCCCTTTTTCCTGAGATTGTGCAATAACTAAGGGTAAAGAGGAGTTTGCTTCTGCTTTGACGGCGAAGGAGGTAACAGTTAAACTCAGGGCGAGTATCCCACAAATGAGTGATAAGTTTTTGAGTTGCATTCACGTCTCTCCGATTTTTCTCCTACTTGATACAACTATCATAAAAATTCTATTTGAAGTGTTACATGAGGAAAAAGTCATAATATAGATCCATGAGATCCATGACTAAAGTCATAGTCTATACAATCAGTAAATTCATTAAGCAATCTTAAAGTTTTTTGTTCTAAATCACTACGTTGATTTTTCATTTTACTATAAAAACTAGTTGAACTTGAGTATATTTTTGTGAGCCGTCCGATTCAGTTCGATAATCATCCTTTTCGTTTTCTACTATATTTGGAGTGGATGTTACTGGCGTTAGCTGCTTTTACAGCAGCCCTACCATCTCACCCATATCGACTTCAGACTAAGTTTCCTGAACTGACAATTTTTAGTCTGGTGCTTTTTGGCTTCATGGGCTTAAGGTTACCAACTCGTAACCATTTAACTAAAGTGCTTTTCACTGCTGCTGAAATATTCTTAATTTTAATAATTGGATTTTTTGGAGGAAGAATTGCTCGACTTTTTCCTTTTGTTAACCTTATTCTAGTAACTCGCAGTTGTTTCATTTTTCAGTTACCAGGTCGCTTAGTCGTTACAGGTCTATCATTTATTTTATTTTTGCTAACACTGAGAAATCGGTCTCCACGCATAGCATCTTCACCTAGTTCACAAGAGCGCTTCTGGTTTTTTACTTTAAGCTTTGTCCTTGTATTCGGGTTAGCTTTATTGTTTGTTTTGCTGTTAATGAATGCAGTCTTATCTGAACGAAAAAGTCGAGAAAAACTAGTCATTGCTAATGCAAAACTCCGTCAATATGCTTTGCAAATTGAAAATCAAGCCACTCTTGAAGAACGCAACCGCATTGCTCGTGAAATACATGACTCATTAGGACACTCTCTCACAGCTTTGAATTTACAATTAGAAACTGCTTTGAAGCTTTGGCAATCTCATCCTACAAAAGCACAAACTTTTTTGGCAAAGGCAAAAGAGTTAGGTTCTAAGGCGTTACAAGATGTTCGTCAATCAGTGTCTACAATGCGTTCTCACCCTTTGCAGGAGCAATCTTTAGAACAGGCGATCGCCGGACTTGCAGAAAATGTTCACCGTTCAGCTGGTGTTGCACCAATTTGTCATATTGATTTATCTCACCCTATCCCTGTAGAAATTAGCACTGCTATCTACCGCATTGTTCAAGAATCATTTACAAATATCTGTAAGTATGCACAAGCTACAGAAGTTAAACTAGAGATAATCACGACGAAAACTAGTGTGCAGTTGAAGGTTGAGGACAATGGCATAGGGTTTGATTTTACACAAAATACCACTGGTTTTGGACTTCAAAGCATGCGCGATCGCACTTTGTCACTTGATGGTCTTTTTCAGATTAATAGCGCTCCTGGTTCTGGTTGCACAATAACAGCTTATATTCCCTTACCTAAAGTTACCACTCATGAATTTACCTAACTTGAAAAAGGGGTGTAAGGGTGTAGGGGTGTAGGGGTATAGGGGAAAGACATTTTCATGTTTGGTTGCGGGATTTTCCCATGATTAGCTAACTTGAAAATAAAGAGTGAGGGAGCCACAGAGAAATATTTTCGTACATGCTGGTGTACACAGTTCATAATGACGACTTAGAATCTAGCTGTTTTACAAATGACTAACATTATTAAAGTCTTACTTGTAGATGACCAAAGTTTAATTCGTCAAGGATTAAAAGCATTACTGGAATTAGAACAAGATTTAGAAATCGTGGGAGAGGCGGAAAATGGAGAAATTGCAATTCATTTAATTAAAGAATTATATCCAGATGTGGTACTTCTAGATATTAGAATGCCTATTATGGATGGTGTTGCAGCAACTCAGGAAATTCAAAAGCATTTTCCCAAAATTAAAGTTTTAGTGCTGACAACTTTTGATGATGATGAGTATGTGAAAGCAGCTTTACAGAATGGAGCAATGGGTTATTTGCTCAAAGATACACCTTCAGAAGAGTTGGCTGTTGCTATTCGTGCTGTTAACAAAGGATATACTCAATTAGGACCAGGAATAATTAAAAAACTTTTCACTCAATTTTCTAGTGTAACACCAACTCAATTACCATCTCCACCACTGAGTTTAACTGAACTAACTCCCAGAGAAAAAGAAGTTTTGCGATTGATTGCTACAGGTGCGAGTAACCGAGAAATTGCACAACAACTTTATATTTCTGAGGGAACAGTGAAGAATCATGTCACAAATATATTGAATCGTTTAGATTTGCGCGATCGCACCCAAGCTGCAATTTTTGCTAATTCTTTTTTACTCTATTTAAATGATCCCAATTAAAATTGACTTGCATAAGTCGTCAGTCCTGGCTGAGCCAGGAGCGGAGCCGGAGAACTTCTAAGGTTGGAGTCCGAATGATTCCTGTGGAAGTGGTAGATAAGTAAAGGGAACTCACCGCCTCCATAGAAATTCTGTTTTCTCCCACAGTTTTTGTCACACATGTTAGTCACATTACTTATTGACAAAAGCACTAGAACCCTAAACTATTACGGATGGTTCTGACAGTTTTGAATGAGGTTGCACGATGTTAACCTGCTTTGCCTGTTTCTTTAGCCATTCTAAAAACAAATCTGAAAGAATTTTCTGACGCAGCAATTCAGTTAACTCTGGTTGAATAAGTTCTTCAACGAAAATGAGGTGTATTCCTGAAGACGTCACAATAGGATTGAGAAGTTGCGGTGGAGTGGCTGCAAAAACAGCAGCAGAAATCTCAGGTTTGAGATCTAGGCGGCGCAATTGTCCTCGGTAGCCTCCAGAGCGACGAAGTTCTGTGTCCTGGATATATTGATGAGCAACCTCATAGAAATTCATATCGCCTTCTTGAATGGCATAGAAGAGTTCCATTGTCAGGTCTTCATCATCCAAGACGACTTCATACATCACAACCTGAGTATAATCAAGCTGATGTTCAATGAAGAAAGGCTCGACTTTATTCGCAAAGAGATGTTGGGCTAACTTCGAGGACAGGACACGAATGTACACTAATTCTTCAAACTCATCTAGAGACAAGCAATGTTTTTGCAACCATAACCAAGTATCATTGGCATTCGAAAGCTTGTTTTTTTGCCGGAAATTATCTGCTGCTTGTTGCAATTCTTTAGGCTCTACTTGGATACCTATCTCCTCGGCTTTAGATATGACAATTTTGCGATGAATAATATCCTCAATTGTAGAAGGAATTTGGCAGGCAAGCTTAATTTGGTAAATGATTTCCTCAAAGGAAATCTTGATAACGTTTGACATTATAAAACTCCCAATATTCAGTTACCTCTATCCGCTGTTATTCAAGTAAATATTTCAAATAAGTAAACATAAGTTTTAGCCTCGCTGCGCTTACAGTTATAGTTCATCTATTCAATTGGTATGCCGAAAAATGACCTGACGAGCCATCGTTATAACCCTAGTACGTCGGGCACGGAAATAAAGCTATCATAACCAAATAGGTAAAAAGCTTGCAGCATAAGTGTTATTTCTTTTAACTTTTAACTTTTGATTTTTGCCTTGTTGTACTAGCCAGATTCAAACATAGAGCAAAGCCATGCAAAGCTCTAGACCTTAAAGCTTTAGCCCCCCTTCTTGCAGCTTCTTCAATGGATCGAGGAGGAGGTCAATAACGCGACGTTGTCGGACAATGACCTCTGCTGTCGCGGCTTGACCAGGAGTTAGAATAATGCGTTGATTTGCAGTTTGGATGTAGGGTTGCTTGAGGCTGAGTTCCAATTCAAAGCTTTCTACAGGACCTTGAGCGGTTTCGGTTATCTTAGAATCAGGTGAGAGCCAGATGACACGACCTTCGACAATGCCATAATCTTGGAAGGGATAGGCATCGAACTTAATCTTGACTGGCATGCCTATTTTCAAGAACCCACTCTCTTTGCTGCTCATATTCGCTTTAAGTACCAAGGGCACTCCTTGAGGTGCAATCTGAGCAATCATCTGACCGGAGTGAACCACCGCTCCAGGTCGCGTAATTGGTAGCTGAAACAGAACGCCATCGATTGGGGCTCGAATTGTACGCTGCTGCAATTGAAATTTCAGCTTGTCAACCTGCTTCCGGGTTTGATTGATTTCCGTTTGCGTACTCGCTATCTGGGTTTCTAGTTCTTTTGTTCGTCTTTCTGTTTCGAGGAGTGTCAACTCCATTGTGTGAAATGCACTTTGATATTGATTCTGTTGAGCTTTGAGCTGGTATTCAGCCTGTCGTATATCTAAATTCGCTTGGTTTAATTTCCATTTCTCTTCATCCACGGCACTTTGTGCTTGTGCAAGCTGAATTTCTGCAATAACTCCTTGTTTCACCAAAACCCGATAACGTTCCACTTCCTTTATATCTTTGGCAAGACGATCACTAGCAAGTCCACGAGCGATTCGGCTATATTCAAGCCGGTGCTGAGTTTCATCAATTTCAGCCTGTTGCACAGCTACCTCAGCCTTGCCCTGCTGTTGCTGAGCACGAACCGTGACTTCGATGAGTTGATTTTTCATCAATTCTAACCGAGATAGGCGCTCCCGTTGCCCCTCAAGCTCGGCTTGGGCTTGATGTAACTCAGCCAGCATTAACTCTGTGCCTAGCTCTAGGATGATCTGCCCAGTTCTGAGGAGTTGACCTTCCTTGACGTTAATTTCAGCAACTTGTCCTTCCACGGGTGCATCTAGCTTGAAGGTTTTGCCCTTGGGTTCCAGCCGTCCCCTAGCAGTGCCAACTTCATCTACCTTGGACAGTATTGTCAAGGTAATACGATCGCACTACATACAATTAACAAGTACAGCAACCCTCGTGTCCAAACCCGTGGTACGGTGTCAATCAGCTCCTTGGTTAGCGAAGACCAGTCATTTCCAGTAGAGGATGACGTTGATGAAGGCGACGGTAGAGTCCCATTGGAGTTGGTAGAATCTAAGACATCCTGGGGTGAGTGATAGACGTGACGATAATGTCCATTTTGATAAAGCTGATTGGGCGTATTGGGTAAGTTTGGCATAAATTTACCTTATCTTTAGGAACTAAGGATAGGAATTGGAAAACATTTTGAGTTTTGAGAGTTAAGGTTTAAAACAGTGAACAGTTATCAGTTATCAGTTAATGCTCACTGTGTACTGTGTACTGTGTACTGTTGAGTAGAATCTTCCAACTCAGCTATTTCCAACTGGCTCAGCCCACTGCAGCAAATTGTTGCTGATTGAGGTAGAAGTAGTGCCCCCGCTTTGCCATAAGTTCCTCATGTGTACCCTGCTCAACCAATACGCCGCGATCAAGCACCAGAATCAGATCCGCATTGCGGATTGTTGAGAGCCGATGAGCAATCACCAGGATGGTGCGACCCTGGGCAATAGTGCTGAGGTTCGTTTGAATAATTCGCTCTGACTCAGCATCTAGACTACTCGTTGCTTCATCCAGAATCAGTAATTGGGGATTTCCCAATAGGGCACGGGCGATCGCCAAACGCTGTCGTTGTCCCCCAGACAGCATTCCTCCACCCTCCCCGATTTGGGTTTCGTAGCTTAATGGCAATTCTTTAATAAACTCATGGGCTCCTGCGTGTTGAGCCGCTGCAATGACGTCTTCTAATGTCGCTTCTGAGTGACCGATACTAATGTTTTCGCGAATTGTACCGCCAAACAGAAATGTATCCTGATCGACAATGCCAATCTGCTGCCGGAGCGATGGCAGCGCAATGTTAGTGATATCATAGCCATCAATTCGGATTTTCCCTTCTGTGGGGGGATAAAGACCCAACAATAACTTAGAAATAGTCGTTTTTCCGGAACCACTGCGACCCACTAGAGCTACAGTTTGTCCTGGTAGCACTTCAAAGCTAATGTTTTCCAGGGTATTGACGTCACTCTCCGGGTGATAACGGAACGTGATTTGCTCAAAGCGAACGTGACCGTGAATCGGCGGTAGTGATTGACGAGGTTGGTGTTCGAGATCTTCTTCGGGTTTAGCTTCAATGACATCCTCAATGCGCTCAACGGCAACAATCACTTCCTGCAATTGATTCCACAGGACAATCAACCGCTGGAATGGACGAATGACGTTACTGAGCAACATATTGAACGCGACTAATTGCCCAATAGTCAGTTGGTTTTGAATCACCAGCCAAGCTCCATACCACAACAACGCTGTTGTTGCTACTGCTTCGATGGTGGAGCTGAACATGATGAGGACATTGTTCATGACCTGACGCGAAAAGATTGTTTTAACGGATCTGTGATACAGATCTTCCCAATGCCAGCGTACAGTCTGCTCGATCGCCATTGACTTGATTGTGCGAATCCCTGTGAGAGCTTCTATCAAGTAACTACTCTCAGTGGCAAACGCATTAAAGATCTGCCGTGAAACCCGTTGAAACAAGGGCGTAGCAATGAGCGCCACTAACACAAATGGGGGCACGGTGACTAACACGAGTATAGCTAGTTTCCAGCTATACCAGAACATTAATCCCACATAGACAATAACTGTCAATAAATCGAGAAAAATTGACAGTGCTTCACCTGTAAAGAAGCGCTGAATCTTGCGATTTTCCTGCACGCGGGAAATGATATCTCCAACATAGCGGAACTCGAAGAACCTTAGCGGTAGCCGGAAAGTATGGGTAATAAAACCAACAATCAGTACGATATCGACTCGGTTAGCCGTATGGTCGAGTAGGTATTGCCGCAGTCCGGTCATCGCAACTCGGAAAAGGCTAAAGATAAGCAATCCTAACCCCACAGTGCTTAAGGTCAGGGCACTGCGCTGCACAATCACCCGATCCAATAGCAACTGAGTAAACAGTGGCGTGATCAGTCCAAACAGCTGGATCAGGATGGACGCAACCAACACTTCTATGAGTACAACCCAGTGGGGTTTTACTAACTTAAAGAAACGCCAGAAGGGTTCACTAAACTCATTCACCTCTTTGAGCACAGCTGTGGGTTGCAATAACAACGCATAGCCAGTCCAATCCGCTTTAAATTTAGCATGGCTGAGTTTACGTAGCCCAATCGCAGGGTCGCCAACAATAACGCGATTACGAGTGACTTGATAGACAACGATGTAGTGCTTGCCCTCCCAATGAGCGATCGCAGGTAAATTTTGTTGTGCAAGTTTGTCGAGGGTTGCTTTGACGGGACGAGTAGAAAAGCCGATACTTTCTGCTGCTGCTGCTAAACCTCGAAGTGAGGCACCATTGCGGTCAACGTTAGCAATGTCCCGCACGCGATTGATGCTAAAGCGCTTACCCCAATATCGTCCAATCATTACCAGGCAAGCAGCACCGCAGTCAGAGGCACTCTGCTGCAGAAAGACTGGGTAGCGCAGAGTCAATCGCTGCCACAATTGTCCAGCTTTTAGAGTGGGTTCTTGAAAGTAAGCCCTGTTGATCTTTTTCCGAGTTTTTTGCTCCGCAGAGGAAGGGAAGGGCAGAATTTTCTCCTGCACTCGGACTACCTGCTCTGTGCTGTTGACTTCCGATGGCAGAGCATTCGAGGAATTCACTTCGGTCAGTTGTGGCAAGTGATGCAGCGCTGTTTCCCAATCAGAATGGCTGAGGCTATAAAGTTCAGTGGGTTGAGTGACCTGCCAAGCGCCTTCCTGAGGAGACTGGGAGGGAGTATAAAAGCTTCCTACTGCGAGTCTTCGACCCGATGGGTCGAGGAGTTCTCCCCGACGGAGCAACCACAATTTCTGATTGTTTACCACAGATGCTGGGAGTTTTCCAGGGTTGAGACGGTGCTGTTTTAGGAGTGATAGCGCTTTTATCAACTCCTCTGAAGGCACATCGCGCACAGAAGCCATCTGTCGGCATAAAAGCAGCAAATCCCAAAGTACTGCTCGTTGATAAAGATGCTCCCGGATAGTGGGATGATTACGGATGAGAGTTTGCAAACACTCACCAGGAAGGTAACACAGCTTTAGCTTGAAAGCAGCTCTTGCTGTATAAGGCGCAAAGGACTCCTCCGAAAACAGCGTCAATTCACCAAATGATTTTCCTACCTCTTGCGAAACAATTAAGTTGTTGTTGCTATCGAGCAATCTGACTTTACCCGCAACGATGATATAAATTCCAACTGTCTCATCTGCTACCTGCCAAAATTTTTTTCCTGGAGTTGGCTCTAAAAATTGAATTTGTTCTAGACAGTTTGAAAGTTCCGATTCTGAAAGTGCTTGACCTAAGATTTTGGTGAGTTGTTGAGCAATCTTTTGCTTTGAAAATTCTGATGGTTGTTGAACCATGGATTTCCAACATCTTTGATTTAAAGTAGCATGAGTGACTTGTTTTGATAAGGTTGAACGACAGGCAAAACATCAGCGGATGAAGGCTCAACTGATGAAGGGAGATCGTGAATCGCAATGAGAGAATCCTTTGTTTGAGACATATTTGTTTCAGATATATTTATTTGAGACATATCAGTTGCGTTTCTTTCACATCGCGATTCTCTTACACAGACGCTGCGCGATCGCGTGGAAAGTCCCATCTCCTTCAGTAGCATACTAATGTAGCGATCGCTCACCTGAATTCCCAGTTCTTTTGCCAGATGTTTCCCTAACCATTTTGCAGTCCAGCGCTCGAATGAATAGCCATACTCACGGGGATTATGGCTGACTAGCTCTTTCAACCGATTGAGATATTGAACATTCACTGTCTTGGGGCGACCCATCGGGTGATCCTCCCAGCAGTGCGCCTTACCAATTCGCGCCATCTCAATCCAGTACCGTGCTGTCTCCTGAGAACAGCCAAGTGCGGCACAGATTTGCGTTTGAGAGTGACCAGAATCAACCATCAGCATGATTTGAATGCGACGGCGGTACTCAGGTCGTAAATCTGCTTCCAGCTTCTTCAAAAGAAGCTTGCGTTGAAAAGGTGTCAGAAGCTGAGTCTGGAGTTTCATAGCAATTCCCTCATCCGTTTTCCAAATTGTTTAGAAGAAGCTTGCGTTGAAAACATATCAAAAGCCAATTTTTAAGTTCCACTGCAATTCCTTGTATAGCAGAGATTATGCATGGTTAAATAGCGTTTTCACACTCTATATATTTACACTTTATTTACAGTATGTATCGCGCCTATCTTGGCGTTTGTGAACACTAATGCTTAAAAGTTCTAAAAAGTTCCCATCTTAAATGTTTTTGTAACAACCGTGTTCCAGCCTCTTCAGGAGAAGCTTGCGTTGAAAAGGCGTCATTCAAGACTATTTTGAAATTTCATAGTAACGACGGCTATGGCAGATATGCATCCAGGGAAGCAATGGTTATGTATGCTAGTGGAGTCTGTTTAGACTCATTTCTTTCAGCGATTTGGAACACTAATCGCTGGAAATATAAAAACTTTCACTTAGTCTTGTTAAAAGATCTCTTTTCTAAGAAAATTTTATTTCTATCTAAAGAAGTAGGTTGTTTCACTCTATGTAAGAGAATTTTACTTCTACTTAAAGAGAGAACTTTTTTCCATGTAGTGGTTCACTACACCAACTTGAGTGGGATGATTGTTGTATCAACGCTCCATGTAGTGGTTCACTACACCAACTTGAGCAGGATGATTGTCGTATTAAGGTTTGATGCACGGACACCTCACAAATGACTTATTTAACATCAAAATTTCTGTGGCACACCACAAAACAATAAGAATTCCGGAAAGCTCAAAGATATATCGAAAAAACCCTAATGTATTTTAATGTATTTTAATGGTTTTCACGAAATCTCTGCTTTTTCTAAAGGGAATCCAATTATTAATCAGTCTACGGCGGTATTGTCACTAGGTCAATGGATTGTCAAGTATTTTCACAGGTAAGATTAGTAAGATTTGTAGGAAGTAAACTATTTTCATTAGGTAAGATTAGTAAGATTTGTAGGAAGGTCATAGCCATCTCATATCATCTTGTGATTCCAGCGAGAAATAACTCGGATACTTATTCCTAAACAAAGCTTTTAGAGGATGTCTAAAAAGTCGATAAAACGTATAATATCTCATGCTGTTAGCGTAGCTGCGCTAACAGCATGAGATTTTTAACTTCTGAGACATCCTCTTAAAACGACCGAATCATTATTGAGAAATAATAGTCACTATAGTCATTTTTTAAAGATAACAGATGACACTAGTTATATAGCAGAATTCAGGAGTCACGAGCCTTTCCCCTGCCTACGCTCCGCGACTGGAGTCAGAAGATGCCCTATGCCTGCGGCGGGAGCGTAGCCGCATTATAGCTCCTCCGTAGGAGGCACGTTCCCGCTACGCGAATAGAAGTCAAACAGGTATTATATCTGGCTTTGAGACCGAAGTTTTGTACCTCACTCATCCGCAAACAGCTGTATTCATGGCGATTTCAATTGAGAAATAACTTCTTCAATTAGATCTAAAAAATAAGCCTCAAATACTTGAACTATAAAATTTTGACTTGCTAATCTACAGAAAAAATTAAGCAACTTACAGTTCTGAGTCCTCTTCCAGACATAAGAACTTGAATTGTTCCAAAAGTAATTTGAATTCAAGAAGGATATCAAATGGCAAACATCGAGATCAACAATCTCCATCCTGCAGGCTCTGAACTGTTCCAAGATTCTGAAAGCTTCCTCAATGAGCTCAGTGATCGCCAAATGTGGGGCGTCCAAGGCGGTCTAACGTTAGATACGTTGGTTTTGTCGTTACCGGATACGATAAGTGATCCATTAAGTCGAGCAACTGCGGTTACCTTATCTGACATAACTGGAGGTACCCTAGGGGTACCATAGCCCCCATAACAGGTCCGTAACAGTATAACGGGTCCTGACAGCATCCAAAGCCTATCGCTAAGTACACGTCACCATAAAAAATGGCCAGAAATCAAAATTTTGATGACATAGGACAAAGTTCATCCAAACAGCGAATTCCGTACCTTATTTATGGTGAACTGTACTAAGAGCAGTGAGTCTGAGTGCCTAGTTGCTTGAATTCACCATCCTGAGCAAATGAGCGATGTTACCAGGATTGAGCAATATTTTGATAACTTTCAAAAAGGACTATGAAATTTTTGTTGAGTTCCCAGAATGCGGTTGAGTATCTGGTTGAACGGGGTCTATGTACTCACGAAGAGCAAGCCCAGAGCCAGATTGAGCCAAAAGTTGCCAAAAACTTTAACTTATTGCTGAGCCTACCAGATGATCGTAAACTCCTCATTAAACAGGAGCGTTGCAATCGAGATGAAAAAACGGCTGGTGAGTTTTTGCGCGAATGGCGAATTCACGAGTTTTTGCAGCGATTCCCACAGCAGCTCGATGACCTTCGTCCCTATTTTCCGGAGATACTTCATTTTGACGCCGAGCATTCAATCATTGTTTTTAGCTATTTAAATGACTACCGCGATTTAGCGCATTTCTACGCTAAGGAGAAAGTCTTCTCGACGGTGATTGCAGCATCGATCGGAGTTGTTCTAGCCAGAATTCATCGTGCGACGCTGGCTCGTCAGGATTATCAAGACTTTTTCGCTCAGCAGCATTATGATGATGCAACCTGTGACCAAGTTTCAAAGCTAACTCGTAAGCTAGAACGAGTTGGTCCCGAAGTGTTTGGTCAGATTCCTTTAGATGGACTCAAATTCCTAGCACTCTATCAGCGCTATGACAGTCTTGGGCAGGCGATCGCACAGCTCAATCAAGCTTGTGAGCGGTGTTGTTTGACACACAATGACCTAAAATTAAATAATATTTTACTGCCAATTGATTGGGAGCAAGCAGTCTTCAAGTCAGAGCAATCCGGTGAAAGCATCGTTCGCCTAATTGATTGGGAGTGCTCAGCCTGGGGAGATCCAGCCTTCGATTTAGGCATGATCATCGCCAGCTACCTACAAATCTGGTTGAGCAGCTTGGTGACTAGTAAGGCGATCGCTCTGGAGGAGTCTTTACGCCTAGCCACAATTCCCCTCGAAGACCTTCAACCTTCTATTGCTGCCTTGGCTAGGTCTTACTTCGAGTATTTTCCAGAAATTTTGGCTCGACGCCCTGATTTTTTGAAGCGAATTGTGCAATTTTCCGGTTTGGCTTTAATTCAAGCAATTCAGGCAACAATCGAGCACCAAAACATCTTTAACAACACAGGAATTTGTATGCTTCAGGTTGCCAAAACATTGCTATGCCATCCAGAACAATCCATTCAGACGGTGTTTGGTATGCCAGCATCGGAACTGATGCCCTCTTCCTTTGTTGTTCCACGTTAATAGTTGTAGCGATAGATAGATAATTATGCCATTGCTGGATTCTCTGCAAAATCAACTGCCAGATCCTGCATCTAAGCAACTACTGGCTTCGCTTGAAGACATCGCTAGCAAGGTTCAGATCCAGTCCAACTTCTGGATTCACCATCCAGACTATAAACCCATGGAGCTTCCGGCTGAGGCGGTAGACTGCTTCCAGCAATTGCCCTTAGAGCTTCAGAATAAGTATCGGAGCTTGCAACTGCAGAGTTTTCTCTACGGTACCTATTACAATGGTTCCTTACAAAATACTCTCTCACCAGATGCAAATTCAGATGACCTAGTACTGCACCAGAATCTAGAGAACAATACTTTCTTGGGAGTAGACTTGGCATTTTACGACCAATTGCATGAAAGCAATAACGGGGAAGGCTATTTTGATCCGGGTTGGACTGTGCTACGGCAAGAGAGTGATGACAGCCTAGTTGTGACCAAGAATGGTCTAACCTTATATATTGAGCGCGATCGGCATCTACAACCAGAAGCACAATCTGCGGTCATGGGTGACTTGGTTGCCATGAAATTACCTCGCAATCGAGTGCAAAGCGGATTCTACATGGCAGTTGGCAATGCAGGTCCAAACAAGCGCAGCAATTCAGATCACAGCAATATAAATCGGCATCCAGGGATAGTGCGCATTTACTTCAACTTAAGCCCTGAAGGTGCGGTTGCGGTCATGGGTGACTTGACACGGCGGCTCAACGATATCGTCCTTCCTTTCACGTTTAAGGCGTTGTACAACCCTTCAACCTACGGGCGCTATGACTCAGCCGTGCTCTACTTTGAGAAAAGTCACTACGAAGTCGTCCGACCCGTTCTTCAGGCGGTTTATGCAGAACATCAATCACAGTTTCAACCGCAAGTACCTCTGTTCACCAAGTGGTTAGCACCGGGACTAGCACTTGCTGAAGAAGCAGAGCATAAATTTGCTGAACGAGAAAGTTTCGGAATGAAGCGCTGTTTGATTGTTGCCAATGCCTTACTGGAAGCCTGGGAACAAGGAGACGACTCAATTGAGGGACGGATGGGTCGTATCCTAAACCACTTTTGTTTGCTGGGCATTGACGTGCAACGTCCCTATCTCAATGCCAACTCTGAGGACATCTACACTCCCTTGGACCTATGAAAATCACCGATCTCACTCCTGAACCTGTTCAGCCAAGCATAGTCCCATCCCCTAAGGTTGGTTCTGCTAGCACTCAATTTCCAGAGTCCGATTTGCCGTTTTACCGTAAACTCGGGCGGACTGATCTGAACATCAGTTGTCTGGGCTTAGGAGGTGGAGGGCACATCTCCAGTGAGGATACTCTTTACGCCTTTGAGCAAGGAATCAATTACTTTTTCTACTCCAGTGATCTGCACCACCATATCTATAGTTCAATGAGTGAGGCACTCCGCAAGTTGTGTGGGCGTGGCTCTTCGGTGCGAGAGAAGGTGGTTCTGGCAACAGTGACTTACGTCCTTAAGAGTCCAGAGTCTGTCATGGCATCACTCCTCGATCAATTTACTGACTTAAAGATGGACTATATTGACGTGTTCTTTTGGGGCTGGATTGGCAATAAAGATGGTGGTGTGATTCAGGATTGCTTGAGTGTCTCAAATGATCTGCGAGGTCCAAATGGGGTGTATCAACGAGCAGTAGAACGCATGTTTGGCACTTCTGAGCTTCTCAAAAAATGGGAATCGTGCGCTACATCGGAGCTTCTTTCCACGACCTCAATCTAGCCGCACAGTGGCTCGATAGCCCCCTGTTAGACGTGGTTATGGTCAGGCACAATGTTGCTCATCGCGCTGCCCAGCAGAAGGTTTTTGCCCATCTAAACGCCCAAGATCCGCAGCGACCGGGCATTGTTACATTTTAAGTCTGGTGGAATATATATTCCTCTTTGGAATGCTCCTAAAGGGTTACCAGCAGATTGCT
>JAAUSC010000253.1 GCA_012031965.1 Scytonema sp. RU_4_4
AGCCATGTCTGCTGACTTTGTTCCTTTATACTTAGAGACGAATTCCCAAACTCTTCACGGCTGGGATTTACTGAAAACAAGTCTGGGTGGTGGAGATGTATTGTATTTGACAATGCCAGCTACGCGATTGTATCAGTTGTGGCGTAGTGCGCCGCCGCAACTTATGGCGAGTTGATTTAAGAGACATCTCTCGGCTGTGTATTTGAGAGGTTGAGACAGTGTACCTTTTGTCAATAAGCTAATATACATAAAAATGTCTTAAGAAAAAGACCCATAGTCCTTATAATAAGGATGAAAAAGTCAACCAAGCACAGAATTATTCTGTGCGAAAGTACGCTTCGTTCTTAGTACACATCACCGTAAAAGGGGTACGAAATTCAATTTGTCGTAGGTTGGGTGAAGCGGAGCGCAACCCAACATCAGCCTCCAGCATTTCCAACCCTTATTAATGAAATGCTGTACTTAGATGATTATATGTAGCTAAGGAGTCATGAGCTATGTACCCGGTTCAGTTTTCACAAGAGATTGAAAGCCGCCTTGACCATCTTGCTAAAGTAACGGGACGGACTAAGGCATATTATCACCAGGCTATTTTGCAGTATCTTGAAGACTTGGAAGATACTTATCTTGCCCATGAGCGATTAGAAAACCCAGGGCGTCGTTGGACAATGGAAGAAATCACCAAGGGTGCAGATCTTGTGGACGATTGAATGGGACGACGCCGCTCGTAAGGAATTACGAAAGCTTGACTACACTGCATAAATATCACTACACAGCATTGGATGTCTCAAGGGCGATCGCACGTATTAAACACCTTCCATCCACTCAACACACTTGTGCATTTGCTTTTTCATAGTTTCCACATCAGCATGATACCTACGTCCATGACCTGGAAGTACCCACTCAAACGAGTAGTTAGTCAGTTCACGCATGGATTTCATCTGTTCTGACCAAGAGTAGAAGCAATACTCGCGAAAAGCAATAAGTTGCTTGAGACTATCAGACCATGCTAGGTGGTCGCCAGTAAATAAAAACTTGTTTTTATAAAGTAAGACAGTGTGTCCTTTGCTGTGTCCAGGAACCGGAATAATTAATATATCGGGAGCCAACTCAAATGGTTCTGTCCCTTTGAACTGAATTTCCACATCGCGAGTACCAGCAGTGATATCGTCACTGTGGAGGATACGCTGACACTGAAAATGCTCAGCAAACTTTTGATGATCCGCCACGTCATCTCTGTGAGTTAGGTACATATAACGAATTCCCCCCATCTGTTCCAAACGTTTCACCAACGGAGAAGTAAACCGGGGAGAATCTACGAGAATATTACCTTCGGGTAATTCAATGAAGTAGCTAGCAGCACCGTAGGAGTTTTCCGAATGATAGCCGCAATGGTAAACATTATCTTCAACAGGAATAGGAAAACTCAGTTGAGCAGCTTTGACGTCTTGCGGCTTTTCAACTGTACCAATGGAACTGGTGGGACAAGCTAAGAGAGCTTGAAGCGCTGCTAATCTTTCAGCTTCATTGACTGGTTGGTGATAAACCACCGACTGTTCATCAACTTCTGTAAATACCTCTGGAGCCATCCAGCGGCAAGTATCACAATCTATACAAGAAGTATCGACGTAAAAATCCCCACTAACATTTTGGGGGCGACGCAGATTTAAATGAGCCATGTTAAATCTCTTTCACCCAACCACTTGCTGGAAAGATTGACAACCCTGTATTTCCACGTTAGCAAAAGCGTTGAAAGTCCGATGAAAGAGTTAAAGTTGCTGGGATACTTGTCAGTCCAAGATTATTTATACGAATCAGTCAGTCGTGATTCTTCGGTTTCTCTGCCAATCAAGCGATAAATGAAATCTAAAACTTTCTTCATTGTCTACTTCTCAATTTGGTAATTGGTGTTCTATATATTTCTTCAACGCATCTGCTTGCGTTTCCAGAAAAAAATGAGATCATGTCTAACATCATCTAACGTCATCGCTTTTTGGGCAGATCCTGTGGAGTCTCGCGCCACTACCCTTTGGACGATTCCTAATTGATGTCAACAAAATATTAATTTTATTTACAAAAAATAAAAAAAAATGACATTTTTGTAGTGATTATTCATAGCAATAATCTCAAAAAATACACAATTCACCTGTCCAGTGACCAAGGTTGGTCAACTTTGGAGTCCTCTCATGGGGCTCCAGCACAGCGTCTCTAGCTATGAGCAATGTATCAGGACTTACGCAAAGAAACCTGGTTAAGAGCAAAAATTGTCTGTTTCGCAACCAAGTACGAACGAAGAAACCGGGTTTCAAGGGAGGTGGTGCGTAAGTCCTATGTATGCTCTTTGCATACGCGTTGATCGTATTCGCCTACAGTTAAGACAAATTTCAGTTGGAGCAAGAGTGATTACTTTGGTCACTGGAAATAATTTTTAGCAAAAGTATAGTCAAGCCAAGCGCGGTAAGAATTGTGGATATTAATACGCTGTATATTAGTTTCTGATACTGCTGTGTTGATTAAGCTATCAGCTATCAGCCAAAGCAGTTCTGAGTACAAAATACTGAGTAAAGAGTGGGATAATGAGTCGGTCTACTCAGCAATGCCAGTTGCACGTCACTTGCGACATACAGGGAATTTCCCCGTATGCGTTACCGCACGCTAAGCGCAAAGCGCTCAGCATGAGCGTAAGCTTATTGCAGAGCAAGCACAAGTGGTGTGCCCAAAGGGCATAGTTCCAGTTGGAGAAAACCTCCGCTTGGACTTCACTCTTACACACAGTGATTCAACGGTTAATTGTGCGGAAAATGTCCGTTGGCGTCTACAGCACTCATGACTCAGAACTAACTACCGTGCTAACTGCTTTTAGCTTAAGACTTTTATTTCAGTTTAGAGTGGATGGAAAGAGGTAGAAAAATCGTGAAAGGATTGGTGCGTTTATTAACAGTGTTTAGTTTGTTGTTAGGATGCTTGGGATGGCTGGGAAGCTCTCAAATCGCCCAAGCAGCTGATTTCAACTCAATTGCTTTTCGTTCAGTTCCAGTTCTGGCTGTTGAGGGAACTCAAAACCTTCGCAACCCTGCAGACTCTAGTTTGGCAGAAGTTTATGGTAAAAAAATTGATTTGAATAATACCAATGTGCGAGCTTTTCAAAAGTATCCAGGACTGTATCCAACTCTCGCAAGGCAAATCATCACGCATGCTCCTTACCAAAAAGTAGAGGATGTGTTGGATATTGCCGGATTGAGTGAACATCAAAAACAAGTTCTGCAAACTCACATAGACCATTTTACCGTGTCAGAAGTGGTACCTGCCTTCACTGAAGGAGACGATCGCTTCAATAACGGTATCTACAGATAATCACATTTGCAGATCATTGAATCAGTGAACAGTGACCAGTGAACAGTTGCTTGATAACTGTATAAACTGCTATGACCCACTCCCAAAAAGGAGTGGGAATTAGTTTTTCACACAAGAGGGACAACAAGGACGATGAGAAAAGTCAATTGAAAATTTTGAATGATTATTTTGAATGACTCCTAAGATGCACATTTTATAACGCTTACATAGCAAGGCTTTCAGTCAGTGAAGAAAAATGTGCTTCTTTCAAAAGTTGCGAGGAGGTTTCATACTTTTGACTTGTTACCTTCACTTTTGACTTCCCCCTCGTGGGGCGCTCCCCACCTCCCCTACTCCCCACACTCCCTGCTTTGTCTGGTGATAGATATTAAAAGCCAATTTGATGTTATTGTTGTCGGTGCTGGTGCTGCTGGACTATACACAGCGCTATGCATACCTGCCGAGTTGCAAATCGGCTTGATTACTAAAGAAACAGTTTCTCTCTCAGCCAGTGATTGGGCGCAGGGTGGAATTGCTGCGGCGATCGCCCCAGAAGATTCTCCTTATTTACACATTGAAGACACAATGCAAGCAGGTGCTGGTTTGTGCGATCGCCCTGCTGTAGAATTTCTTGCCAAACAAGCTCCTAGCTGTATTCAATCCCTTGTTAACTTGGGGGTGGCTTTTGATCGTCATAACAGCCATTTGGCTTTAACCTTAGAAGCTGCTCATTCCCGCCACCGCGTTCTTCACGCCGCCGATACAACAGGTAGAGAAGTGACGACTACTCTTACCAACCAAGTCCTGCGACGGCAAAATATTCAAGTCATTCAACAAGCCTTGGCTTTGAGTCTATGGCTAGAACCAGAAACACGCAAATGTCAAGGTATTAGCCTGTTTTATCAAGGTCATGTTAAATGGATTAGAGCAAATGCTGTCGTTTTAGCAACAGGTGGAGGGGGTCAAGTGTTTGCTCAAAGCACAAACCCTGCTGTCAGCACAGGTGATGGAGTGCGATCGCATGGCGTGCTGGAGCAATTCTCAGGGATTTGGAATTTGTGCAATTCCACCCCACTGCTTTAACAAAACCAGGTCGCTTTCTCATCAGTGAAGCTGTGCGCGGCGAAGGGGCGCATCTTATCGATAATGACGGACGGCGTTTCACCTTTGATTATCACCCAGCAGGCGAACTTGCTCCCAGAGATGTCGTCAGTCGTGCAATTTTTAGGCATTTACAGCGCACCTGTGCTGATCCAGCCACCGCCCATGTGTGGTTAGATATGCGCCCCATTCCTGCTGAAAAAATCCGTCATCGCTTTCCCAACATCATCAAAGTTTGTCAACATTGGGGTGTGGATGTTCTCTCACAACCCATTCCCGTTGCTCCTGCTGCTCATTACTGGATGGGTGGTATTGTCACCGATTTAATGAACCGGACAAATATTCCTGGTTTATACGCAGTGGGAGAAACCGCAAGTACTGGAGTGCATGGAGCAAATCGCCTTGCAAGTAATTCCCTGCTAGAATGCATTGTCTTTGGCGCACAAATGGCACATCTTCAAATTCAAAACGTGAGTAGACCGTCAGACTTACCAGGGCTTCCTATGCGGGAGTTTTGTGCCGATGTCACCGAATGGCAACTTCAGCAAGAACACTTAAAAGTATTGCGAGATAAAATACCACGTTTGGTTTGGCAAAGTGCTGGAATTTGTCGGGAGCAATCTAGTTTAGAAGCGGCGATCACAACTATTGAGTCTTGGCAACAAGATTATACTTCTTTGCCTGTGAGTCAATTTTTGCTCTCTTTACGTCCTACAGAACCAGCTCGTTTAGACATACCTGATGTTGAACGACAATTACGATTGTGGGCAGAAACGCGCAATTTACTAGATATCGCTTTTTTAATTCTCAAAAGTGCCGCTTTTAGAACCGAAAGCAGAGGAGGGCATTACCGTCTAGATTATCCTCAACTAGAGCCAGATTGGCAAGTCCACACGCTTGTACAGCAAAACAACTGGTGGAAATCTCCAGTGGTGCTATAGCTAGCTTAAATGATTCGTACACAACAACAAACTCGATTTCTCTAAGAACTCGGGTATCCGAACGTATTGCTCGTGAACGAGTCTCAAACACTCGTTCACGAGTCTCAAACACTCGTGAACGAGTCTCAAACACTCGTCCGCGAGTCTCAAACACTCGTCCGCGAGTCTCAAACACTCGTCGTCGAGTCTCAAACACTCATCCACGAGTCTCAAACACTCGTTCGCGAGTTCTTTTCTGTTTCGTCTTCCTCAATTGCATCTTTGATAACTTGGTCAAGATGGTCAATAGCATCCTTAGTCCGTTTCGTCAATTCCACAGTTGACATCATTCCTACTTGGCTGATTTCCACTCCCTCTGGAATGCGACCAGAGATTGCAAGGTATACACCAGACAAGGTGACAATCCCACTGAATACTGTCGCTCCTAAAAATGCATTAACCGCTAGCTTAGCTCGACGAATCCGTTGTTGGAGATAGTTCTCTTTGGAGTTGCTGGAACCGGGTTGGCTGGACTTAATGACTTTCATTTATCTTACCTGCGCTTGGTGTGTTCTGTTCTGATTAAGCCAGCCTTACCTGTATATGTAAAAATCTGATCAGGATCTGATCAGGAGCTAGTTGAACCAAGCGATCGCTAATCGGTAATGGTAAAAATCAGAGCTTCAAAACAAGGAATTGAAAAGATTAATGAGCGTAGAGAAGACAAGCAATGGACGAGAGACCAAAATAGCAAAGCTCTGATTATCACCAGTCAGCAGCAATTCAGGCGAGAAGTAGATAAAATTTTCTTGATAAAAAGTGCAGAGGACACCCTCCTCTCCATTGAACAACTTAAAAGTTTAGCGAGGGAGAGAGTTTTTACTTCTGAATCAACAATTACATTTATGGTTCCTTTTCATCCCGTGTGTCGTCAATTTGTGGAAACTTGGGAAGGAGCGAAAACGTACTACTTCCACAATAGCCCTAACGAAGAACTTTACCATGACTCACAATGTTGGCAAGGAGAATCTGTCAAATCTGTTTTGACACGTTTATCCAAAGAACATACCTTAGTTGTCATTGTCAGCGATGCTGGAGCTGCACGTTGCCGTATTGTACCCTCAAGGTGGGAAGAAACTGTTGACTTTCTGACAATGCTGACACCCCAAGTCTACAGGGTGGCGTGGCTCAATCCCCTTCCGCGCTTTCACTGGCTAGAAACTACTGCTGAGGAAATAGCTAAGATAAATTCATTAGTCCCAATGTTTGCTCTAGAACCGGTTGAGTACCAACAAATGCTGGAATGGTTACTCTATGGCAAACCGAGTGTAAAAAGTTTCTTGACACAGGTAAACCGAAAAGCAAAGGAAGCATGGGAAAATCATCAAGTTGATAGTTTTGAGTTTTGGGATTTAGGATTTGATGCTATTGGCAAAATAGAAGCTTTTGGCAGACAGTTTGGAGAAGCTCATTTGCACTTGGCTTATCATGCAGCTTTTCCTCTGGTTTTCACACCCGATTTGCTCTATTGCTTGTGGTGGAAATTTTTTAGAAAACCTACTAGAGAACCTGCAAGAGAACCTGCAAATGTACCTTGGTATGCTGTTCCTGATTTGCTGCTATCAGATTTGTGTCAGCAGGTTGATTCTGAATTATATGAAATGGAGCGTGAAGTTCGCAATGAACTGCTAAAACACTGTCAACAAGACTTTGGAGAAAAGCGGCTTCAAGAACTCTCCGAATTTCTGATTGAGTACATCAAACACCAGATTAGCAAAGAAAAACCAAACTCATGGGAGTTTGATTTGCTGCAAGCCCAGCAATGGACAGCTTTAGCTTACACCAAAAAGCGAGATGAAGCAGCCCGAGAACTCGCAGATAAACTACGCCAAGCTTATCTGCAAAATAACAAAGCTGAATTGGTGCGCCTATCTGAAGTGATTAAAACTTTGGCAGAACCTTTAGCAGAAGAATATGAACCTTTGCTAGTAGTTGCAAGGGGTTATGCTGCTTTAGCACGTGGCGATGAAAGAGGAGCCGCAGATGCTCAAAATCAATTGGAGCAGCTCTTAGGCTCTGGAGAAACTCTTAATATAGAAGGAGTCACCCTAGAGCGACCAGAAATTAACTCAAGTAAAATCCACCTACAACGATTTTCCTTTGAGGTTGTCACCGTTAACCGTCGCGGCGAAATCATCAAACGAGAAAACAAACAAGCAAAATACTTCACTGAAGACTTAGGTGAAGGTATCGCCCTAGAAATGGTCGCTATCCCTGGTGGTAAATTTATGATGGGTTCACCAGAAGGAGAAGGATATGAAAACGAAAAACCTCAGCATGAAGTCACCGTTCAATCCTTCTTCATGGGTAAGTACCCAATGACTCAAGCACAATGGCGAGCAGTAGCCGCATTACCCAGAATTGAACGTGACCTTGAGCCAAACCCATCTCATTTTAAAGGTAATGACCATTGTCCTGTAGAATCTGTTTTTTGGTATGATGTTATCGAATTCTGTGGTAGACTTTCTAGAAGAGCAGGGCGCGAGTATCGATTACCCTCAGAAGCGGAGTGGGAATACGCCTGTCGCGCTGGAACAACAACACCGTTTCACTTTGGTCAGACAATTACAAATAAATTAGCAAATTACGATGCTCGCGTAACATTTGCTAACGAACCCAAGGGAAAGTATCGAGGGGAAACTACACCAGTAGGAACTTTTTCTCCGAACGCCTTTGGTCTGTACGATATGCATGGGAATGTTTGGGAGTGGTGTGCTGATAATTGGCATCCAACTTACCAGGGTTCGCCAAAAGATGGAAGTGTGTGGATTTCTGATAATGATTATCGTCTGCTGCGCGGTGGTTCGTGGTACTTCAATCCTGACGGCTGCCGTTCGGCGTGTCGCTTCTACTACGATGCGGGCGGCGGGGACGTCCGCAGCCTCGGTTTCCGTGTTGCGTGTTCCGCCGCATGGACTTAGTAGCCCTTTATGCTTTTGCGCTCTTACCCTTTATTCTTTTTTCTTTTCCCTTTTGAGAGCGGAGCGATCTAATTTTTTATTTCATATTTCATACTATAGCACTTCTCGTTTGAATGAAGTACAGAATTAGGACTTACGCACGCGCTACGAAAAAGAGCGGGTTGCGATTGCTTCCCTTCGGTCGCAATGACTATAGTTACGTTGTTCGTGCGTAAGTCCTGAGAATTTATCTGCGTCCATCTGCGTCCATCTGCGGTTAATTCTTTCTTCCTGTACCTTACCCAAGCAGGAAACGCTATATTAGGAACTTCCAATAAAAAAATATTCAACTTATAGAGTGGTGCGTTAGGCGAGACGCCGTAACGCACCCTACGACTGTGCTACTTTCACAAACTACTTAAAAGCGTCAGGAAAATTCTTAAAATTGCGGGGACCTTGATAACCAGAAACTTGAGCTAATTTCTCTAACGACTGTACGTTGGAATATAATTTCCCGTTAATTTCCCAAGTAGGATAGCCTTGGATACCAGCTGCTTTGCACAAATCTGGACGGCTGTCTTTCC
>JAAUSC010000254.1 GCA_012031965.1 Scytonema sp. RU_4_4
GCGAAGGGTGGCAGGGGAGGCAGGGAGCAGGGAGCAGGGGAAGCAGGAGAACAGGGGAGCCTTTCTGCCATAGAATCGCCCTTCCTGAAGAAACTGATGCACGAAATATTGACCCCGTGTGAAGCGATCGCCGACCAAGTATCTGCTATAGTGCGATCGCATATCATAGACAACTGGGCATCCCTTGATGAACCACCCCATTTAAGAACGATACGCGACAGATTACTTTGCAACGAACAACGGGCTAGCAGATTGTTGGGACTCTATCTGCAAATATTACAAAATGGTGGTGTACCAGCTGATGATTCGCCAGAAAAAATCGAGTTGCTCCTATCGGGGTTAGTTGTAAAAAAACAAGGTAGCTTACAGGTTTACAATCGTATCTATCAAGAAGTTTTTAATCTAGAGTGGGTAGAAAAGCAATTAAAAAAGTTGCGACCCTACGCAGATTTCATTAATAGGTGGGTGACATCAAATTATCAGGATGAAACTAACCTCTTGCGAGGACAAGCCCTCAAAGATGCTCAAGCTTGGGCAAAGGGCAAGAGTTTGAGTAACATGGACTATCGGTTTTTAGCTGCTAGTGAGGAACTAGAAAAACGAGAGGTACAGAGTGCGCTGATTGCATCTGAACAAGCCAATCAAATTCTCCTCAACGCCGAACAGCAAGCGAAACAAACGATTCGTCGGGGAATGGTGGGGTTATCGGCGTTGTCTCTAGTGGCTGTTACTCTCTTGGGATTATCAGGTTTACTAACGTGGCAAACTGTGCAACAAAAGCGACAAGTAAGCTTGGGTGAAATTAAAGCCTTGACCCTCTCATCAGAAAATGCTTTTGAGTCCCATAATACTTTTGATGCTTTACTCGAAAGTCTCAGATCTGGCATCAATTTAAACCGTATGGGATGGGAAAACGCAGATACAGATTTAAGGGTGCAGGTAGAAAAGACATTACGTCAGTCCCTCTATTGGGTGCGCGAACGCAACCGTTTGGTAGGTCATGGGGATGTCGTCACACGGGTTAAATTCAGTCCTGTAAGCGCAAAGCGCAGCCTCCGCCAACGCGTAGCGTCTCCGTTCGGCTCCGCCAACGCGCAGGCTCAGGAGTTTGGGCAAAAACTCGCAAGCGCCAGTTGGGACAAAACCGTGAAAATTTGGCAGCGTGACGGTAAGCTACTCCACACCCTGCGTGGTCATACGGATGCAGTTTGGAGTGTTAATTTTAGCCCAGATGGGAAGATGTTAGTCAGTGCCAGTCGAGATAAAACTGTGAAAGTCTGGCGTGTTGAGGATGGTAAAGAAATTATCACCTTAGCTAATAAAGATTGGGTAGCGTGTGTCGGATTTAGCCCCGATAGCAAGATGATCGCATCAATGGAATGGGGTGGGACAATGAGACTCTGGAACCTACAAGGGCAGGAGTTAAAATCTTTCCCTACTCATAAAGCCCCAGCTGTTGCTATCCATTTCAGCCCCAAGGGAAACATGATTGCTACTGCTAGCCGGGATGGTACGGCAAAGGTTTGGAGTTGGGATGGTAGAGAATTGTTGAGCTTGGGAGGGCATAACAATTGGGTAATGTATGTTAATTTCAGCTGGGATGGCAAAAACCTGGTGACAACGAGTCGAGACAAGACAGCGAAAATTTGGGATTTAGACGGTAAAGAACTGGCAACACTGCGCGGTCATAGTGATACTGTTGCTAGTGCAGTATTCAGCCGCGATGGTCAGACTATTGCTACAGCAGGTTGGGATAAAACCGTCCGACTATGGAACCGCAAAGGCGAGGAATTGCAAATTCTTCGGGGACATACCGATGCTGTTTGGGGAGTGAATTTGAGTAAAGATGGAAAACTTTTGGCCAGCAGTGGTGAAGATGGGACTGTGAGACTGTGGAATATGGGCAATCGGGAATCAGGAAAATTTCAATCCCTGATTTTCAATCTCGGTGAAGCTGCTGCTGGAAGTGTCAGTTTTAGCCCTGATGGTAAAACTCTTGGTACAACTGGTCGTTACACAATGGCAAAACTCTGGAGTCGCCAAGGACAGGAACTAGTAACACTTAACGGTCATAGTGATACACTAAGAAGTCTTCAGTTCAGCCCCAATGGTCAAATTATCGCTACCGCCAGTCGAGATAAAACCGTTAAATTGTGGAATTTATCAGGAAAAGAAATAGCGACTTTGCGGGGACATCAAGCAGATGTGAGAAGCGTGAGTTTTAGCCCCGACGGTAAAACCATTGCTAGTGCTAGCTGGGATACAACAGTTAAACTGTGGAATTTAGATGGCAAGGAACTTTTAACTTTGCGGGGACATCAAGCCGGTGTGAGAAGTGTCATTTTCAGTTCTGATGGTCAAATTATCGCCACTGCAAGTGAAGATGGAACCGCTAAACTCTGGAATCGCCAGGGACAAGAACTAGTTACTTTGCGAGGACATCTAGCTGGGATACAGGCTGTAAGTTTCAGTCCTGATAGCCAGGTTATAGCTACAGCCAGCAAAGATAAAACCGTGAAACTTTGGAATCGAGAGGGTAAAGAACTATTAACTCTGCAGGGACATGCGGGTGAGGTGAATGCTGTAAGTTTTAGCCCGAATGGACAAACTATTGCTACGGCGAGTGAAGATATGACAGTCAAGCTTTGGAACCGTAAGGGAGAAGTGTTGCAAACCCTTGCAGGTCTTGATGCTGGAGTCAAAAGTGTGAGTTTCAGCCCGGATGGTCAGGTTTTAGCTTCCTCAGACTCCCTTGGCAAAGTCATTCTCTGGAATTTAGACTTTGATTCCAGTCCAGAGAAATTGTTGGCGCAGGGTTGTGATTGGGTAAGAGATTATTTGAAGAATAGTGCAAATGTGAAAGAGGATGAGAGGGGTTTGTGCGATGGGCTACGCTCCAAACCTTAAGCTGTTGTTTCCGAACTACGGCAGGAAAATCAGTCAGGACTCATAGACAAAACTGTACATCTTGGTAGCATTGAGTCAAGTACCCGTCAGCAATGGAGCGAGGGCGATGTACGCAACCGTCACACAACCACTGACTTTTGAAGAGTTTCTTGCCTGGGACGATGGTTCAGGCAGAGAGTTTGAGCTATTGGATGGGATTCCTGTGCCATTATCAGAACCAAATGCAAATCATGAGGATTTGATTGAGCGGCTGTGTACCTACCTCGAAAATCACTGCCAAGAAAATGACCTGCCTTACGTGTCGCGACAGTCCAAGCAGGTTCGGCTCAAGACAGCACCACCAGAAAAGGAAAAAAGCCGAAAAGCAGATATTGTCATATTTGCTAGGGAAGAATGGCAGAGGATGAAAACTAGCTCTAGTTCTGCTGCTGCATATATTCCACCACCCGGAATCATTGAGGTCGTTAGCAACAACTGGAAGGACGACTATCTGACAAAACTTGCTGAATATGAAGACTTGGGCGTTTTCGAGTACATCATCGTGGACTATGCTGCTTTTGGTGGTATTCGGTTCATTGGCTCTCCCAAGCAGCCGACCATTACAATCTATCAACTTGAAGATGGAGAGTATTTACCCTCAAAGGTGTTTCGAGGACAGGAGCGAATTGATTCTAGATTGTTTGCGAACATTCCCCTAACGGCTGAACAAATTTTTGCAATGAGTCACTGACGTGCGACTAACTAGCAACGAAGGAATTTTTTCTAATCGTCTTCTTGCCAGAATCACTCAACGGTAACTAGCTGCATAATTTACACAGGTTATAGATCAATACGGTTGCTGTTAAGGATAAGGTAGGTTGGGTCAAGCGTAGCGCAACCCAACAATATAGTAATACAGATTGTTTGTAGCGGCTGTTCTTGCCGTGCCCCTACCATCTGGGATAATTCTATGCAAGTGAGAATCGCTAGAAACATTTTGTGTTGGGTTTCCTGTCGTCAAACGCCACTCGCCTCTTTTGTCGGAGACGCTGCGCTAACAAGCCGGGGAACCCGTCCACGGCGGTGGCTCCCCAACCTACGCAATTTAAGGGTTTTGGCTCTAACTGAACCGTATTGGGTTATAGATTGGGCGATCGCCGTTACCAAATTTTTTCGTCGATACAGAAAAGTTAAGGAAAGTTAAGGACTTGGCGATAAGCCGGAGGTAAGACAGCGAGCGTATCGCCACAATTCATGCAAGGTGTTGGTAGTCTCAGCAGTCACACCCTCTTTGAGGCGATACAGTTGGTGATAAGACCAAAACCGTTATCACCGATTGCAATGTAGAGACGTTGCATCCGAAAGTTCTACATACAGATGTGGAATGGTTATCAACAATCCGGGAACAGCAACCGTATTGCTCTTTGAGGAACTTACAGTTAGTGAAAAGTTAAGTCTGTAAGAAATAAAGTTAATTCTTGTTTTGCTCAAAAACTGCATAACTTTTATATATCGACTTGAGAAAAATTAAATTCTATCGTGATAACAGTAAACACTAGTTACATACAAAATCAACTTATGCAACTCTCTTATCGCGGTTATCATTACGAATCAAGCACCACCCCATTGCCAAATCAGCAGGATTTGCTCACTGTAAAGTATCGTGGGGTTAATTACAATATTTTAAAGTTTACAACAGTTCAAACTCAACGCAAATCTGAACTTAAATATCGCGGTGTTACCTATGTCAGTAAAGGCTCCAGAAAAAACTTCCTAGACTTCTAACCTACTGCACCCAAAGATTGTAGTGTCAAAATCGTCGCATCTGTTAACCCTTTGACTCTAGTAATATTCATCCCCTCATAAAGCCGTTTCGCTCTCAAAATCCTCATACACTCGCCCGTCTTCACATCCCAAATCCTTACGGTTTGGTCTTGAGAACCACTAGCGACGACTTCCCCATCCGGACTAAAAGCTACGGAAGATACTAAATGTGTATGCCCAACGCACACATGACGACATTCTCCTGTATTGATATCCCAAATTCTCATAGTTTGGTCATGGGATGCACTAGCAAGGGTTTGTCCATCGTGGCTCAATGCAACGGCAAATACCCAGTTGGTATGTCCAGTCAAGGTTTTGAGGCATTTACCAGTTTTCCAGTCCCAGAGTTTCACAGTTTGGTCAGTGCTGCAAGTAACGATGATTTCCCCCTCTGGACTAAAGATAGCTGAGTAAACACGACTATCGTGTCCTTGTAATGTGCTGATGCAACTACCTGTACAATAATCCCACAATCTCACAGATTGGTCAGCACTGGCGCTAGCTAAAATTTGTCCATCTGGACTCCAAGTAATTCCCAGGATTTTATCGGTATGTTCGCTTAAGGTTTTTAGACATTGACCTGTGCTAATATCCCATAACTTCACTGTACAGTCGGCGCTACCAGTGGCTACGATCTCCCCTGGGGGGAATTCCCTTCGGGAACGCTGCGCGAACGGATGAAAAGCAACGGCATATAGCCAATCTGTATGTCCGAGTAAAATTTGAAAACATTGACCTGTATTAATATTCCACAATCTCACTGAAGAATCTGTACTCGCACTTGCCAAAATTTGTCCATCTTGACTAAAGGCAATTCCATAGATAAAGTCTGTATGCCCTTGCAAGCTTCTTAGACAACTACCAGTTTTCCAATTCCATAGCTTCACTGTTTTGTCGTTACTACCACTGGCTAAAATTAACCCATCAGGACTAAAAGCTACAGGAAATGCCCAATCTGTATTTCCGTACCAAGTTTTTAAACATTGACCAGTACGACAATCCCAAAGTCTGACGCTTTGATCTAAACTGACACATGCTAGCGTATAACCATCTGGGCTAAAGGCGACGGAACAAACTTCATTGGTCTGTCCATGTAAAGTTTTGATACAAGTATTGGTTTGACAATCCCAGAGTTTTATTGTGCGATCGCACTCCCACTAACCAGGATTTTACTGTCGGGACTAAAAGCAATGGAGTAGACGCTGTTAGTATGTCCAGTGTAAGTTTTCAGGCATTCACCTGTATGATAATTCCAGATTTTAAGAGTGCGATCGCCACTACCGCTAGCCAAGGTTTGCCCATCTGAACTAAAAGCCACCGAACGCACCCACCCCGTATGTGCTTTTAAAGTTCTCAAGCATCTACCCTGACGCACATCCCAAAGTTTAATTATGTGGTCAGCACCACTACTCGCTAAGGTGTGACCATCAGGACTGAAAGCAACACAACGTACCCAATCTGTATGCCCTGTCAGCGTTTGCAAGCATTTACCCTCGTGGATATCCCAAAGTTTGACAGTCTGATCCCCACTTGCACTGGCTAAAATCTCACCGCCGGGATGAAACGCTACGGAAAATACTTCATGCTCGTGTCCAGTTAACGTTTTTATACAAACACCATCTTGGACACTCCAGAGTTTAACATTCTGGTCAGCACCGCAACTCGCCTGGATTTCCCCATCTGGGCTAAACACCACAAAGCGCACCCAATTCCTGTGTCCTTGACAAATGAGCAATAATTTACCTGTTTTCACCTCCCACACACGGACATGACAATCGGTGTCGCAGGTAGCTAAAAGTTGACCATCTGGACTAAAGGCAGCAGATAAAATATTACCTAATGTTTCCGTAAAAACACAGTGAGATAAATCTGAGTCTGCAAAATTCACATCATGCAAGTTTACGCCCTGAAGATAAGCTTGCCAAACAGTTAAACCCGAAAAATCATAGCCACTGAGGTCAATTTGTGCTTGATGCAGCAGATTCAAAGCATTTCCCCCAGCATAGCCCATTTCTTGAGGCGATTTTCCTCGTAGGCTGGAAAGGATGTGAGTCAGACAATGAGTTATATTTTCCAGACTGCCAAGTTCTGTCATTAATTTATTGATAATGGGCTGAAGGATAAGACTAATTTGAGTCTCCCGTACATAATCTTTAGCTTGCGCCTTAATTAGTGCATGAGTTGTAAATAGAGACGGGGCGGAGGGGCGGAGGGGCGGAGGGGAAAAACTATTCCCCTGCTCCGTTTCATCTGAACCAGACAAAAGTGGACAACCCTTTTGGTTAGTCGTGTTCGCGTCACGATTATTCGTGAAGTGGCAAAAACGAACGGGGCTGATTCTCGATAATTCGTTTTCAGTCTCAATAAGCCCGTTCGTTTTTGCAAGGGTTGTCCACTTTTGTTCACGTTTTAACCCACACCCTGCTATTTCTTCACACACTTGCTCCATTAACCGATTGCTGACATACTCCATCACCACAGGTTGCTGAGTAAACCCACCAGCGCTTTTTTCGATTAAAGAACGCCTTTGCAGAGAACTCAACGACTCTAGCAGTTCGTGGAGTGGGACATTAGCCACAAAATCTGCTTGTAACTCTTTTAAGGAAACTCTTTCGCGGTTGATGGCTAACCAGTACATAACTTCTCGTTCCAAGGCGGTGAGACGATGGAACTGTTGGTCAAGCAAGTCACGGATATCGTCAAAGATAAATGTACCTTGCTGAGAAATTTCGAGAAATTGGGAAACATTACCATCAAAAAAGTCTCGGATGGAAGAGGCTACAATCTTGAGAGCTAGAGGATTTCCGCCATAGCGTGAAATTAAAACTTGCCATTGGTCTTCTGAAGCAGTAAATTTACCTTTAACGTTAAATAATTCACGCCCTTCTGTTTCTAGTAAACCTGTAAGTTGCAGAGAACGCACTGGTAAACTATCCCCTTCATACTTTGCGAGTCCTTGGGGTTTTTCCCGCGAAGTGAGAATTAAACAACTTTGGTGGGAAGTTTCTCCCACGCATTGTAGGAGTTGACCATAACCTTCACATCCAGCACGATAACGACCAGTGCGATCGCCTGCTTGTAAAATTGATTCCGCATTATCCAGAATCATTAGACAGCGCGATGAACGTAGATATTTGAGTAATAGCGAGATTCTACCGTTTAACTGAGTTGGTAAATTTGTTTCTTGCTGTGCAGATAAAAACTGAATCAGTTCTGCCAAAATATCTTCCACAGGTGGCGCGTTGCGGAGACTGCGCCAAATCACAGATGCAAAATCCTGCATCTCTAAGATTTGTTGCACTAACTTGACACAAAGCGTCGTTTTACCAATCCCACCCATTCCTAACAGCGTCACCAGGCGACAATTTTCCTGTGTAACCCATCGCTTAACTGTGAGTATTTCTTCTTGGCGACCATAAAAAATTGATACATCTGGTGCTTCACCCCAGTCTTGAGAAGGATAAAGGATGAATGATGAAGTCTCAAGTGAATGATCTTTATCCTTAAGCCTTTTGCCTTCATCCTTTCTATCAACAACCTCTTCCCACTTCAGCCCAAGCACCTGACAGTAGGCTTTAAACGCTTCAGCGTTAATGGGGTACTTACCTGCTAAGAACCTTTTCCAAGTACCTTCTGAAATACCAACAGCGAGAACACCATTTTCTTGCCAAGAAACATTCAAAACCTCACTAGCGGACTCAATCCATCTAAAATCATCAATAGACCAACCCTTTTGACTTCTGGCTTGTTTAATTCTTGCGAGTCCCTGTTGAGAAGCTTTGAGAGTAGCCACGATTTTTTATGCTTCCTGCTTTATACGTATTTCTTATAAGTATAAATATCGCAGAAATCAAACATGATTTGCAATAACATATTAATAAATGTTTGCCAAGATCAGTTTCATGTGTCTTGGCGAACACAAAACTGATCTTGAGCATCTGAAGCTACATAGCAAAAATTGAAAATAGTATTCATATTCATGCAGTCGGTTAATCTGAATTCCTTAATTACGAATGACAAATTACGAATTAGTATAATGTCTTTTCATTCTGGAGAAATTACAGTCCAAACCCAGGCGGGCGTGCGAGAAGAGGCGCAACGTCTGGGTAATGTCATCACAAGTACCATCAAGCCATCTGC
>JAAUSC010000255.1 GCA_012031965.1 Scytonema sp. RU_4_4
CCAACTACTGCAAAAATGGTTGATGTTTTAATTGCAACTGCACTCGATTTGATTAATCCCGTGCATTTCAAAAACTGGTTTACAAACTGTTGTTACTGTACCTCATAAACCTGCAATACGCTGTAATTTGCTTGACAATATCTTTTTGACATCCATAAGTTTAATTTATAATTAACTGATGCAATCCAAAATTCCACATCACTAATAAGCTTTTTAGCCTTAACTGAATCGTATTAGCCTTTAAACGAAGACTGCTTTTTTATTAGCTAACCAGTCTTTGCTAACTGAAAGATGTAACTTGAGTTCATCTAAATTAACCTCTGAATCAAAACCTGGCGTTTGTCGAGGCTGTGTACATTCTAGTACAATTGGTCCGTTAAATTGAATCAAATCTAGAGCAGCAAAATGTTGGTTAAAGTCAATATGTCCAAACCCAATACCTTTCCTATTAGAATCAGATATCTGATATACGCTAAGTTTATCGCCACAGCGAATAATGGCTTTAACTAAATTATCTTCTTCCAAATTCATATGAAACGCATCCAAAACAATGGTAAGATTTGCTGCATTAATTTGCTCAAGCATACCCAACACGTCGGTACTGTTGAGAATGAAGCGACATAAGTAACGATTCAGGGGTTCAAAGCCTAACTTAATATTGGCTTTTGCCCCATAAGTAGCAATTTCTTGACATGATTCAACTAGCAGTTCGATGGTTCCTGCATAAGCACTACCTGATTGGTTTTGGATATATTCATGACAGGTAATAATTGGCTGCCCCAATTCAGCACCGTAATCAATCAACTTTTTATAGTAGTCAATGGCATATTGTCTGACATTCGGTACACTGCTCGCTAAATCTACGTTACATGGCGTGAGGGAAAATATTTCTAAGCCTTTGTCGGCAAAGATTTTATTAACATCTTTAGGCGAAGATTGAGCGATGTCAACAAACAATTCTACGCCATCGAATCCCATTTGAGCAATAATATTTGCGATTTCAATCAGATGAATCTTGCCGAATATCCATGTAGTTACACCAATTTTTCTGTGCATATCAACCTCATTTGTGATAACTAGTAAAAATTTGATGTTGTTAACATAACTTGAGTCACTTTTTTACACTAAAAACTTATGAATTAGTGGTTTATCCTGATTGGTACAAGCTCTGAGCTAAGGGAGACTCATAAAAATTCGATTTAGCATTCTGCTCTCAATGAGATTGTATTCCTTTGACGCTCTTTTTGAATAAAGTTATCAATAACTTTCATGAGCAATTCTTTGTCAACTGTCACAAGATAATCACCTTCAGGGTTATAACATTGACCTATTTTTTCCAACAATACAAAGCGCGGAGCTTGTCCAGTCTTTTTGTTATCTGCAATCATTGCATCTATAAGTTTTTCAGTAGTGATTGATGTAGGAAACGGATTATTGAAGCCCAATTTTTCTTCAATAATGTAGTAATGACCCTTCACGTCTTGTTGTGAAATTAATCCCATCTCTAAGCAGAGGTGTGCAGCAATTTTCATACCGTAGGAAACTGCTTCTCCATGAGTTACTTTTTCCAGCCATTCAATGGCATGACCAAAGGTATGGCCGTATTCAAGAATAATAGCGTAAGCTTTCTCTCCTGGGTCTTTTTTAAGAATTCGTAATTTGGAAAGAATAATATTGTAGGCAAGTTGGTACAGTTGCTCGTCTGTGAACTTAACCTCAAGATTTAGAACTTCTTCTAAGTAGTCCAAAAATGAGGCACCAGATATAAATCCATTTTTGATGCCTTCAATGATGCCACTGCGACGAGAAGAAAGGGGTTCTGTTTTCAGATATTTGGTATCTACCCAAATGAATATAGGTGCATGATAAAGACCAAAATGATTTTTTCCAGTTTTACCATTAATAGCTTGTTTGTTACTGAGGGTGCTGTCGGTTTGACCTGTCATGCTTGTCGGTATTTCAATAAACCGGATACCACGGAAAATCAACCCAGCTACTAGACCAACGATATTTCCAACTGCTCCACCACCAAACGCTATCAAAATAGAGTTTTTTGATACACCTTTGACAATTAAAATTTCGCAGGTTTCTTCCAAAACAGGAAAATGTTTACATTTTTCACCAATAGGTACAAATTGAATCTGACAGGAATATTTTTCACTGATTTTATTGAACAAATCTTTGCCATACAACTCAAATAGGTGTGCCTCTGTTAAAAAAAATATTTTGTCGAAGGAATATTTTTCCAATTCTTCTAAAAACTTGTCCTGAATTTCAAACCCAAAAAGAAAGGGACTAGGCTTCTCTAAGCAGGTACTGAGTGTGATTACTTTTCCAGGAATAAACTCTATATTCTGAACATTAGTCATGATATTTCTCCAGTTTTAACTTTTCAAATACCCTCTTAGCGGTTGATATCTGAAACTGGTATTCAGTTTAATTACTTCTACATACTTAGAAAAGCGGTTAGAAACATTAAAAATTTTCGCGGCGGCTTTCCATGTAGCTGAGTTTTTGCTCGCCCTCAGTAGCATCCAGAGCCATCGCTCGCACTGGGCTAGAGTTAAGGTATGTTCGTGTAATTGTCAAATCTTTCTTTGTTAACTCTGAGCATGTCCAGCATCGACTACTATTGTCTGACGGGTAATTGCTCGTGAGGAATCTGAGGCAAGAAACAGATAAGTTCCTACTAGTTCATTCGTTGTAAGTTCGATGGGAATAGATTGTTGTTCGTGTATAGTCTTATATTTTGCTTCTGGTGTTACCCATTGATTGAGTTGTCTTTCAGTCATAATCCATCCTGGAGCCACAGCATTAACCCGGATATAATGCTTTCCTACGGCTTCTGCAAGACTGCGAACCATCCCGATTATTGCTGCTTTAGTTGCGTTGTAGGCAATCAAATCTGGATTGGCAACCCACACCTGATGAGAACTTGTCATAATGATGCTACCTCCACCAGCATCGATCATGTCTGGTAATAGTTCACGACAGGTAATAAAATAGTGGGTAACATTCAGTTGAAACAAATCATTCCACGCTTGCTCTGACATTTCTAGTAGCGGATATCTCGGGTCGTAACCAGCATTATTGATGAGGACATTCACTACTGGTCTTTCTTTTTTGATCTGAGCTAAAGTTGAGGTAAGTGCTGAGGTATCAGTTAAATCCACACAATATACATTGACTTTGCAGTTATATTTTTCACATTCTTTCGCTATAACTAAGCCTTTGTTGTAATCTTGATCAAGAATGGTTACTTCCTTCGTCTGCGCTGCAAAGGATCGAGTTAAAGCCTCTCCAATACCATTACTACCACCTGTGATTAAAATATGCTTATTTTTTAAATCTGGATAGATTGGATTCATTATTTTCTTATTTTTCAGAATTATGAGGCAAACTTTTTTGAAGAGCGGTAGAGGAGAGGGGGTTGTCAGCTCAATACTTAGCATCAATACCTCTCCTGACCGTAGAGAGGGGTTGAGTATAGTCGATGCTTATGAGTAGGCCTTCATGTGGCTCATGCGTCCGGGTTCCCAACATCCCACCTTCGCTTGCTCGACCATCGCGTCGAGTTCAGCCTTATCCTGCACGGGCTGGCGCATCTCAAACACCTTCTCCTTGGCAATCTTGCCATCGTGCATATCAAATACATGGACGATCCGCATGAACACCAGTGTGCCCACACGGTACTCCCAGATACCGTCAGCAGCGACCTCGAAGGTGCAGATGGAGTCATCGACTACACGGGTCGGTGTAGCGAATCGCTCGTAGCAAACGCGGAACTCCACGTTCTTCATCGTTGTGAACAACTGCTTGTAAAAAGGTCTGAGAGCCTCCTTGCCTTCAATGCGCTTGTTCAGACCGTGGGGGTTGGGAGCCTCCCATACGCAGTCGTCGGTGAAGGCTTCCAGCGCAGACTCAACTGAATTAGTATCTTCAGCATGAAAGTGGGTATCGACCGCTGCCATGTTAATGGCAATGATGTCTTCGAAAGATGTCATATCAGCAAAACCCTTTTTTACAAATCTTACAGCTCCCGATTTGCAGAAATGTTAAATCTAGATACAAAAACTTTACCTTCCGAAATATATGAATCCTATGAGGGTGCGATCGCTCAAAATCTCATAATATCCTGCATCCAATGAATGTAACTTATTTTTTGACACATAACATGCTTGAAAATAGCAGAGTTTATCTAATAATTTATTACCCCTGCATAGGAATAACTGGATTATATTTTCTGATGGTTTTAGCGTATCTTCTCAGTATGTCTCTATGATTTATAGAGATCTATGGCTGTTTGTTATTCTTGCGATTGTATTTAATGGTTAAGCGATCGCACTAAATTTTTACCCTCCCCACTTACAAATACCACTTGACTTCAGAACCTTGTATACAGAGCATTTGAGCTTATCTTAGTACACCTCACCATAAAAAGGGATCGGAATTTTCATTATGGTAGGTTGGGTGGAGCACAGCGTAACCCAACATGAAATTTGAGATTTCCAACCCTAATTTATGAAACGCTGTACTTAGTGCCATTCCTATAAAAGAGTAAGGGAAAAAAAATCTATTCTCTTACAGCAATAAAAGCAGAAAGCCCATTGGCTTTTAGCCGTGGGATGAGGGTCTTACACGTAACAAAAAAGCGGAACCTTTCTGCGTTAACTCGACTCCCACTTTGATATGCGCTTAGGCGCACGCTACGCGAACGGACAAGCATGAACTGTAAGACCTGCTAAGTTGGGAAACCTGACGGAGGCGCCTTCAGCCCAAGAATCCCACAAGCTTTTAGCTGTGGGAGTGTCAATTCCTTGCTTTTCTAAATATGAAAAATCAAGGAACATCTATTCTACGGAAGGCTATTCCGCAGACGACGCACACAATTTATGGATGCAACACAATCACAACCAAACATAGCTACAGCAGCATCGCTTTCTTCATCTGTAACCCCAAGTAGAGCCTTTTCGCTATTCGCGTCGGTAACATCAATCTCTGGTACACCCTTCTTCAAATGAGACAATTGTTTAGCATTAGCGCAGAAATATTTACCGAGTTTTGGATGTTTTGCACAAGCCTTTTGGCTTGCTGCTGATACTGGTGTAGTAGTAGCATCTGTACGGTTTACAGGTTGCGGATTAACTGGTTGACCGGCTGTGGTAACTTTACTAGTCATTAACAAAGAAGCCACAGAAATTAAAGCTGCGGGTTTAGAAGTCAAAGCTACGAGTAATTTATTCACTTAATTCTCCTAAAAAGAAATTGACTGCCTAGATAGGTTTTCTCATCATGCACCAACCGTATAATTCATCACAAATTAGGTAAAAATTTTTCCCATCTTCGACAAATACATTGATAGCATTCAGGTGGAGAAACGACAAGATTTGGCAAAATATTCACCTCAAAACTAGAGTTAAATTTTATGAAAAAAATCATATCTTTTTGCGGATTATAGGTATCAACTGCTTGAATGATTAGTATAATTTCTTTTAGCTGCAGAATCCATTCACTCAAATAGGCTGTCAATCTGGCTTTAGTAACAAAGTGAAGATGAAAAGTTTCGTCAGGTAAAAACTGCTTCATGTATCTTTGCTTTTCCAATCTGGGAATAATCAACCCAGTAGACTTGAGGATGGGCAATTGGGACAAGAGCGTGCATATTGGCTAACTTGGTCGCAAATTTCTGGGGTTGGTCCAGTATTATTACAACGGTTGCAGCAACATTTTGGTACACTGGCAGCAGCTTGGGACGCGAAGCCTGCACAGTTGGGACAAGTAGAAGGTTTTGGTTTTCAAACACTGCAAAAGGTAGTGCAACAACGTTCCCGGTTACATCCTGAACAATTTTTAGAGCAACACCAACAGCAAAATCCGAATTTTTGGACACCAGCAGACGCAGACTATCCTCGTTTACTACTGGAAATACCTAGTCCACCGCCCATTGTGTACTATCGTGGTGAAGTCGATTTGCAAGAAAATCTTGGACAAAAACAACTTGTTGGGATTGTAGGTACACGCCAACCCTCAGAGTATGGTATCCGATGGACTCGCCAAATTAGTACGGCTTTGGCTAAAAATGGGTTCACTGTTGTTTCTGGTTTAGCGGAGGGAATTGATACTGAAAGTCACACAGCTACAGTGAAAGCTGGAGGACGCACCATAGCAGTTTTAGGTACAGGTGTAGATGTTGTTTATCCATCTAAAAATGTGGAATTGTACAAGCAGGTTTTGGCTAATGGGTTGGTTGTGAGTGAGTATCCAGCAAAGACACCACCTGATCGCACACACTTTCCTCGTCGCAACAGAATTATTGCAGGTTTGAGCCGTGCTGTTCTGGTGATGGAAGCGCCTATGAAATCAGGTGCTTTGATTACTGCTAGCTATGCTAACGATTTTGGGCGAGATGTCTATGTACTCCCAGGAAGACTTGATGATCATCCATCCCAAGGGTGTTTGAAACTACTGAGTCAAGGGGCGGTTCCCATTCTTAGGGAATTAGATGAACTCTTAAAAATGCTGGGAGCAATACCTCAACTCGATTCTGTTGAAGCTTCTTCATTAGTGCAGCAGTTGACCTTGCCAGATTTACCACCAGAACTTCAACGGGTTATGGATACAATTGCTTCAGAAGCTTTACCCTTTGATTTTATTGTGCAACAAACGGGCATGGCTGCGGGTGAAGTTTCTAGTGTTTTGTTGCAGTTGGAATTGATGGGTTTAGTTTCGCAATTACCAGGGATGAGATATCAGCGCTGCTCATAAACTTACAAAAAAAAACAAACACAAAAAACAAACCACAGATGGACGATGTGTAGGATTTATCTGTGTCTATCTCTTAAGAAAAAAGTTCATCTGTGGTTCATTTAGGATGAAAATTTTTAGCTAGCTACAACTTGAATGCTAACTTTTGCTGTCACGTCAGTATACAGCTTAATTTCAGCCTCGTAAGTTCCTAACTTGCTAATATCGGGTATGGTAATACCACGCCGATCCACTTCTAGTCCTGCGGTTTGTTGAACGACATCTGCGACTTCTTGGGTGGTGACAGTACCGAAAATAGCTTCGGCTTCACCAACCTGCTTGGCAATTGTAAAGCTCTCAACTTTTTCTAAAGCTTCTTTTTGCTCTTGAGCTTGTTGCTTCAATTCTAATTGCCGCTGGCGTTCTAATTCGCGACGACGTTCGACTTGCTTGAGAATAGCAGGAGTGGCACGAGTTGCCAAACTTTTGGGAATTAAGTAGTTACGAGCATAGCCAGGAGCAACTTCCACCAAGTCGCCAGATTTTCCTAGCTTGATGATATCTTGAGTTAAAACTAATTGTATGCGTTTCGACATCGTTGTTCTTTTTCTCTGCTTTCTTTAAAATCTTAATTGCTTGGGCTTCAACAGAACAGTTGACATGGATGCAGCTATATCCCAAGCAGCTTCGCGTATAGCCCTAAACCTACAAATAATAGCGAAATGCAAGGTGCGATCGCAACTGTTAGGGCAAGAAATTTAACTGAGGCGACTATTGCAACTCTCAAAGCTTTAGGCGCACTCATTCTATGACACAAGACTAAAATTTCCTAAAATCTATCTTTCATTCCTCGCAAGCGCCCAAAGGTTTGCACTGAGTCACGACTGTTAGTCGCTAATTGTAATGCTGGCTGTTCCCAGCGTAAAAAGGGATTTGTGCGCTTTTCCACTCCTAAAAGTGAGGGAACAGTTGCTTCTCCCTGGCTGCGAGAGGTCTTCACCTCATCATAACGCCTTTGTAAGTCGGTGTTATCTGCATCTACGGTGAGAGCGAATTGCAGATTTTTCAATGTATATTCGTGGGCACACCAGACGCGAGTATGATCAGGTAACGAGCGGAGTTTGCTCAGAGAATAAACCATTTGCGTAGGTGTTCCTTCAAATAAGCGACCACAACCACCAGCAAACAGGGTATCGCCACAGAATAACTCACCCGTTTCACTTGAGTTTTCTGGAGGAAAATAATAGGCAATATGAGCGCGGGTATGTCCGGGAACGAAGATAACCTCAGCTGTTCTGTCTGCAAGTTCAACGCGATCGCCTTGCTGTAAAAACACTTGCTGTCCTAGTATTCTCCCTCTATCCTCAGCCCCACCGTAAACTATCACATTAGGGAATTGTTGCATGAGTTGGCGGTTTCCTCCTATGTGGTCCTGATGATGGTGCGTGTTAAAAATCGCCACCAACTCAGCCTTTAATTCTTTCAGTTTTTGCAAAACTGGTTCCGCCTCAGCTGGATCGACAACAGCAGCAATATTTTGCCTTGGATCGTGCAGCAGAAAAATGTAATTATCTGAAAGTGCCTCAAGACGAATGACTTGCATTAGCTGTATCTCTTTTAGAATTTGACGTTTGGCATTATATTACTGGAGTTTAGTGGGTCATGAACTTAGCGCTCTTTCATCACTTTCTCCAGAGGAATCTAAATTTTGACAAAGTGGTAAGTAGAGATGCGAGCAAAATAGTACAAAGAAACTATATGAATAGTTAAGTGAGCGATCACGAGCTAAGGGTACTGCACTCTTGTCCTGAAGGAACACGCTTTTTCGGATGAGTACTGCTTCTTTCGTTAGATAGAGTAGATACTGAGATAGCACATCCCATTTGTTAGAGGAAGATATTTTTCTGGCTTCTTAGGATAGGTTGGAGTGCTGAAAGTCTTTTTCAAGTATGCAGGTAGAGGAATAGCTGCCTCACTGCAATACCTTCGCCAATTTACGAGGCTTGATATAGAAAAAACCCAGATAATACAGGCTTCTTTTTGCCCGATGGCAAAAAACTGAGTCAATAAAATCCTGTATGGTTTTTGTGGAAGTAATTTTGACT
>JAAUSC010000256.1 GCA_012031965.1 Scytonema sp. RU_4_4
TCCCCCATCCCCCATCCACCCCATCCTTCCCACTCACCTCATCCTCCATTGTGCAGTGCGAACTTAAGCAAACTAACAAGCTGACACGAGACGGAATCGAAACGCTCTACTGTGAATTTGAAGACCCCCGCGCTTATCGGGAAGCAGTGCAGATGGTACGCCAAGCAAGCAAAGGAAATACTCAGCACTCCATCTGGGTTGCACCTCCAAGAATTACCAAACCTGGAGAAAACTGGATTTTGCAACAAGTGCGTTCCTGTGAGGCGGATGGCTATCTGGTACGCAACTATGACCATCTCCAGTTTTTTGCCAATGACTGTTGCATAGGAGATTTCTCTCTCAACGTTGCTAATCCCTTGACAGCAGACTACTTTCAGCATCAATTTGGTTTAGAACGAGTAACAGCGTCTTACGATTTGAACATAACTCAGTTGGAAGACTTGCTGACAAGTTGCCCACCCCAATGGTTTGAAGTAACAATTCATCAACATATGCCCATGTTCCATATGGAGCATTGCGTCTTTTGTGCTTTTTTATCTCAGGGGACTGACTACACCAACTGCGGACGCCCCTGTGAGAAACATGAAGTGAAATTGCTGGACAGGGTGGGGACAGAACACATCCTCCAAGCTGATGCAGGTTGTCGAAATACTGTATTTAATGGCACGGCTCAAACGGGAGCCGAATACGTACAGCACCTGGTAGAGATTGGTGTACGGCATTTTCGTATTGAATTTGTCAACGAGACTCCTGAAAAAATGACACAAACAATACATCGTTATCAACAACTGCTGCAGGGGGAAATGACTGGCTCTCAACTGTGGCGGGAGTTAAAGTTGCAAAATCAGCTTGGTGTGACTCGTGGTCCATTGGGAGTGATCTAAAGCTGTTATTTTATGTCAACCTACTTCCTCAAAATCCCTTGTCTTGCTTTATAAATCTAGCAAGACAAGGGCAACTTTTTATGCACAGTAAAATGTTTCTGAGTTGAATCAGAAATAACATTAGATGAAAATGTAGCAATATAGTAATTTAAATTATGTGTGCTACTGATTATGAGTGATACTTTTAAACCTGGTGACCGCGTATTTGTGAAGAGTGGATCATACAAAAATCAACACGGCAAGGTGACTGGTGAGACGAATTACGGTTTTTTTGAGAGAACAGTGCCAGTAAAGTTAGATAAATCTGGAAAGGAGGAGATTGTAGAGAGTTATTTAGTCCATGAAAACCTAGAAGCGCACCAAGTAGATGCCGAAATAGAAAAGGTTGAGAAACACTTTAAGGAAGTTCTTCCCAAACTGGGCGAACCAATGGGAGAACAAATGAGAAAAGAGATACCTACTCATCTGGGATATCTCAAAAATGCTAAAGCATCTAATGATAAACACAGGGCTGCCGAAGAATCTAAGTACCTTCTTGGAGTAATTCCAACTATACGCGAAACCGAATCTATACCAAAAGACTGGGGGAAGGATGTAGAAATTTGGCTGGATATAATACAACACTGGATGAAAAAAAATCTGTGAGCCAACCTCACATAGATCTTGTTTTTTTGATTAAACTCAGCCTTGCTGAGTTTAATTGCTTTATCGGGAACGGGGTTCCGACTAGAAAAATGAACGCACGCACTTGGGCAAATAAAGAGTAGCAATCTAGAGGGAAATTTCAATTAGTCCGCAAACCCACACTTTCATCGGAACAGTTTACAGTTTATACCGTCGGTTTTGTTTGCAAGCCCCCCTTGATCGTGTTACTCCAGACAAACCAAGTTTAGTACTTGCTGTCTTATCGTTGTGAGAGTTGTCATGGTGTTGTCTGCTGTTTAAAAAGTGTTTAATGTTACTTTTTTAGTAAGTACATCATGCGTTTTCTGCAACAAGCTTTGTCTCTCAGATACTGGATCTCTTTGTTAAGTCGTGTTATTGTTTTTGGCATCTAAAATAGAAGAATCTATCTAAAGCTGGATGCCAAGTATTATGCAAATGACTATGAACCTAGAAGCGGAATTTTTTTTCCAACAGGGATTACGCCAGAGCAAAGCAGCAAAGTTTCAAGAGGCAATAGCCAGTTTTGACAAAGCTCTTAGGTGTAAACCTAATTATCCAAAAGCCTTATCTCAAAAAGGCTTTGCTCTGGGTTCCTTGGGTCGCCATGAAGATGCGATCGCCTGCTTTAACCAAACTCTCAAATTACAATGGAAAGCTTGCTGGGTTTGGCACAATCGGGGAATTGCATTAGGCAAGTTAGAACGCTACATTGAAGCAATTAACAGCTTTGACTATGCCCTTGAGTTGAATCCAAATGCCGCTACTATCTGGCACAATCGCGGTATTACCTTGTGTGATTGGGGACAGTATGCAAAAGCAGTCAAGAGTTTTGACCGCACTCTACAGTTGCAACCAGACGCGTATTGGGCATGGAACAACAAAGGTAATGCTCTTAAACAGCTAGGATCCCACAAAGAGGCTCTTGACAGTTATGACCGTGCTATTGAGTTCGATCCGGATAACGCTAGGGTTTGGCAAAACCGAGGCATGAGTTTGATGGAGTGGGGGCGTTACGAAAAGGCACTTGCAAGCTTTGATCGAGTCATAACGATTCAACCAAACCACGACCAAGCTTGGTCAAAGCGTGGTTTGGTTTTGGAAAAATTACGGCGTTATCAGGAGGCGATCGCCAGCTACAAACACGCTTCCCAGTTGCAACCATGCGATCACACCATCTGGTACAACAAAGCTCGCTGCTATGTCAGAGAAAATAACATAGAAGAGGCAATTAACAACTTACAACGAGCAATTAATTTGTGTCCAGACAAATACTTGCAAATTCTCAAAAATAACTCAGAATTTGACAAAATTCGTAGCGATGAACGCTTTCAGGCTATGTTTCAAGAGCAAAATTATTAGCCTGTTGACGGTTGATCGTTAACCGTTAACTGTCAACCTTTCATAATGTTTATTTTACCCCTTCATTTTGACGAATAAAGATTCATACTGAGCCATAACTTGTTGAGGTAGGGGAAGTAAAAAATCACTTTTATCAAAAACTTCAGGATTAAGAAGTAATAGACTACGTAATGATTGTTGGAAATCAGATGCAGCAATTGTTGTCGGAATGGGTACACTCGTTTTGGTCAGTAAAGATATTGTTTTAGCAACATCAGGGCTTAAACAAAAATCTATCCATTGATATAACAAAGGTTGTGTATCTTGACCTGCAGGATTTACCCATACATCTGCCCAAAGTGCTGTTCCTGACTGAGGAACCACTATGGCAAGTTGTGGATAACGCCCAACAAGTGATACGACATCGCTTGACCAGCCAACTGCTAACCAAGTATCCCCAATAATCAGAGGCTCCAAGTACCTCGTAGAATCGTAAAATTTTACCTGTTGATTTAATAGCTGCAGTTCTTTTTCTAAATCTGGAACTGTATCTAACTTTTCTGTGTTGTAAGATTTTCCCAGCTTCTTTAAAACCAGACCAATCACTTCGCGTGGTTGATTTAAAAGAGAAATGCGCCCTTTGAGCTCGTTACGCCATAAATCACTCCAGTCTTTCGGCGTCCAACCCAATTTTTGGAACTTGTCCCGGCGATAAATGATCACCGTACTACCCCAACGGTAAGGAATCGCCCAAACCTTTCCTTTGGGATCGACCAGACCTTTGTCGTTACGTGTTACCAGTTCCTGCCATTTTTTGGGCAAAGCAGACCACTGTTCTATCTTTGTCACTTCCAGTGGTTGTATGAGTTTCTTCTCAATTGCAGAACCTATCCAGTCATCTCCTAAAGTAACTAGGTCAGCCTTGGTAACTTTTTGAGATTGAACAAATGGTAAGGCGCGACGCCATCCTTCTTCATCGGTGGTATTCGTTTTTTTCTGCCAAGTTTGCAATTTTTGCAATACATCTTGTAACTGTTCTACAGGAGTAAACTTTAACTCCACTTTTGAGTGCAAACTTTGGCTGAATTGATTAACCACCTGAGCAGGGATGGAACCTTTCAACAGTTGCACGTTGAGTGTCATCTGTTTGTTGTTAGCACAACCAACAAGCAGTTGTGCAAGTGCTAAGGAACTTGTACTTAGCAAAAAAGACCGTCGCTCCATTGATTTTGATTTTTAGGCTTGAAAAAGCTTGATTAGTAGCAGTTTCACAAAATCCAAGTGTAGCAAGAATTCAGCCAAACGTTCTCAAAGTCTCTCTGTTATGGCTAGATTTTGGCTCATGATTGGCTTGATTTATAGTTTTTATTTTTATTTGAAAAAATATTTTTTTTTAGCCAAAACTAGTTAACATAGCTAATTGTCAGAGTTCGGTGACAATTGAATTTTAAATTTATTTTTTCAACTTGATACCAATGTTAAGCTATAAGTCATATTGTACCTAAGTCATTATTCACAAAAATAATCCTAAGTATTGAGTCCGGAGTTTGTCATTTTTCGTTTTACAGTCCCTAGAGTTAAAGACACTTAGGTAAAGGTTTGACGCAGTGAATTTATTTCTGGAAAAACAAAAGGCTTTCGCTGCTTAATCCGCTGAATTTGTCAGGAGGGATTTACTGAGAACTTCCCAAAAGACAAGGCTTGACGCCCCTAAACACTCAGTACTCACCAAACGTGAGGTGCAAGTTTTTCTCAAAAATCAGTCTGTCCAATTAATTTTTCTCAAAGAAAATCTTTCGTAAGACTTGTACTGAGTATGTAGATATATTTCTAATTGATGATTTAAGTATTGCATTTCAACAGAATATATTAAAAGTTAAAAAAATCATAAGTATCGTTAACGTTGCCAAGAGATTGAATACCATAGAGAAAAATAAGCGGATAAGGGTATTAAATGGAGCCATTACAAAAGCAGGTCCTAACTTTGGGTAACAAGCTGGATGCCCTCTATCAGGTGATTGAGCAGCTTGACAGTAAAGTTTCTCAAGCTTTATCAGAAGGCTGCTTAGTGAAAGCACAACAGGCAAACGATAATTTATTGGAGAATAGCGAAGTCAGGCGCTATCAGTTAAAAGGACAAATCAGTTTCAATTCAGAGCTTGAACATAAGGACGTCATCACAGATGGCATTTATCCAGACACGAATTTGCAAAGCGGAGAGAAAACTTTAACACCAGAAATTCAAATCCAGCGGCTGACAGCGCAATTAACAGCAGCGTACAATCGCATTGCTGCTTTGGAAGAACAGTTACTGCTCAAAAGAATTCACTCTCAACCAACAAAGAAGTTGGAACTCCTCCCGTAAAAACTTAGCTTGGGGGCTTTTGCACCGTTTTGAGGTCATTTCACTGTACACTTTTGGATTTACATATTAAGCAAAAAGAAAATTCTTCTAAAGCTTGAATAAAGCATATTTTTTGCTTGGTTATATTCTGAATTCAGACCTTTTTTGACATTGCTCTAATTGGCTTTCAATTGCTTGCAAAAGTTGATGTTGCTGCCAACCTTGGACCAGATGAGCAGCGATACAAGCGCCTCCAGCACCCACACCTTCTTTTACAAAACCCTGCTCGTAGGCTCTGAGTTGGGGATAACGAGAATCAGCAAAACTCAGTTCAGTAGCTAGTAGCGGCGGAGTCACTCCGTCAGGAGTTATGTTGCTTTTACCAACTAGCTGCGCTAGTTCAATTGTGCCCCCTGTTGGGTCTTCTGCTACCCAACGGGTTGTTCCTATAACGACTTCTTTTGATCGCCAGGGTAAAGCGTAAACTTGAGCAATGGCACTCATCAGAGCATATACTGCTAGCATTTGTGTTCCACCAGCAAGCAAAACGCCACAACTGCGACTAAGAGCGATCGCCATCCCAGCGACTACCACTTGCATGGGATCTCCTACCGCTGCAATTAACTCAAGGGGATCAATGAGAGGACAAGGAGAGGGGGAGACAAGGGGAGGGGGGGATGAGGAGGATGAGGAAGCTTTCCCCTTGTCCCCTTGTCCCCTTGTCCCCTTGTCCCCTTGTCTCCCACTCCTCATCCTCTCCAGCCCAGCCTGTACGACTGCCCATTTTTGCGCGTGATTACAAACTGGGTGACTGCTATTAACCTTTCCTAGTGCTGATATGCCTAAGCCAGTTAAAATTGCTAGGGCGGTTGTTGTTCCTCCCACCACACACTCGCTCAAAATGAAATACCCGTTTTGGATTTCTGTACCTAGTCGTTCTCCCCAAACCAGCCCCTGCTTAAACAAGTGGTGTACTGTTGCGAGTTCCATAGCAGCGCCTTGACTCAAACACTTAGCTGGATAGCCACCTAAATCAATGGCTGGGACAGCAGGGGGGTGAGGTAAACCAGCATTGAATAAATAAACTGGAAGATTTAGCGCCTCAACCACAGCACGGGAAAGAATGACAGGGGAAGCCCCAGCGACTAATGGTGGTAGAGGATACTTGGGTTTATGTTGTGAACCATAATATAAAAACTCAGCATCCGCACAAGCGGTGTATTTTCTATCCTCGCAAGTGCGACCCGCTGCGGAAATTCCAGGAATCAAACCAGTTTCAGTAAATCCTAAAACACAGGCAAATACGGGTAAACAACCGCGATATTTCGTTATCCATTCTTGAGCCTGTTCAATTTGAGTATAAATGCGAATAAAGTCATGAGTCATTAGTCATTAGTCATTAGTTAAGAATTCTTTCAATCATGACAAATGACCTCCGGTCACGTCCAAATTCAAAATTATTTTTTTGATTATTTTTTTGAATTTCTCCGGATTGCGAATGCGTGAATTCCCCTAGCGGTTGGCTATTGTTCATAATCCATGATGACTTGCACCCAGCGTGGAGGGCGAGGGATGGGGTTACCCAAGCGATCCAACAGCAGCCACGCTGCTATGTGTACGGTAAATAAGTAGATAAAGTTGTTGACGATAATGAGGGCGATCGCCCCTATTTGAATCCAAACAACACTAGGACTCACCAAAATTCCCAGTTTAAGGATTAACCACTCTATAAAATCCGTCACCTGGTTAATGACATAAATCCAAAGGTCTTCATTAGACAGCACAGACATCAACCACACTCGAAAAAAGACTCCTATGGTGCCTAATAATGCACCTAAGGTGATGGAAACAATCCAAGGAACACGACGATTCCATGTTGCTCCTAAAAGTACACCCATCAAAGCAAAGGGCATGACAAACAGTAGACTGCGGACTGGTCCCATCAGTACCGAAAGCAGCAACCCAGATGTGAGTGCTGCCATCCATGCCGCTCGTTTGCCCCAACGAAGGTATACTAGGGCGATCGGGACGGGGAAAAATATCCGTAACAGAGGTCCCAAAGGAAAGTAGAAATTAATAAACCAAATCAAGCTGGCGGTGCTAGCTAAAAACGCCGTTTCTACCAGTCTTAACGGCACTTCCAGCTTCATTGAGGTTTTGTTAGAGTCTTTTGTTTGCCTGAGCATTTATTTCCAGGGGTTGAGATAAGAAGAATACAGAACTCAGTTATCAGTTATCAGTTATCAATATTCAATGTGCTGAGTTCTGAGTCCTTTGTGGAAGGATTGTTAAACGATCATTTTTTCTAAGGCTGACACATCGGGAATACAAATCACCTCTTGCTCCCGTTTAATCAGTCCTTTTTTTTCCAGCCTTGTCAAGACTCGTGTGACTGTCTCCCGTGCTAGTCCACTTAAACTACTCAATTCCCTGTGAGGTAAATTAGGAATTTTGGTTCCCTCTTCTCCTTTCTTTCCCTGTCCCTCTGCTAAAAATAATAACGTGTCTGCTACCCGTGATTGACTGTCAGATTCCCTCAACCTTAATCGTCGATTGACTTGCCGTAACCGACGTGCCATCAGTTGCGCCAGTCGGACTCCCGCCATTGGCTCTATTTGAAGTAATTTAACAAAATCTTGTGCTGGCATACTACCAATCACCGTGGAAGTCAACGTAATGACGTCAGTGGAACGAGGTACTTCATCAAGAGCTGCCATTTCACCAAACAATTCTCCCTTACCCAGAATATTCAGCGTTACCTCTTTGCCTTCCAGATTGTAAGTCCGTATTTTTACCCATCCTTGCACAATAAAATATACGGAACCGCCCCAGTCATTCTCCAACAAAATCACTTGATTTGCTGGGTGAGTACGGGTTACTAGATGAGTAAGCGCTTGTTCTACAGCAGTTTCTGGTAACCCTTGAAAAAAGGGTGCCAGGTACTTTACAGGATTGGTAAGTGCTTGCACGCTATACCTGTTTTCCATTACGATATCTTCTTAAGAAAAGTTGCAATATACACAAAAAATAACGTTACCTTTATAAGCCTAAGCGATCAAAGGACAGCCACTAAAATCTAAAAATAGACTATGTTACACAATAAAGCGAGCCAATGGTTTTTTATGAAGAAGAACTCAGAATCATTAGTCACAACTCAGTAGACTTCTCTAGGAGTGGGTGATGAGTATTGGTTTACAACCTTGTCCCCTCGTGGGCGAAGCTCAATGTTAAACTTATTCCTTCTTAAAACTCCATCCCCGGTGGGTGGAATTATTCTGAGTTTTAAGTTCTTTATTCTGACTCCTTTTTATAAAAAGTATTGCGTCATAACTGAAAATCTCGCAAAAGTCTTGCAATAAATATTGTAAGGCTTAACAGTTCCGTAGTTAAAGGCTAGCAGTACTGTAATACTCAATACTCAAAATTATAGGCAAGCTAACATAAATCATACTCATGGTAATTAATTTTTTGCTAACCTATAGTTTTTAGCTGTTTTTCAGCAAGCGACGACTGACTCTTTCGGTGCAG
>JAAUSC010000062.1 GCA_012031965.1 Scytonema sp. RU_4_4
AACAAAGAAGTCTCCAATGTGGCAAAGAACATATGGAGCACACTGTTCTTCATGAACGGGTTGGCGATCGCCGCAAAATAATCATGAACAATAAACTTGCCATTGACAAGTTCCCCACCTGCTGGGGTTTGCATCCAAGAATTTGCAGTTAAAATCCACAGAGTTGATAGGTTTGCGCCAATGGCAACAAAGATGGTGGAAATAAAGTGAATGATGGGATTGACACGCTCCCAACCAAATAGCATGATACCTAGAAAAGCGGCTTCTAGCATAAATGCCCAAGAAGCTTCAAACCCGATGACACTGCCAAAAAAGTTACCGACAGCTTCCGAAAAGCGTGACCAATTGGTGCCAAACTGAAACTCCATTGGGATACCAGTTGCGACACCAATACCAAAATTTAGGACGTAGAATTTAGCCCAAAAGCGGGCATGGTAGTAGTAGTCAGGATTACGAGTCTTCAGCCACACTCCCTCAACAATAACCAGGTAAATTCCCATACCTGTCGTTAAGACAGGCCAGAGCATATGGAATAATGCAGTTAGGGCAAACTGCATCCGTGATAACACAACTGAATCTGACAAAAATTCCACAAGGCACCCCTTATAATCAGCTAAAATCTACGGGTAGATTCCCTTGTATGGTATTGCAACAATCCTTTACACTGCGTTTTTTGAGAAAGTTTTAATGTTTGACAAGGCGTAGTAGATTTCTGCATCAGTTTGATATTTTCGATAAGGCTGGCGATTACCTTACTTGCCGGGATTTGCGGCGGTTGGTGGTACATTGTCACAGAGATGGCGATCTGCGCTCCGCGCAGCAGCGAAGCTATCGCTTTCACTGACATTGGGGTTATTTTGCAAATAATCACGCAGGCGATCGCAACCTTTGGCAAGCAGTTCATCTAATTTACCGATTTCCCACAACTTAGCAGTGCCGTCTTCGCCAATGGTAGCTAGCATACTACTGTCGGGACTCAAAATGACGTTTTTGATTTTGCGGTCAGGGTCTTTAAATTCTCCCATCTTGGTTCCATCCAAATACCATAAGCTGACAGTACCGTCTTCTTTGACAAAGGCGGCTAAGCTACCATCATTGTTAGAACTGATACCGGAAAATTCACCTGCTCCAAGATTTTCGGTAATAGTCTGTAGTTGTTTTCCCGATTTTACATCCAACAATACGATACTTTTGTAGGCTCTACTTAGTTGCTGTACGCCAGCTAACAGGATTTGGTCGTCTGATTTCCAAATCACATTGGTAATGAAAATAGTTTCTTCATAAGGAAACGACTTACCATTTGGCTTGCCTGATGATACATCCAACAAAAAAATTGTTTTGTTGTTATTGTCATTTCCAGTAACTGCTATTTGCTTACTATTAGGACTAAAATTTAGGTTACTGTCAGAGTCATATTTTCCAGTAAATTCTCTATATTTCTGACTCGACAAATCCAATATGCCTACAGTTCCTTCGTTGTTTAGGGTTGCTAATTGTTTCCCATCAGGGCTAAAACGCAGGCTATTGAAGACAGGAAACTGACTGTTAAATTGCTTCACTGACTTGCCGGATAAATCTAACAAGCGGATAGTTCCATCTACTGCTTGAGTTGCTATCAGCTTACCATCTTGGCTAAACGTGAGACTGTTAACTTTGTTTGGTAGTTCTTGCAGTTGATTTAGCTGTTGTTGTTCTAAAGTCCAAAGACGGAGAGTACCATCAGCACTGGCAGTAGCAAGGACTTTACCATCCGAGCGAAAATTAAAACTAGCTATTTGACCTCTATGTCCTTTGAGTTCAATTGTGTTGGCATCTGAGTCCCACAAGCGGATTGTACCGTCATTGAATCCTGTAGCAGCATGCTGGTTACCATCTCGGCTAAAATTAATATCGATGTTTTGACCAGGCAATTCTGTCAAGATGTTTTGCTGCCAATACCACAAAGAACTTTCAGCACCTGGACCAGTTCTACCGCCTCCGTAGATAATTGCTATTTTATCCCCATTGGAACTCAGGATGACATTATCAACCCCGCCTGGAAATGGACCATCGGTTTTACCTAACTCTTGAAAAGAGGAGTTAAACACGCCAACGGTTTTATCATCTGGAGTCTTTGTCACTAATAATAACTGACCATTGCTGTCGAAACCAGCAGTGATAATTTTGTTTTGAGGGACTTGGAATTCCTGGTATTGGTTGCTAGAAAAACTCCACAAACGGGCAATACCATCATCTGCTACGCTAACAAGTTGAGTACCATCTTGGTTAAAAATGAGGCTTGTAATCGCACATGAATCGGAACTCGGGATGTCGTTTGTATCTTGGCATTGATGTCTTTGTAAGACTGTTGCCTGCTGTTGATTTTGCCAATTCCACAACAGAAGACTACCCTTGTTTGTCCCAATAGCAAGTTGACTACCATCCGGACTAAAAATGACTTGTGTAACTGAGTATTGATTTCCTGGTAACTCGGCTAACTTTTTGGCTTGTTTGTCCCATACTCGGACAGTGCCATCATTTTCAGTACTAACTATCAGTAGCTTACCATTATCGTTCCAAAAAATACTTTGAACCCCACTGGGAAATCCTTCTTGCCTGTCATATTCTCTAACTGTATAAACTGCCTTTCGCAAGGTTCTGATGACTTGAATTTGTTCCTCTTCTTTTGGTGGAGGTACTTTCAACAGCCACCGATTCTTAAGGGATTCTCCAGCCGATAAACTATTGCTCAAAGCATCTAAAATCAGTTGATTTGAACGCAAGTTGCCATCTGCAGATTCGGTATTAGCCAGCATTGCGTTTATGGTTGATAGCCTAAGATTGTTTAATGCCCAAAGAGTTAACCCCAACAAACCCAGTATGACTACTGTCACAATCACCCTGAATCTATAAGTATTTTTACTTCTTTGTAGGACGCTTCGCCGAACAAAGGTATCCTCAATCCAGTTCAGCCAGCTATTCTTAGAATCAAGAACTTGATTTAATTGCTCAATCCGAGGGTCATCATCCCATAAGTAAGCTATTGATTTTATATTTGAAGCCGTAGAAATATTTATTTGTTCTCGTTTTTTGCGCTGCAAATTGCGTCGCCAATTTTGTATTTTTCCAATTGCAAAATATTCTACTTGTCCCCATGTCTCCACTAAAGAATGAGGTTGCTTTTCCTGAGCTTTTATATTGTTCCACTCTTGTGCCGCAGGTGTTAGCCGCCGTTGTAAAATTAGATTTTCCTCATCTTCTTTTTTCCACTTCAGCATCTTATCCCAACCCTGTACCAAAGCATCATGGGCTGGTTCCACATAAGGTTCACCTTGGGAATTAGAACCTTCAACAATTAAACGAGCTTCAGAAAAACGTTTGATGACTGTTTGTACGCGATCGCTTTCTTGTTGATCGGGATATACCAGTTCCGATTTCGGCACTTGTCGCCGTGCTAACTCCCCACCTTGCAATGAAATCATTCGCAGCATCACCCGACGTACTGTATCTTTATAAGCAACATCTTCTGCAACTAACCGCTCGTATTCTTGGTTAGCACGCTTGGTCAAAGAACCAACAACTCTTCCCAATTCTTCATAATCTTTCTTTGTGAGAGCGCGGTTGTTTCTTTGTCGGTCTTCTATATACTTTAAATACAACTCACTGAGAGTGAAAGAAAGCAAAGGTAAAGCACCCGGCATTTGTACGACTTCGTTAATTAGTTCGTCTACCAAGCTGGGAGGCTCGAAGTACACAACTTTCTCTGATGCGGGTTTCTCAATCGCCTCCCGCAATTCATCTTGAGTCATTGGTGGCACAACAAACCGAGCATCATTCCAAAAGTCTTTGAGTACAGAATTTTGAAACTGCGCTTCAAAGTCGAGTCGCAGGGTAATAACTACATCGATATGTTTGGAAAATTTGGCAATTGCATTTTTAATTAATTTCTGAAACTGTTCTCGTTCCTCGTCACTCTTACACAAAGTTATCAATTCTTCAAACTGGTCAATTGGCAGTAATAGTTGAGTTTTGGGATAAGCTTTACACCTATTTTCAATAATACTTGCTAAAGCATATTCATCTTTTGCCAGTTCTTCAGCAGTGATTGCAGTTGCAATTGGTGAACACACTTGTGCTAGTGCTTGCAAGGGACTTTCTCCTGGTCGCATTGGTTGTAAAATCTGAAACTGATGCTCCTGGGAATGACGCAAGTCCGGTAACAAACCAGCTTTCATTAAACTAGATTTTCCTGTTCCAGAAGCACCCAATACCACTGTCAAAGCTTGTTGTTCAGAAACAACATGCTGATAAAGCTGTTTGATGAGATTTTCTCTGCCAAAAAACAAGTTGCTATCTTTTTCGTCGTAAGATTGCAATCCTCGGTAGGGATTATTTTCTGGAATGAGTGGAGGAGCATCTTCTAATTTGTCTCGATCAAACTCAGGTAATAAGAAGATGAATTCCCCTTTATCATGTTTTCTGAGCGGACACAAACCTGGAGTTTGTCGCTTATAGTGATTTTCTGTGAGAATTTCCACGCGATCGCGCAGATATGAGTAAAGCTCGGTTGCGGTGATGATACCATCTTTATTCAAGTCCGCACCTTCATCAGCTCCCCCGCGTAAGGCATCAAAAAGAGCTTTGGCAAAGGGAGAGTGAATTTCGTTCCCGTCGATGACTTTCCCTCGTTGTCCTAAAGCATCCAAAGCTTTCTGGTCGTCAGCCGCCGAAGTAATGACTTGCCAAGCTGCATCAGTAATGAAGCGGTCGTAGCGTTCTTTATAGACTGTGACTTTGGGCACAATGTCTCGCTTGAGGCTTGCCCAACGGAAAGCTCCTGCAAAGCAGCAATCTAGAATTGCTAACATATGCCGACACGGAAGTGCGTTCAAAGCATCATGTAACTCTTGCATCGGCAAGTAGGTGCTTTTATCATCAGTGGCATCTTGAGGGATGAGGTAACCTACTGGTCCATCTTCATTATCCATAGCATTGTCAGCTATTCCATGTCCAGCAAAGTAAAAGAGAAGGCGATCATCGTTGTTCACCGTCACTGTTTCTTTGTCCAGAAATATTTGTCCTTTTTTAAAGTCTTCAATTAATTGCTTAAGCTTTTTGAGGGTAACGCGTTGATTCAATAGCAACTGGACTTCATACTTATTTTGCGCTTGATATTGCGGTTTGAGCTTTTGATGTTGCTCTTGAATAATTTGAGCGAGTTTGAGAGCATCTGGAACTGCTGTTTCTAGCGCTGGAATGCCATTTTCATAATTATTAATACCGAGAATAATAGCGAAACTACGGTTAAAATTATGTTTGGACATAAATGTATTTCCAAAGCGTATAAATGCAAAGGTTAAACAAGAGAATGCCTACTTTAAACTAACTCACGCACGAAAATTCTTACTCTTTGTGCTTTATTTTCAATAGTTGTAAGCTGGTAGGACTTATGCACTGTACAATCGGATAGAATCTAAGTCGCTGATGGGTGACGCCCACCATACAGCAACTAACCTACTCAAGGTAAACTCAACTGCGGATACTACTTTGGAGTTTGCGTATGTTTACTCTCAATGCTCCTCAAGTTCAAGTCATCGTTGGAGAAAATGCGGTTCATATTTCTCAATTGCCAAAGGTATGGCAAGATATTGCTGTAGGAAAGGCTAGTGTTGGACTGGCAAATCCACAGAGTTATGTTGAGATGGCGCAGTTGTTTCAATACAAATTGGAACAGGGAGATCTTGACTTATTCAACGAACGCTCGGAACTAGCTCACCTCAAACCATCATTTAATGAGTTGTTCGGATTGTTGGCGCGGGAGACACTTGAGTTCTACGGGCAAGATTTTCAGGTTGAGAGATATCCAGATTTTGAAGCGATTCTACGTGAATTTGAGTCAAAGGGAGCAGAATTTTCTAACGAAGTCAAGGTCGTTCGTATTTGTCTAGAACTGTTTAATGAGTTCGATTATGAACTTCCCGCAAGCTTTTACCAAGTACATCTTGCTCCGATTTACCGAGATAGCGTTTTTGAAGAACGAGCTTTACGGTTTGACCCGCGTGATAAAGAACACAAACGCCCTTGGGATGCAGTCCTTCATGCAGGAAAAGTGTTCGCTGTGCAGATGAAGATACAAAGTATTGCTTCCAAATATGGTTTGACATACCAGCACGGTTGCGGTTGTGAATCCCACTTATCTTCTATTGGTGTATCACAGGGAGCGTTTGATTATGAATTCAATACTCAAAAGCGTCAGCGATGGATTCGCAGTTTTATTTGGACAGCATGGTATGAGTATGCGTTTTTCCCCATTGTGCCGAATACGAGATACTTGGTGTGAGATGCAGTTGGAGTTGAAGATATCTGTTTAGTTGACATCTTCCCCACCCTAACCTCTCATGAGTCGGCTTGAGGATGAGGATAGGAACTGAAACTAAATTGTTGGACATACCTTGACATCTTTTTCCCCACTCCCTATTTCCGAGTTGGTCGTGTCACTAAACCCCCAACAAACGCACCCAAGACAGTTCCTGTCCACAGTCCTGTTGTGCTACCTTGCCAAACTGCTGATGGTGTTACCAAAGCGTTACACATCTGTTTCAAGCCCCAAGTTTGGTTTTGACACTTCTGAGTGTGGAAACTTAAGGTGATTTGTCCTCCGATATAACCTCCAGAAAATCCTGACAGGAGGGCTAAAAAGGTGCAAATGAGAGTTCGATTTTTAGTCATTAGTCATTATTAAAGAATCTGAGATAAGAATTTACGAGTGCGATCGTGCTTTGGATTTTGAAAGAAAGCAGTTGGTGTGGCTTCCTCTACAATCGTACCGCTATCCATTAAAATCACGCGGTCAGCAGCTTCGCGAGCAAATCCAACTTCATGGGTGACGACAACCATTGTCATACCATCAGCAGCGAGGGTTTTGATAACATCCAAAACCTCTCGCACCATCTCTGGATCTAAAGCCGAAGTGGGTTCATCAAAAAGCATAACTTTAGGCTGCATAGCTAGTGCTCTTGCAATAGCCACTCGTTGCTGCTGTCCACCTGACAACTGTCCTGGATATTTCTGTGCTTGTTCCAAAATTCCGACTCGTTCTAGCAACTGCATCGCTGTTTCTTCTGCTTTGACTTTCGTCCACTTGCGTACCCAAGTTGGTGCCAAAGTGATATTTTGCAATACACTCAAGTGAGGAAACAAGTTGAACTGTTGAAACACCATCCCGACTTCTCGCCGAATTGCCTCAATATTTCGCAGGTCATTTGTGAGGTCAATACCATCAATTTCAATTTGTCCCTTTTGATATTCTTCTAAAGCATTAAAGGTGCGAATAAAAGTCGATTTTCCTGAACCCGAAGGTCCCATCAGTACCACGACTTCTCCTCGATTTACTGTCAAGCTAACGCCTTGGAGAACGTGAAATTTTCCATACCACTTGTGGATATCTTGGGCAATAATAATAGGCTTTTGTAAATTCATAATTGGTTAGTTATTAGTTATTTACCATTAGTCATTATCCCCTAGTCCCCTAGTCCCCTAGTCCCCTTGTCCTCTTTTCTCCATTACCGTTGACCGACACCTAATTCCTTTTCTAGGCGTCGAGAAGCCAGGGACATGGAATAGCAAAAGATCCAATAAATAAATGCAATGAATAAATAGACTTCTGCATAACGAGCAAGAAATTGAGGCTGAGCCAGGATAGCACGAGAAATTCCTGTTAATTCCAATAATCCAACAATGGATAACAAGGAAGTATCTTTAAACAAACCGATAAATTGACCAACAAGGGCTGGGATAACAGCACGTAGTGCTTGGGGAAGAACAATGAGTAGCATTGTTAAAGGAGCATTCAATCCCAGTACTTTAGCCGCTTCAATTTGTCCGCGTGGAACTGATTGAAGACCACCACGTACATTTTCTGCTAAATAAGCAGCACTAAATAAAATTAAACCAGCAATTCCTCTTAGAACTCTGTCTAAGCGATATTCTACTGGTAGGAACAAGGCTAACATCACTTGAGCGAAGAATAAAACTCCAATCAGTGGCAGTCCTCGGATAATTTCAATGTAGAGGATACTAAACCAACGCACAATAGGTAGCTGACTTTGACGACCTAAAGCCAATAAAACACCCAAAGGAAAAGAGAGAACAATACTAATGACCGCCATGACCAAAGTCAGTAGCAAACCATTCCATAAACCGCTTTCTACTGGTTGTAGTCCAAAGCCTCCCCCAATAAGCCATAGGATAATTGGAAAGGAAAGCGCCCACCCAAAGGGTAACCAACTGTTCATCTTATGGGGTAAGCGTTTCGTAAAAGTTCCCCATGACACGCCAGCCAGAGCGAGGATGATAAAGAGGGCTAGCCACAATCGCCAGTAAAGTTCTTGCGGAAAACGACCAACAAAAAATAAAGATAAGTTGGCTGTGACGACTTGCCATTTTGCTTGAGTCAATACCCAAGTCAGGATACCTTTGGTGCCAAAAAAGAGTAGCCAGAGACAGACAACAGTGAGAAGACTGTTGTACCAGTTATTAAACAGATTTTTATGTAGCCATTGTATGATACTAGGCTTTTGACTTTTAAAAAGACTCATTTCAAAAAACTCATCTTTCCTTGAGTTGCACGCTACGGTTTAACAAATTCATGAATAGGGAGACGCTCAGGCTAATGGTCAGATAAGTAACCATGATTAACAGCATAGCTTCCACTGCTCGACCTGTTTGATTAAAAGTTGTGGAGGCAACAAAATAAATATCAGGATAGCCGACCGCAATTGCTAAGCTGGAATTCTTAGCTATGTTGAGATACTGACTGGTCAATGGTGGAATAATCAGCCGCAAAGCTTGGGGAAAAATCACGAGCCGTAATATGGAATGCGGCTTAAAACCTAATGCTCGTGCTGCTTCCCATTGTCCTTTAGGGACTGATAAAATCCCAGCTCTAACAATTTCGGCGATAAAGGAACCGCTGTACAGCGTTAGTCCTAGGATGAGTGTTGATAATTCAGAAGAGAGTTCTATTCCAAAAGGAAGGGTAACTCCTCGATTGTTAAGATTTATAAATCCAAGTAAGGAAATTTGATTTTCTGTTTTTGGCAAACTCAGAAAAAGGGCAAAGTACCAAAAGAACAACTGCAGAAGTAAAGGTGTGTTGCGTAAGGTTTCGACATACACCAGAGCTAACTGACGCACTAACCAATTATCAGATAACCGCGCCACTCCTACAGTAATGCCAACAATTGTTGCCAGAATGATGCCAAAAACTATGACTCGCAAGGAGTTCACAAGTCCAACTAATAAAGCACGACTGTAGGGGTCAGAAGGCTTATAAGGAATGGGGGTTTCGCCAATATCAAAAGATGCTTGGAATTGTAGAAAATCAAATCCTAGTTGGAGACCCAGCCGCTGGAGATTGTATGTCAGGTTGTGCCATAGTATCATCACGACGATGGCAACTATAAATGCAGCTATTACCTGACCGAGAATAGGAAAAAACTTTCGGTTACGCCAAATTGGAGTCATAGTAAATTAGTCATTAGTCATTAGTCATTGGTCATTAGATAAAATACTTTTGACTTTTGATTTGTTTATCGGAAGGGGGGAGCATAAAGAATACCACCTTGATTCCAAAGTTTGTTTGGACCGCGTTCCAGTTTCAATTCAGAGTTTTTCCCTAAATTACGCTCGTAAATTTCACCATAATTGCCGACATTTTTGATAATCCGAACTACGAAGTCGTTTGTTAAACCCATAGCTTTACCAAGGTTACCTTCTGTACCTAGCAAGCGCTTAACTTCTGGATTATTACTGTTAGTTAACTGACCAACATTTTGGGAGTTGACTCCCAGTTCTTCAGCATTAACAAGAGCAAAAATTGTCCATCTCACCATCGAGAACCACTTAGAATCTCCATTGACAACAGCAGGTGCTAGAGGTTCTTTTGACAGCACAACATCTAGAACAACATGGTCATCCGGTTTAGATAGAGTGGTGCGACGGGAAACGAGTTGAGAACGATCTGATGTGATGCCTTCGCAGCGACCTTGCTCATAGGTGGCAAAAACCGTGTTAGCATCTTCAAAGACCAAAGGCTTGTAGTTAATACCGCGTTGCCGCATTTGGTCTGTCAGATTTTGCTCGTTGGTGGTTCCTGTCCCGATACAGATAGATTTGCCTTTGAAATCTTCCAGCTTGCGAATATTGCTATTCTTTTTGACCATTATGCCTTGACCGTCGTAAAATACTACGGCAGCAAACTTGACACCTATAGAAGTATCTCGGCTCATACTCCAAGTGGTATTTCGGCTAACGATGTCTACTTCGCCCGTTTGCAAAGCTGTAAAACGTTCTTTGGCGTTTAAGTTGCGGAACTCTACTTTGTTGGGGTCATTAAAAAGTGCTGCGGCGATCGCCCGACAAACATCCACATCTAGCCCCGCGTATTCACCGTTAGACTTAACATAGCTAAATCCTGGCAGTTGTCCACTTATACCGCAGATGAGCTTACCACGGCTTTTGATTGTATCTAATAAACTTTTACGACTTCCTCCTGTCTGTCCAGCACAAGCACTCAATGAAAAGACTAGGGGTAAGGTAGCTAGCAGTAATAACCCTCGTTTGAGCTTCAACATGAATCAATTTTTTCCTCTGCTCAATAAAGACTAAGATACTTTATTGTTTCCTAAATGGTTGCAGAGGTGAGCAGTTTATACTAAAAATGTTAGAGCAAGCTACGTACAATACAGAATATGGTATCGCCAACGAACTCGTCAACGCCGGAATTCCCAAAGGTCAAATTGTTCTGGCTTTTCAACCAGCCGATGTGAGAAAGCATACGGAATTTGCGGTTATTTAACTCCTAAATTTAGGAAAGATAAGCAATGCTAATTTTCTACAAGGACGAGTCTGGTTTACGTGCAATGAACACCGCATGAGCTTTTGGCAGATAATACTGACCATAACTACGCATTGTTTGAACCTGAAAACCAACTTGACTTAGTTCTGTGGCAATATCTGACGATTTATATAATCGTAGACGATGTAATTCGTCAGCCCGTCTGTAGTATTCTCCTACCTTACGAAAGGTCATGATTCGACGAGTTAACATTTGTTGTTCTCTATCTTCCTCTTTTTCGACGAGGACTACCCAATCCTTTCCTTCAGAGAATCCTTTAGTTATGTTTTCCGGTGTAACTTGTCCTGGCTCTGCAATGTCGAAGATAAAGACACCTCCAGGAGTTAAAGCACTGTATATGCGATGGAAAAGCTGAAGGAGCATTTTACTGTCGTTGTCTGAATCAAACAGATAGTTGAAACATTCACCAATCGACGTGACAGCGTTACACGGCGGGATATCCACCTTGAACAGTGATCCAATCTGAAACTCAGCATCTGGTACTCTTTTTCGTGCAATAGCAATCAACGGCTCAGAAATATCAACTCCAAGAACATGGTAATGAGCTTTTGTGAACTCTTGTGCGGATAATCCGCTTCCACAACCCAAGTCCACCACTAAACCTTCTTGTACTTTGTTTTGCTTCAAGATTTCCAATATCCCAGGAGCAGATTTGAGAGCGTAGTCACTGAAACCGACATCATGAATATACGCAAGGTCTTCTTTGTAGTAGTCTGTCATGTTGCGTTTAATGACATTTCAGAAATTGATTGTTGCAACCAAACTTTTCAAATCTGGTACTTCCAAATCTGGTTTTCCTTGAGCAGGTAAAGCAGCTCCTGAACCTTCTTGACCTAATCTGCGATTCACCCAAACTGTGGATAACCCTAAGGAATTTGCTGGAACAATGTCATGGTAGATACTACCAGCAACATGCAGGATTTTATCAGAGGGTATGCCAATTTTTGCAATACGGGCGATCGCCACTTGAAAATTTTGCACAGAAGGCTTGTAACTTTTCACCTGCTGTGCAGTCACAACCTCATCAAATTCAACTTGCAGATGTTTTGCACTGAAGGCAAACAGATTATCATCAACATTAGAAATAATTGCCAGTTTGAATCGCTGTTTTAGCATCTTGAGAGCTTCAACAGTATCAGAAAAAGGTTGCCAGTGCTTGATAGAATCAGCAAGTGCATTTAATTCTGTAGAAGAAGGCGTAAATCCAAATTGTTCTCCAAACTTTTGCACAACCCCCCTAAGAACATCTTGGTACTTGAGGTACTCTCCCTGCTCAAGACTGGATTCAAAGCGAGCGAACCACTCAAGAATTTCCTTCTCACTCAGTTGAATCTGATGGGACTGCAAAACTGCTTGCAACGCCTCCAGCACACCTTTTTCCCAATCTATCAGGGTTCCATAGCAGTCAAAAGTCAAGACTTCATATTGGCTTAGGTCAATCATAAAAACCTCTTGCAAATGTCAACTGCTATGACCATGAAACCACAGATGCACACAGATGAACACAGAGAAATTATCTGCGTACATCTCTTGTGTATCTGCGGTTCCAATTATTAAATATAAGTTTTTGCAAAAAGTTTATGGTTTATGTTCCCTAAAATCTCTGTAGTAGCTTAATCAACGCAGCGCCAATAAACAAGCCCGCAAATTGTGCCAAATAGCCATTACTTGCTGGATTAACGCCACCAGGAATATTCAAACTCCCAATCCCGTAAGAAATCTGTTGCACAAACCACCAAAAGAGATAGAAATAAGCTGGTAGTTGTACGGGAATAAATACAATCAAAATGGGCAAAATAGTGTCAATTTTTGCTTTAGGAAACTTAAAGACATAAGCTCCTAAAATAGCTGTTATCGTCCCGTTAGCCCCAATCAATGGAACTGTCAAACTCGGCTCAGCTAGAATTTGTACGAATCCAGTCAAGATGCCGGAAACTAAATAAAATACTAGAAATTTCCCGTATCCAAGAACACTTTCAATAGTTTTGCCAAAAACCCACAAAAATATTAAATTTCCTAAAATTTGACTAAAACTCCCATGAAGGAACATTCCTACAATCAGTGAAGTCAAACGCATCAGCACAACTATCCAAGCAGCTGAGTTTCCCGTCAGTGCATTTGCAAAAGCTGTATTGATTTGTCCTGGAACCACACCCCAGCTATTTATAAAATTACCGAGTGTACCATCAAGCTCAAGTTTCAGTTCCCATAAAAAGAGAGCAATGTTGATGCCAATGAGACAGTAAATAATGATGGGATTTCTTCGTGTGAAAAAGAAAATGTTATCGCTAATAGGAATCATATCAATAAGTCATTAGTGACTGAGTTATTCTCTTTATTTCCTTTATCTCTCCATTCTTGTATCGACCCTTAAGGAGAAGCTGTGGCAAGATTGAAATCAGACCGTACCATATTAAACTAGGCTAGTCAAATGTTGGGAAAGATACTTGTTGGACGATACCAAATTATTAGCTACTTGGGAGGAGGGGGATTTGGTGAAACTTTTGTTGCTTGTGATACTCAATTACCTGGCTCACCTCAATGTGTCGTCAAAAAACTCAAGCCTCAGGCGAATGACCCCGATACTTTGCAAACAGCCAGACGCTTATTTGATACAGAAGCCCAAGTTCTTTATAAATTAGGTATTCATGACCGCATTCCTCAACTTCTAGCTTACTTTGAAGAGAACCAAGAATTCTATCTCGTACAGGAATTCATAGAAGGTCATGACCTCAGGCAAGAAATCATATCAGAAAAACCCCTAAATCAAGACCAAGTTATTTGCCTTTTAGAAGAAATTTTAAATATTTTAGAGTTTGTCCATCAGCAGCAGGTTATTCACCGTGATATCAATCCACGAAATATCATTAGGCGCAAGCCGGATGACAAGTTAGTATTGATTGACTTTGGTGCGGTAAAACAAATCACGACCCAGGTCATTACTCCTAGTGGAAAAACAAAATTTACCGTTGCTATCGGAACTCCAGGGTATATTCCAAGCGAACAAGCACAGGGAAATCCAAAATTCAGTAGTGATATTTATACTTTAGGAATACTTGGTATAGAAGCACTCACTGGAGTATCTCCTGAACAACTAGAAAAAGATGCAGAAACTGGTGAAATTATATGGCAAAATCATACCTCAGTCAGTGAAAATTTTGCCAAAGTTTTAAATAAAATGGTGTGTTATGATTTCCGAGAACGTTACTCTTCTGCAAGAGTTGCTCTACAAGCGCTAAATGATTTAAAAAACTCTCAATCTCACATAACGACATTGAGTGTTCCTAGATCAAAAAATAATCTAAATAAGAATTTACAAAAAATAAATCAACCTAGAAAAAAGAAATTGATAAAGTTTTTAGCGATAATAAGTTTAATAGGGATAGGTGTAGGAGCATCTATATATATTGCTCATGCAATCAATTCTGTCAACGCCACTGAATTGTATAAGCGAGCCAACACGCTATACGAGTTGCACCGTTATCAAGATGCTTTATCAACATATGAAAAAGCAGTTAACATCAGACCAGATTACGCTCAAGCATTGAATGGGCAAGGTAAAACTCTGTATGCACTAAAAAAGTATAAGGAAGCACTTGCAGCTTATGATAAAGCAATTCAAATAGAACCAGATTATCTAGAACCTTGGAGTGGACGTGGATTTGCATTGAATAAGTTGCAAAGATATCAAGAAGCAATTGCTTCTTTTAAGAAAACATTAAAATTTCAAAATAACTATCCAGAAGTCTGGAATGCCAAGGGAGAAGCCTTAACTAAATTAAACGAATATGACCAAGCATTAAAATCTTATGACAAAGCTATTGAGTTGAATCCAGGATATTATGAAGCTTGGTATGATAAAGCATTGTTGTTACAAAATTTAAAACGTTATGATGAAGCAATTACGGCATATGATAAAGTTCTTAAATTGAAGCAAAACCATGAAAAAGCTTGGTATAACAGAGGTAATATTTTAGCAAATTTGCAACGCTATCAAGATGCTGTTGCAGCATATGAAAAAGCAGTTCAATACAAGCAAAATTTTTACCAAGCTTGGTTATCTAGAGGTCATTTACTTATTAATTTGCAACGTTATCCAGAAGCAATGGAATCTTTTGAGCAAGTCATTAAATACAATCCTAAAAACTATCAAGCGTGGTATGGTCGTGGATGGTCATTACATCAAATAAAACGTTATGAAGAAGCAGTGTTCTCCTATAACAAGGCAATTGAATTAGAGCGTAGTCATTATCAAGTCTGGTATAGTCGAGGAAATTCACTCTACAATTTGAATAAATACCAAGAGGCAATTTCATCTTATAATAAAGCAGTCAATTACGAACCGAAACATTACGAAAGTTGGTATAGTAGAGGCAATGCTCTATTTAATCTAAAACGTTATCAAGAAGCTATTGCCTCATACGATAAAGTCATTAAAATAAAACCGGATTATCAACCAGCAATAAATGCCCGTAAGCAAGCACAACAAGCACAACAAGAGATAGCTCCTACTCCTGAGTCTATATTTCAAAGTCCATAGCTCAAAGTTTCTTAATTCTTGACTCTTGAGTCTTGACTATACTTATGTTTACTTCTTGCAGTTGGTTACTTGGGTCAAAGGATTTTAGATTTGTAGCAGAACTGTTAGTGATAAATGGTTTTTTCATGTTTGTAGAAGCAGGTACTTTTGATGAAGCTATTTCTTGACCTTCAACTTTCGCAACCCCTTGCTTTTGAACATATTCAACAAGTTTAACTTGAGCCGTGGCATATACAGGAGTATCTTTAGGAACTTGTTGGAGAAATTGAACAGCACCCCCAAAGTCTTGCTCTGCTGCTTTGTTGTAAGCTTTTTGTAGTAAGTATGCTGCTCTGACACTTTTTTTGTGATTATACTCAGCCAATTTTTGTTGAACTATTGCTCCTGCAGAGCTTTCTTCAGGAATTTGACTAAGATAATCTAAAGCGCCGCTGAAATCTTTGGATGATGCTTTTTCATAAGCCTTAGCTAATAAATCTTTCGCCTGTACTTCAATATTGATTTGTGCTTGTTCAACTAATTTATCTGTTTTTGATTGCCAATGTAAAATATCAGGAACTTGAGAGGCTGCACGCAGTACATCTGACCAACGACTTTCTTGAAAAGCTTTTTCTGTAGCTTCGTATTGTTCAGCAGCATTCTGCCATTGCTTTTGCCATTCTTCAATACTAGCTTGTGCGTCAGGATAGATATTACTATTTGAGGGAATTGATTTAGCCAGAGCAATTGCTCCATCCAAATCTCCTGCTTGATATTCTTCAGTTGCTTTATATAATGTTTCTGTTTCTGAAGGACCTGGAGTGTTCTGTATGACAGAATAGACTCCAAATCCCATGACCAAAGAATTAGCTACCAAACCAACCTTCATCCCTGTCAATAATGAAGAGGAGTTTGGAGATGTCCGATGTGTAAGGTCAGTCTTTAACTTATCCTCTGGCTGATTTTTTTCATATTGCTCTGAAAAAAGGGTATAGTTGGCGTTTATGATATATGATTGCTTAGTTTCTAAAAACATTTGCTCAAGAGCACGCAATACTTCACCGACTGATTTGAAGCGGTCTTCGTAGTTGTAGCGAATCATTTGGCTGATAACAGCAGCTAAATAATCGCTGACTGGTGTGTTTTGAGAACGCCAGAGAATTTCATTAGTCTGGGGATCTACTTTTACTTGCAGTGGTGTCAGTCCTGTAAAGGCTTGAATAGCAATCATTCCTAAAGCATAAATATCACTATTAGGTTGTGTTTGACCAACAAATTGCTCTGGTGGTATGTAACCTAGCGAAGTGACAGGAATTCTATCTAAAGACAATACCTCATCAACGATTTCAAAACCAATTGGTTGAATTGAACCAAAATCAATAAGAACTAACTTACCATCACAAGCGCGCCTTATTAAATTTTCTGGCTTAATGTCACAGTGAATAACACCTTGAGAGTGAACGAAGTCTAATATTGACAGAACATCTTGTAAAAAGTTAGTAACTTCACTTTCACTCCAGGGATAACCTAAATTGAGATTGATGGGGAGTTCTGCTGTTAGTGCATGTCCTTCTACAAACTCTTGCACTAGGTAGAACCGTTCATGTTCTTCAAAGCAGGATATCAGTTGAGGAATTTGCCTATGGTGTCCCAATTGCTTCAGTGTTTCGGTTTCTGTAAGAAATCTTAACCTCAGAGTTTGTAAGTAGCTTGGTTGGGAACTGATAACCTTGAGCTGTTTAATAACGCATTTGGGATTCTCTGGATTCTCAATGTCTACAGCGACGTATGTTTCGCCAAATACCCCTGCAGCCAAGGTTTGGACGACTTGGTAACGTCCCTGTAATACTTTACCGATCATGTAGTTAGTCATTCGCTAGTTACCTAGTCACTGCTTATAAGGTTTTCTAACATTGCTTCCTATTTCCGGAATTCATTATTAAATTAAATGAAAGGAGCGCTGAATAAAGCGCTGAGTTGTTAAATAGAAGTTCACTGTTTATAAGTATTATTATGGTCAAAATGTTGAATAATTGTATTTATAATAACATAATTATCAGGAGTCAACTGAAAACATGGAATATTACCACTGCCCTCAAGCACTGACAATATTACTAGCCTACTCTGTGTGCCAGTTAATGTATCTGGTATAAACAGTATTTTTACTGTAAAGATTTCTCGTCAGGTTTTTCTTGCTCTAACGCAGAAGTGCTACTGCTGTGGTGCATCCGGTTCAACCGCCAACCAAAGCAAAGTGCTATCAAGCAATTGCAGATGAATTGAGTTTTAGGGTACGGCTAGCTTTTTGGTCAATTCTTTTCCTCTTGATCGTACTCAACGACCTTTGCTTGATCAGTTAACGGCTGCACCACCCGTTGTATAGCCTGCTGAATAAAAATCTTAATAAACTCATCGCGGCGATTGAGTTGAAACTGTCGCTGCACAACTTCAGTCATTCCCCCGTCACCCCAATCTTGATCATGACGAAAATACTCAATAAAACTCTTGCCTGCAATCCGCGTCAAGTAAGCGGCTGTCACACCTTGAATTGCTCTACCAACAATAAAAGTAGCGACATTCAGCTGCAAAGCAGTCGTCAGTAACTGTAGCGCTCCTTTCACTATACCTAAACTAGCAAGAGTCTTTGCCAAAGACAGGGCTAATTCTCTGGCGTTGTCCATATTCAACTCACAGCCGTAGACTCTGCCAATTTCCACAACCATTTGAGCATTGACAGCCGCTGTTGCTAGCAAATCAACGACTGGTAGAGGCGTTACCGAAACCACGCCAGCACCAATCCATTGAAACCGATCTACGATTTTGTCAGCTTGACGGCGACGCTGAGTATCGATGAGTTTCCGTGCTTGCTCTCCCAGTCGTACGGATTGCAAGAGAATATTATCTGCTACCAAATCTTCACCCTCCGCCCGTAAAATTGCTGCCATTCGTCGGAGTAAGGGTAAGATATCAGCCTCAGGCTGGAAAATTCCCGCATTTTCTAGTTCTACAGATTGGGGGTTTGCGGCGATCGCCACCACATCACTTGGTGCAATAAATCCCCGAATTCGCTGACGCAACCTCGCCAAAATGGCTTCTTTGTCTTCATCTGTATACAGATCGGTTTTATTAAGGACAAGCAGTGAGCGCTTTCCAATTTCAGCCAATGCTCGTAACGGCTCATATTCTGACTGTCGGATATCATTATCCACCACAAACAACAGTAAATTTGCTTCCGTCGCCAGTTCTCGTGCGAGTTGTTCCCTCTCGGTTCCCGCCACTCCTGCTTCTAAAATACCTGGTGTATCCGTCATTAAAATCTGGCGCTCTAATCCCTTCAACCTCAAACAATAAGTTTCTCCAACCCGAGTCGTTCCCATTGGTGCATCAACCTTACCCACCACGCGTCCCATCACCGCATTTATCAGAGAAGTTTTACCAGCACTTCCAGTACCAAACACAACGACTTGAATCTCGCCGTGAGTCAAATGAGTCTCAATCTCCCGCGACTTGCTTAGTAAAGCTTGGCGTGTAACTTCATCTTGAATTTGCGCAACTTGTTGTTTGACAGCTTCTAGAGTAGAAGACGCAGCCTCAGATTTAGCAGCTGGGATTTGTACACTTGGGCGTTGTTTGCGCTGGCGCTGACGATTTTCACCAGCTTGAATCACGAATACATAATAGACAAACGCAGCAATTAAAGCTCCTACAAGGACAATCAGCAAAAACAACAGCAGATTACCCAGCAGAGGCGCAGAATAGGAGAATTGCCAGTAAAGGCGACTGAAAGAGTCAATCAGCCACAGAGTCAGTCCTAAAATGACGATAAGACCAACAATCAGCGTGATAATACGTGACAGAGGCATGGTTGATAAAACAAGCGATCGCTACTTCCAATATGCCAGACGCCAGATGATAGTGGCAGATGAGGAAGGCAGTTGATCAGTCTTTGTGAAAACTTACTCCTCAAATTCTGACTTCTGTTGAGGGTTCCTGTTAATCTGCTATACAGAACTTGACTAAACTTACTTTAAGCTAGCCATTCAACTAAAGTTTCCTCAATTTTTACATAAAGATGACAATATCATCCATTGCTGATTGCAGCCATATTATTAAACTAAAGAAGCGCTCTTGAGATAGAAAAACCTTATTTTTTGCTAAATACTTAAAAACAAGTTGTCACTGATGTGTCAAAATTTGGTTTTGTTAGCATAAGTAAACAGGGAGAACAAGCTCATGGGACTTTTTGACCAAATTATCGGTGCAATTAACAATCCTAGTCAGCAAGGCAATGCAGGTCAGATTGGCAATATCCTTAACACTGTGCAGATGTTAAGTAATAATGCTGGTGCAGATCCCTCCACAATGCAGTCCGCTTTGGGGGTTGTTGGTAACTATGTGCGTTCTGCTTTACAAGAAAAACGAGACACAGAAGGTCCTGAAGCGGCGCAAGAGGTGGTGAATCAATTTGGCGATACGAACCCTAATCCTCAAGCTGTTAACTCTCTTTTTGCTCCTTTTGTGCAGCAGCAGTTGGCTGACACTGTAGCCCAGCGTACAGGTTTAGATGCAGGAATGATTCAACAATTACTACCAACTTTGGTTCCTTTGGTTCTGAATTTGTTGAAATCAGGTGCAAATGCCCAAAATCCTCAAGCAGGGGGAAATCCAATACTGAATTCTTTTCTTGATGCAGACGGCGATGGCGATGTTGACATTTCTGATGCAATGCAAATGGCTAGTCGGTATATGGGTGGGTAATAGAGTGTCAAATACCGTTCGTTAAAATCTCGTTTCCAGGTTCTACCTGGAAATGCAGTTTTAGCGGCTCCGCCGCGAGTAAAAGAGCCAGAGCCTCCCTGTGAGCATTCCCAGTCTCTGACTGGGAACGAGGTACGACGAGGCGTTTCTTACCTTTTTTCCGGTGGTAAATCTACACTGTAGAGAGTTTTGCCTTCCAAGTTAAGCAATGCAACAGTCATCACCTCTGTATAACTGTCAATTTTGACAGTACCAAAGAATTGAAAACCTTGACTCGGAGGTCGATTTGCTTTCAAATCTTCAGGTATGCTTAAAAACTTCACCTCTGGACCAAAAGTATTGTCGAGTTTGTTTGGTCCAAATGTGCCAGAGTTGAGAGGACCTGCAACAAACTCCCAAAATGGTTTGAACTCCTGAAACTGTGCTTTGTTGGGGTCGTAATAATGTGCTGCTGCATAATGTACGTCTGCAGTTAACCAGACAACATTGCTAATATTTTTTTGTTTGATAAAACGTAGTAAATCAGCAAGTTCTAGCTCCCTTCCTAAGGCTGGACCATCTCCGTTAGCTAAGTTTTCAAAGTTGGTGGTACCATCTGCAACGATTAATCCAATGGGCATATCACTTGCAATAACTTTCCATGTTGCTGTTGATTTGCGCAATTGTTTTTTCAACCAACGCACTTGTGAACTACCTAAAAATGCTGTTTCTGCACTTTGTTCTGTCTGGCGATTCTCTGTATTTGGTCCTCGATAACTGCGTTTATCAATCATGAAAATTTCTAAGTTAGGACCATGCTTGAAAGAGCGATAAATTCTGGTTGGGTCATCAGCATCAATCCGAATAGGAAAATATTCTAAAAATGCTTGATTTCCTCGTTGTGCTAACAAGGATACGTCCTTGACTGTGTAGCGACTATCGTCGAGTATCTCGCTTGGATACCAGTTGTTTGTGACTTCATGGTCGTCCCATTGTGCTAGTATGGGAACTTCGGCATTGAAGCGACGAACGTTTTCATCCAATAAGTTGTATATATAGTTACCACGAAATTCTGCTAAGGTTTCGGCAACTTTTGATTTTTCTTCCGTAGTCAGGTTTTTCCAGATACTACCGTCATCTAGCTTGACTTCCGATTGGATAGGACCATCCGCATAAACGGTGTCACCGGAATGGATAAAAAAGTCTGGCTTGAGATTCCGGATAGTTTCGTAAATCTTCATACCACCAAAGTCCGGATTAATACCCCATCCTTGACCAGCCGTGTCCCCTGACCAAGCAAAGAATACATTTTGTCGATATGCAGAGGAAGTCCGGAAAGTACCCTCAACGGCGGTGCTGTAAATTTTTGTATCAGACAAATCCTGAAAAGTCACCCGGTAGAAGATCTGCTGAGCTGATGGTAAATTTTTGAGATAAACCCGTGCTGTATAGTCGCTGGTTTCTAGAGCAGTCGGTCCAAGAACACGCTGTGCACCACGAAAAGATTCATCAGTCGCATATTCTACAATCATTCGAGTCGGGCGATCGCTGCGACTCCAAATAACCGCTCTATTACCATTGATATCACCACTAGCCACTCCATAAGGTATGGAGGGACGTGCTTTTTCAGATGTAATGATAGCAGGTGCTTGAGCAAAACCTGTTGATTTTGATAAAAGGTTTGTAGCAATAATCCCACCACTGGTGAGGGCTGAACCTAACAAGAACTGGCGACGGTTTAGCTTGAGCGGAAAATTAGATTTCATACAATTAAGAATCGGTTAAATTTGCTATGTGAAATTGAATGAACACCAAGCAACGAACTACAGCAAAGACAAACAGGTCACGAAGAGATTTTCGTAATTTTTTTGGGGTAATATTTTGGGGTAATATCTAATAACAAGCTGCTATATGTCTACACGCTTTGCCCCCCAATTCTACAAAGTTCATTTAGTACGACTTCAAAATATAACTGAAAGTGAAAGAATAGAAACAAGCATCCATCTCAAGAAAAAACTATCATCTCTGGTAACACTTTGAACTAGATTAATAACTCGTTAAGTTTTTATTAATGAGTTTCCATTCATATTGAATGAGATTGCTTGATACTCACAATAATTCGATTAACTGCAATTCGTCAATGCCAAAATGATTAAGTATTTCTTACCTTCTCTAGCTTGTTGAACTCCTGTAAATCATGAAGCGTGCAGTCAAAAAGGCTTGAGAAAGCTTTGGCTCATTTCAGACAATGAAGTGAACAGTTTCATACTTTTGAAAAAATAACCTTTCGTTAACCTTAATCACCTATAAATTTAACCTTACATATTGATATATTTAAACTGACTTGAAAATAGAACTCAGAACACAGAACTCAGAACTCAGAAGAAAAGATAAATTTTCACTCGTTCTGGTGTACGCAGTTCATGACGGCTACTTAGGCTCTTCATTCTTATGCTTAAGTTAACGGTATTCTGACTCCTTGGCGGAGCGTAGGCGTGGCTCCGCTCAGGAATTGCTGGCTTCTGACTCCTTCTCATTACTTTTACCAGGGTAAGCGGCTACCATCCCAAGAAAAAAACTGCCCGCTATCGCCATCCTTGAGCTGTTCGATGACAGCGAATAATTGATGAACTGTGCGTTCCACTGAAAATAATTTTTCAGCAGGTACATTTGCCTGAAATGGACGAGAAAGGCGTGTATCAGTTGTACCGGGATGTAACATAACTATCACAGTCTTGGGGCTAGTTCTTCTATACTCAATGGCTGCTGTTCGCATTAGCATATTGAGTGCAGCTTTGGAAGCTCGATACCCATACCATCCTCCTAGTTGGTTATCACCAATACTACCTATCTTTGCAGAAATACTGGCAAAAACATTGCGTTCATTATGACGAAACAGAGGTAGTAAGTTTTTGGCAAGCAAGATAGACCCAATACTGTTGACTTGGAAGTAGCGTATCAAATACTCTGAATTGATACGTCTTAAACTTTTTTCTGGTTGCAAATCACCTTCATGCAGCAATCCTACACAGTTAACAACTAAATGAAGCTTGTTAACTGCTGCACTGAGTTGTTGAACAACATCAACAATCTGCGACTCATCAGTAATATCCATTGACAGACAAGTTAATTTGTCAGGATGTTCGCCCTGAAGAGTTAATAAATCAGAAGCAGATTCTGGCTGACGATAAGTCGCATAAACTTTGGCGAACCTGTCATCTTGCAGTAATTTTTGCACAAAACCTAAACCAATGCCTTGGCTTGCTCCTACAATAAATGCATTGGCGTTGTTAATCCCTTCAAGAAAAGACATTTGTTTCCATTCATAAACTTTGTAAATACATTTCAATCATTTCAAGGTGAGAATTTTCACATCACTGCAAAAGACGCAAAGACTAAAATTGAGGTGGAGTGAGGCTAGCATTTTTTGTCGCACTATCCCAAACTATCCAGCCGAATTGATTATCTAAATCACTTACATCATTTGCAACTTTAAAATAAATTTTTTCACCGTTTCTTGTTTCAACGGCGAAGTCGGCATTTTGAGCATATATTACCTTAAAACCTCTGTCTCGTAGGCAATACATTGCCCAGGCTTTTAATGACTGCTTTTGTGGCTCGTGTGGGATTGGAGGTTTTTGGATCGTCTCTTCGATAACTTGAAATGTCTTTTCTAAATTAGTCATGAGTCATAGTTTATTGGTTAAGACTTAAGATTTAAGAGTTTTCCCCTTGTCTGTGCGGCTATTGTGGATCACAACGAATCTCTATCATAAAGCCATCGGGGTCGTAGAAGTACACACCTCTACCAGTGGGACGGGTGACTGGTCCGTGAGCAATTTGTATTTGATTTTGTCTTATAACTTCGACTGCTTGCTCAAACAACTCAGGAGCAATGTCAAATGCTAAGTGGTATGCTCTAGTAAAAGTACGTTCTGGGTTTGGGTCTGGTGGTAATAAGTCTGGTTCCCAAAATAAATCGATAATAGTCCCATCAGGGGTAACAAAGTTAGCAACTTTCCCTTGTGCTACTAAGTCCACAAGGGTTGCTGGAACCTCCTCACCAGTCAATTCGTGCAAACCTAAAATATGACTGTAGAAGTGTCGAGAGGCTTGCATATCATGAACGTTAAGGGCTATGTGATGCACTCGTCGCAAATCACCCGAAGCAAGGACATTTTTCAGAGATTGAGGACTTGGTAACATGGCAGAACTCAATTAACTGACTAAGGTAGAAGCTACACTTAATGATATAAAAAGCTGGCTAAATTAACTAGTGAGGACTATGATTTTTTCCTCTATCAAATGCTTCACTATAGCAATCCGCGCATCATTTGTGAAAAATTGTGAAAATTAGAAACCCGGTTTCTAGCAGAAACCGGGTTTCTGGACTACAGCAATTTTTACAACTCATATAGGACTGCTATATTAACGAGTAGCACAATCTTATCAAACTAGGATTTTTTAACGAAGATGATCATATTGAATTCATTCAAGGAGAAATCATCGAAATGGCAACCCTAAAAAGCTTTTCTATTGAAGAATATCACCGATTAGCAGACTTGGGATTTTTCACTGAAGATGACCGATTAGAACTTATTAATGGAGAAATTATCCAAATGTCGCCGAAAGGGACACGTCACACAACTTGTTGCAGTAATTTATTGGAGGAACTTGCAGTACTGGTAGCAGGTAGAGCAAAGGTACGATGCCAAGACCCAATTAGCTTACCATCCAAGAGTGAACCAGAGCCAGATTTTACTATTGTTAAAAAACAAGCAGATAATTACCTATCTAGTCATCCTAGACCATCAGATATTTTGCTTATCATTGAAATTGCTGACTCTAGTCTTCAGTATGACCAAGAAGAGAAATTACCTCTCTATGCAGCAGCAGGAATTTCTGATTATTGGATATTTAATTTAGTTGATAATCATTTAGAAGCTTATAGTGAACCATTACAAGAAGTACAAAGCAAATTTGCTTATAGAGTCAAACGTATTATGTTGGCAAATGAAACAGTGACTTTACCTTGTTTTCCTGATGTATCACTCGATTTATCTAAGATTTTTCCTAATTTTATTCAGTGAATGAAACATTGACAGCAACACTCTATTCTAGAGCATGCCAGTAAAAAGTACAAAAGCGATTTATAAAAAGAAACCTTGACAAAAGCTTAGATTAAAGTCAGAAAGTAAGATAAGGTCAAAAAAAGTATACACAGTAAATATATATATTTATCTACAGAAAAGTATTATAACTTCAGAGAGACCATACCATTAAGTATTTCTGTCTTTAGAGCGGTTAACTTATTATTTGTAATCGTTAAATTTGCGTATGAAGACAATCTACACCAAAAGAGCGTTAAACCTTTTTGATTAAGGAACTTTTTGATTAAGGAAGTGATTGATATGGTTGAGAGCAGGCAGGCTTTGGATAGGCAGGGTGTAAATACTACTAACAGCATAACTACAAGTCAACCTTATGCTGGTACAGTAGACACAAACATAGGTGCAGGGGTATCTAGAACCGATGATGCTAACCGCATAAGCATCAATCAACCCAGCACGGGTTCAGTAGGCACAAACATAAGTACTGGGGTATCTACAGACGCTAATGCTTCTTCAGTTAGGAATGGAGCTCAATCCGGTGCTCAAGCAGCAAACGGAGGCTCCAATCCTATGTTAACTAGAGCACTGATAGGCGGACTCATTGGTGGTACGTTAGGTTCAGTAGCTGCCGCTTTTGCAGGTAAAAGAATAGCTCAGGGCTTTCAGGTAGCTGCAAAAGGTTTAGGAGAAGCTGGAAAGACTATAGGTCAAGGTCTTAGCCAAACAGGAAAAGGTGTTGGGGAAGCGGTAAAGAGTATCGCTGAAGGCACTACCCAAGCTGTTGTAGGTGGTGCAGTGGACACGGCAAAGGGTGTTGCTGAGGGAACTAGGCAAGCTGTAGCAGGTACAGTGGACGCAGTACAGAATACAGCACAGGGTGTTAACCAAGCTGTACAAGCTGCGGCGAACACAGTTAAGGACACAGCAAACAGTGTCGCTGAGGGAACTAAGCAAGTTGCACATAGTGCAGCAGATACAGTCAAGGATACAGCACAGGGTGTCAACCAAACTGTACAAGGTGCAGCAGATACAGTCAAAGATACAGCACAGGGTGTCAACCAAACTGTACAAGGTGCAGCACAGAATGTTAAGCCCTCTGAAAATCAGGGCTATCAATATCAAGAGCGGACGGTTACAGACAATCAACAAGTCAACAAGGATGAAGTTGAGATGGATCGTACATCGATGGTCTACATTTCAACTCCAGGGGAGACAGAGCCGCTTGTTGTTGATCCAATTGTGCCTGTAGATGCTGGAATGTCAGTAGATTCTGGTGAAACAGATCCGCTTGAGGAAGAAATTACTCGGATGAACGATTACAAATAGGCATTTAACATTTTGAGGGTCGGCAGTAAAACTTAGACACTGTAACAACGGTGCCCTTTTCAATAAAGGTAGTCCAATAGGACTACCTGCAAACATAAAAAGCTCGTAGTTATACGAGATAGTTTTTCCGACTTAGACCCTGTTAAATCAAGAAAAAAGGTTTAAGTGTGGATTTTTTGTCGTGTAACCAAATTGCAATTAACCAATTTTGGCACAAAGGAAACGATTGTTATGAATGGGAACCAACAGCTTTTGGATCAGCCTAATGGCAATATTAATGTAGCTACAGAGCAACCTGACGCTCATGAAGTCAGTCAAGATACGAATAATGGATTATCTAAAATAGCGCTTGGAGCACTTATTGGTGCTACCTTGGGCGCAATAGCTGGGGCTTTAACTATTAAAGGTACAGCCGAAAGGGTTAACCAAACTGTAAAAAGTGTAGGGGACAAGGTAAAGGATGCAACCCAAAATTTTAACCAAACTGTACAAGGTGTAGGGGGCGCAATAAATACAATAGCTGAGGGTGTTAACGACACTGTAAAAGATGTAGGGGAGAGCGTTAAGAGTACAGCTTTGGGCATTAACGACAATGTAAACAATACAGTGAGTGCTGTTAAGACGACAGCGGTGGGCATTAACGACACGGTAAACAATACAATGGACATCGTCAAGGGTGCTACGCAAGGAGTTACCCATTCTGTCACAAATACAATGGACGTAGCCAAAAGTACACTTGAAGATCCCAAGCCGTCTGGTGGTCAGAGCGTCAACATACCTAATGACCAGACAACCTACATTTTAGTCCCAGTAGAAAACAAAAAGTGAAGCGTAGGGTGGGCAATCCCCACCTTATTGATTTCAAGTCTTACCTAGGATTGTGTGGTTAGTCATAGATAACGAGCTGCTTGAGCTAGCGGTTATGCCACTTTGGTGTATTTAAGGAGACAGTTAGTATGAGTAATAACAAGCAGCCTTTTGATCAGCATGACGAAAATACTGACCGCATGATGGAGCAACGCAAGGCTCCTGAAGCAGGTGTAGGTATAGGTGGTGGGTTAGTTGGAGCAGCCATTGGTGGTTTACTCGGTCGTAGAGTTGGAGGAGTTTCTGGTGCTGTAATCGGCGCAGTAGCTGGCGCTTTGGCTGGAAAAGGTACAGCGCAGCGTGTTAACCGTACGGTAGATAGTTTAGTGGACGCAGCCAAGAGCGTAGCTGAGACTGTAAACCATAGTGTAAATGGTGTAGGAAATGCCGTCAAAGATACGGTTGAGGAAGCCAAGACATCCGTAGTCGGTGCGGTACACGCGGTCAAAGATACAGTTGAAGAGGTCAAGCCATCGGTAGTTGGTACAGCCAAGAATTTTGCTGAGACTGTTAATCACAGTATAAATGATGTTGGGATAGCATTAAAAAATAGAGTTAATGAGGTCAAGGAATCTGTAATAGGCATAGAAGAAATCGCCAAAGATACAAATAAGGAAGTTAAGCCATCTGGTACTTACAACAATGAGATAGACCAAGAGCCTCTGGTGACGGAGCAACTGTCGAAGTCAAGCAAGGAGCATCCTCTTAATGATAATGTGATACCAGATCTGTCTAATTCCCCACAATACGAAAACCTCACCTCGCCTGCGGTACCCCTTCCCGCACCACCACCTCCTATTTCCTTAGCGCCGCCAGAGAGAAGAGATTTTTTGATGCAGGAGTTGTGGGTAAAGTCTCAAGAGAATAGCAAGTTGTCAGATGAACCTGATATTAGGGAAAAGGCTGCTCAAGGATTAAATTATTCACAACAGCCTAAGAGTTTTCAAGAAATAAACAGAAAAGACATTGAGTCTAACAATATTCAACAGAAAGAAAAAAAATTTCAGCACCGTAAACAAGAAATTACTCAACAACTTAACCAAGCAAGCATTGAACTACAGACCAGAAAAATCCAAAACATTATTGGAATTCTTGTCGGAGTATCTATCATAACTTTGATGAGTGTAACCTTGGGATTGAGTCCAAAACAAAATCAATTAGTCATAAAATCCTCAGCCTCTGATCAAAATCTTTCTCCAGTACCGGAAACAATGACTGATGGTTGGATTTTTATAGGTAATGTCAACCATAAAGCTTCAGATTCAGCATTGATAGGAAAGTCTCTAACCAAAAGTTCACAGTCTACGGATTCACCTATTGTTCCATCTGTAGGGTCGATAGTAGCTGTCACTGTTGAACCAGGAGTAACGTTGAGGGACAATAGACCACAAGCATTAAACTTTAGTCATCAAGAACAAAAAGTTGTAGCGATTCTTAAGCCTCAAGAGAAGCTAAAAATTCTTAAATTAGAGTTTCTAAAATCTTCGAGTACCACTAAATCACCAATAAAAGTTTGGGCAAAAGTCCGTAGATGTGGTAACGCTTGCTTGTAATATGATGTATGTTTGATTATTCTTTAGATTTTCAGAATATAAACTTTAGACAACATCCTGAACTTTATCAGTCTCAAAAAACGATTTATAGACAAACTTAAATTCTCTTTTGATGAAATTTACTTATAATATCTATAAAAATTTATTATATAAGAGATAAACTAAAAGCAGTTCTCCATCTGTGAATTATCCCAGGGACATTGTGATAATTCCGTGACGCTTTATCTACTAAATCTATCTTCAAAACTTCATCACTGAAATTTGAAGCTTAGTAGATGGTACCTCGATACTTACGTATCATTTCGACCTCGGAATCTTGAGGTTTAGAAAGAACTTGTTCACGGTTCTGACTGGAATTAAGATTTCCTTGTTCTTCATCAATGTGATTCATTTTATACTCGTTTTGCTGTAAAAGTTTTTTCGTGGTCATGAGAGTAAAAATGAGTAGCAAAAGCAGTATCTGCCAAGGTGCTAAGACCAAACTTAGAACTATGCAGACAACGGCAAATATCCCCACGAAGTATCCGATTTCATCGGTACATTTTTTGAAGATATAGCCACCAATTAAACCAGTAAAAAGTGGAATTAAAAAAAACAGAGCCATTGTTTCTCACCTCTGAACAAAAAGCAGAAGCGTTTATATGTGCATATTAGAGCTGCTATTGGTAACAAATGTATTTAATTTTACAATCTATGTCGCTTTAGCCATAACACGCTATCTATAACAACAGCGTATAGAGACAAGATTCCGAAATCTTCTGTTAAACTAGCTTAACACTTTCTGGTTGCGCTATTTAATCTATCTAGCGTATTACCTTAAAAAGTAGCGTTTTCAACTGAGACACCCGATGCTGAACATTCCTCAATTACTGGCTACAGAACTCAACCTTAAACTCTATCAGGTGCAAAACGCGCTAGAACTTTTGGCGGAGGGTGCAACGATTCCCTTTATTGCACGATATCGCAAAGAGCGCACGGGTGAGATGAATGAGGTCCAGTTGCGCGAAGTTGCTGATAGATACAATTACTTAACGGAATTGGAAGAAAGGAAATCGGTGATTTTGAATAGTGTAGCCGAACAAGGGAAACTCACTGATGAACTGAAAGCGAAAATCGAATCCTGTTTACAAAAAACTGAACTTGAGGATTTATATCTTCCCTACCGTCCCAAACGCCGTACTCGCGCTACTGTCGCCAGAGAAAAAGGACTGGAACCGCTTGCGGAGTTCATCAAATCGCTGAATGTTAAAAATGGTGCTTCAGCCTCGCTGGATACGGAAGCAGCGAAATATATTTCTGAGGAAAAGCAAGTTAAGACAGCAGAAGAAGCGCTCAAAGGTGCTTCAGACATCCTAGCGGAAGAAGTCGCGGAAAAAGCAGAGTTGCGAGCATATCTGCGCGATTACCTGCTGGAGGAAGGAGTATTTGTCTCTCGAATCAAAAATGATCATCCGGAAGGAACAACCAAGTTCGAGATGTACCGCAATTATCAAATGAGGGTGAAAAACATTGCACCTCACAATATGCTGGCGTTGTGTCGCGGTGAAGCTGAGGGAATATTGTCTTTTGAAATCTCCTTTGATGAAGATGTCGTGCTTTCTTATTTGGAGTCAAAGGAAATTAAGACGAAAGTCCGCGCCATTCGTGACTATTACCAGGCGATGCTCAAAGACGCATTCAACCGCTTGATGAAAGTTTCCTTGATGAGTGAAGTCATTGCTGAGAAGAAAACCTACGCCGATATTGAGTCCATCAAAACTTTTGAAGCGAATTTGCGGGAGTTGCTGCTGTCTGCGCCAGCAGGGATGAAACCGACACTGGCGATTGATCCTGGTTTTCGCACTGGATGCAAAGTGGCTACACTCGACCAAACAGGAAAATTTTTGGAATATCAGGCGATATTTCCCCATCAAGCAGCCGAACAACGTCAAAAAGCTGCACAAACTCTCAAAAATTTGATTGAGAAGTACAAAGTTGAGTTAATCGCCATTGGTAATGGTACAGCTTCCCGCGAGACAGATGAATTTGTCTTGGAAGTGCTGCAAACGATGGAACGCCAACCCACTAAAGTGATGGTGAATGAGTCGGGTGCATCTATATATTCTGCCAGTAAAGTTGCCCTGGAAGAGTTTCCCAATTTAGATGTTACCGTTCGCGGTGCTATTAGTATAGGTCGCCGTTTACAAGATCCACTCGCGGAACTTGTGAAAATTGATCCTAAATCCATTGGCGTGGGACAATACCAGCATGATGTAGATCAGAAGTTGTTGAAAAAGAAGCTGGATGAAACTGTAGAAAGCTGTGTCAACTACGTTGGTGTGGACTTGAATACTGCTTCCAAAGAACTTCTGACTTTTGTTTCTGGCATAACCTCAAGCGTTGCCAATAATATTGTCGCCTATCGCAATCAGCATGGTGTATTTAAAAATCGCCGACAGTTGCTGAAAGTCGCGAAGTTAGGACCAAAAGCTTTTGAACAAGCGGCTGGTTTCTTGCGCATTCGCGGTAGTGAAAACCCATTGGATAATACTGCTGTTCACCCAGAGAGTTACTCGGTGGTGGAGGCGATCGCCTCAGACCTCAGCGTACCATTAACTCAAATCACCCAAATTGCCGAAAAGCTGAAAAAAGCCAATCTTAAGAAATACGTTACCGACACCGTAGGCGAACCAACACTACGCGACATCCTCAGCGAATTGGAAAAGCCAGGAAGAGATCCACGCGCTGAGTTTAAGTATGCCACCTTCAAAGAAGGAATTAAGGAAATCTCTGACCTGAAAGAGGGAATGGAACTAGAAGGTATCGTCACCAATGTTGCTAACTTCGGCGCTTTCGTTGATATTGGTGTGCATCAAGACGGTTTGGTGCATATCTCCCAATTGGCTGATAGATTTGTTGATGATCCAAAGAAAATTGTGAAGGTGGGACAAGTTGTGAAAGTGCGAGTGCTGGAAGTTAATGAGAAATTGAAGCGGATTAGTTTATCGATGAAGTCAGTCAAGCAATAAACTATTGCACAATTTTGTGATGATTTTCTCGTTTTCTCGTGTTTTTTCGTTCCCATGCGGAGCATAGAAACGCCCGAAGGAGGCTCCGCCTCCAGTAACAAGAGGCGGAGCCTCTCTTAACACATTCCCAGGCTAGAGCCTGGGAACGAGTAAGTAGAACGACGTAAATAATTCATACTATGTCATTGCGAGTGGAACGGAGTGGAACGTAGACCCCGGAGGGGGCTTCCCGCTTTCTTAGCAATCACAGGGGTTTGAAGAACTTTACTTTCTGTTACATAGTTAGGTTTTTTTTCACCGACTTACTTAAAAAGCAAATTTTATATAAAAATAACAAATGGCAGTTTATCACGTTCGACTCATTAATTCCGAAATCGGATTAGATCGCACCATTGAAGTCCCAGATGACCAATATATTCTAGATATCGCGGAAGAAGTTGGTATCCGTCTACCATCGGGATGCAAACAAGGGGAATGTTCCGCCTGTGTTGCCAAAATAGTTAGTGGGGAAGTTGACCAAAGTGAGCAGAAGTTTTTACGTTCACATGAAGTGGAAGCTGGTTACACCATCACCTGTGTCGCTTATCCTTTGTCAGATTGCACTTTAGAAACTCATCAAGAACAAGTCTTATATAAATCATCGCTTTACTTCAAGTCCAACGCAGCAACATCAGAGGAGTTATAGAGGACGTTTATCAGACTAAGTATAAAATGACTGCAGGGTGCGTTAACAAACAGAAACGCACCTAAAAACTTAAGATTTTCTTTATAATTACCGAAGAATAAACCCCTGACCTTATTTATGACACTTCACTCTTAACTATTTTAAAAAAACTAGCCAAATGGCGTAAGAAGATATCTGCCTTACTAGAGAGGTTGACGCGTATCACATCATATAAAGATAGAGGAAAGACGTTAAA
>JAAUSC010000002.1 GCA_012031965.1 Scytonema sp. RU_4_4
AGGGGCTAGGGGACTAGGGGCTAGGGGACTAGGGACTAGGGGCTAGGGGACTAGGGGGACTAGGGGGACTAGGGGGACTGAGGAGACTAGGGGACTAGGAGACTAGGAGATACAATTATGGAACAAACCTCCCCTTGTCCCCCCCTCCTTCTTGTCCCCCCCTCCTCTTATCCTCACTGCGAGTTCTCCCACTCTGGATTGAGACGACGAAAATTAAAGTCCGTAGCACTGGGATGACAGGTGACGCAGCTACCAATCTGCACAGGGTTGGGTAGTTTGACTCTAGGATGCAAAGCTTTGAAATGCCGGGAGCTATTCACGCGATATGGTGTTTGCTCATCTTGGAGTTGAACACGGGAAAAAGTTGCAAGATACTTCCATACTAAAATACGTGGTGGATCTACCAAAGGCTTTAGCTGTGAGCCGTAATGTTGTGTGTCTTCCAAAAGATTTTTCCAAGTTTGGGTAGGCAAAACAGCTGGTGGTAAGGCAATGTGACAAGTGGAACAGTTTTCTATGTATAATTCTTGTCCTAGTTGGTATTGTGCAGGCACAACATCAACGGTACCTACCTCTGAGGAAGGAGTAGCACCTTGGGCATGAGTTGCCAAGGCTAACAACCATCCCATAGCTAAACTCCAAGCCAGGATGATCAAAAGCAACCCGATGGGCTTGCGCTTGAGTTTTCGATTTCGATATTGGCGCTTAACAATATTTGACATTCCTCACACTCACACCTATATGTATATCGCGCTTCTTGCACATCTTATGACATAGATAGCTAGGTATGTGTTTCAAAATGTTTGCCCACCAACTAAAGCTCACTTGCATTTGGCGGTAAGAATCGTAGTGAACATCATCTCTAAGCCACCTAAGATAATAGCGATCGCTAATCAGGGGAGTGTCAATGGAAATGAGTCAATAATCAAGGCATTGTGACCAATGACCAATGACCAATGACCAATGACTAATGACCAATGACTAATGACTAATGACTCATTTAAAAATCTACCCCTTGCTTGAGTTCTACACCATGATTGGCATAGTGTTTGTGACAGTAAACCTCAGAGTGAACGCTCGCTAAGTCGAAGTACGCTGGTTGATTTTGGCAGCGACCTGTGATAATAACCTCGGTATCACGAGGTTTACGAAGTAAAGCTTGAACAATCGGTTCAATCGGTAGTAGCTCCAAATCCACTGTAGGATTAAGCTCATCCAGAATAATGGTCTTGTACAATCCAGAGGCGATCGCAGTCTTAGCAATTTCCCAACCGCGTTCGGCTTCCACGTAGTCTAATTCTTGACGGGAGTTGCGCCAGACAATGGCATCTCGTCCACACCGTTGATGATCCACTACCTCTGGATATGATTGCTGCAGGGCAGCAATAGCAGCATCTTCAGTGTAGCCTGTACCACCCTTTAGCCACTGCATAATCAACACACGAGTAGACCCAGGATGATTGATTCCCCTACCAATTGCTTTTAATGCCTTGCCCAAGGCACTTGTAGATTTGCCTTTCCCAGTACCTGTGTAAATTTCAATACCTTGTATTCCTTGTGCTTTTGCTGCTGGGTGGACTTGAGGTTTCATTTCTGAGTGTAAATCCGCAATATCAAGTAACTGTTGCGGTGCTGCACGTCCAGTAGCAATGATTTCTAGCTCCTGTGGTTTGGATTTTAGTGTCCGCACCACTTCATCCACTGCAAGCAAACCTAAATCCAGAACGGGATTAATTTCATCCAAAACAACAACCGAGTATAAACCAGAGGCGATCGCACCTTTAGCCACATCCCAACCTCGCGCCGCTTCCGCCCTATCATAGGGTGTAATTTCTTCTGAGCCAAAGTATTCTGCTCTACCAGTGCGAACTTGGTCAATAAGATGTGGAAAACCGCGTTGTAAGGCTGCTATAGCCCCATCTTCATCATAATCCCGCTCTGGTCCTTTTAAAAATTGCAACAGCAAAACACGATTAGAATTGTTGGGAGTATTTATCCCCAACCCTATAGAGCGCAACACGACTCCTAAAGCTGCTTGTGACTTACCTTTGCCTGCGCCATCATAAATGTGAATTTGACCAGTAAGCCGTGAGGGGCGCAATTGCGCCGTACGAATACCAATGCTGTTCCTTGTCATCTTTAGAAAGCTTTAACGTGGCAGTCTTTCATCTTACCCAAGGTTTTAGCAGATTGAGTCCTTTGATGTGGGACGTGAAGAGTCCTGACACCCCAAATCCTATAAGGTATTGAAATATATGAAGAAAAGCAACAAGGAAAACTGAAATAATAAAGATGCTAAAAGACTGAAAGAATGAGATAATTTCCCCCATCACGCTCAGTATTGCGGCTATACTTTCTTAAGTCACACCTTAGCGATTACTTACTTATGTTTGAAATTCCCGAGCTTCCAATTCCCAGAATTTTTCCCATTGGAGCAATTTTGTTTAATTTTTTATTTTTACTAGTAGCAATCCCTCTAGAAGCATACGTCTTAAATACAAGGCTAAAATTTGATAAAAAAAGTAGTGCTTTTTATGCTATTTCTATCAATCTCTTTTCTAATGTTGTCGGTTGGATTATATTTTTCTTCATCGACCCAGCTTTGTCACCAAAGATAAAATCTGAGTTAATGACTTTTGTTTTTTTTAATCGCTTACAAACACCAAGTATACAGACATTATTGATTTTGATATCTTTTATTATTTTCTTTGGCACTTTTTTAGTTAAATATGCTCTTTTAAAAATACTTTTAATATCATTAAGTGAACTAAAAAAACCGCGCCAGAACCTCCAAAAATGCCACAGCGACGCAATTCTCGTCTTGCTTATAAGAGTAAATGGCAAAATACAAATGTAGTGACTACTATACTTATAGCAAATGCACTTAGCTATAGTTTAATAGCCATCATCTTATTTATTCGCTCTGTCAATACGTAAAAAAGATGATGCGTCATTGATGAGTTTAAACGAGTCAAAGAATGAAGAAAATTAAAAAGAATACTTCAAGGAGAAAAAATGCAAATCATAAGAGATGTTTTTGGTCTATTTGGAATTTTGGAAAGCATTTACGAGCGAATCAAAAAAATATTGATTCCTCCGAAAGCTTACTCTTGGCAAACTTTAATTTATTTGAGTCTTTTTTCTTGGTTAATGTCATCTCTTTCTGGGGGAATTATCAAAGATCTAATTGCATTTTGCGGTTGGTTATTTCTCATTTTTGGTACTGCTTGGTATACCACAGATAACCCGTTATACATTCCTGCGACTAATATGCCTATAGGGGCAGTGATTACCGGATTCCTAGTCAGTGTTTTTGCTTTTGGTTATGAGGAAAATGTTTTTACACCAAGAACAATTGTTCTTTGGCCAACGATTTCAGCAATCATTACTGCAATTCCAGAATTTTTTGAAGGAACTGGTACAGAAGCAAAAACTCAAATTCCCAAGATAGAAGAACGCCAAAAAATTCTTGTTTTAGTTGGCAGTTGTATGGTGATTAGCTGTTGGTTACAATTTTATTTTGTAACAGAAAATTGGTTAAATGAATATCCCAGTCTGCTAGTAGACAATTATCAGGGTAGCGCCTTTGTGATGAAAACGCTATCAACTGACGAAGTTCCAAAAAACGGTGTTTTAATTTTAGAGAAACTTGCCCCACAAGTGGAAGCACAAATAGCTGGACAACCGTGGTCACAAGTAGAACAATGGTTAATTAATGCAGGACAGAAGGTAGGTAGCTTAGGCAACCAAGTTATACAAGTAAACTTGGCAGAATTTGAAGAAAAGTCTTTATGGCGTGTTGAACCGCGTGTATCTGGCGTAAAGGATGCATACAAACTCGATCTCCTAAGTATCTGGGGTGGTCCTAGTTCCAATCCCCGTGGATATTACTTAGTGAAATCATGTCGAGTTGATCCAGTGTTAGCATCTGGAAGTCCCTCCAGTCAAACTGTTAGGAAAACGGAAGACAGAAATACAACTGCCGAAATAGAATGTGAAAGAAAAACTTCATTTTTTGCAGGTTCACCACCAGCGCAACAGTGATAATAAGAGGGGTAGGGAAGCTAGGAAAAGAAGAATGAATTTTGGCAGAGTTTCTGTATTAGCAAGTCATGTGTTTCGGGAAGTCGTGCGCGATCGCATTTTTTACGTTATTGTTTTTTATGCTTTAATACTTGCAGCTGCCCTTCTGTTACTTCCTAAATTTGCCGCCTCAACAGAGGACAAAATGTTTTTAGACTTTGGTTTGGCAGCAATGAGTGTCTTTAGCTTGATTGTGGCTATATTTGTTGGTGCAGCATTGATTAACAAAGAAATTGAGAAACGCACGGTTTTGATATTAATTGCCAAACCTTTAAACCGCAGTGAATTGATTGTTGGCAAATACTTTGGTTTGTTAGCGGCGCTAGCTGTACTCATTGCTGCTATGACGCTCATTTATCTAGGATTTTTGCAGTTTAGAAATATTCCTTATCCCAAGGCAAGCATTGTTCTTGCTGTAGTTTTTTTATTTTTACAGTCGTCCTTAATAACTGCTGTAGCGTTGACCTTGAGTGTGTTTACTAGTTCTTTGTTAGCCACTGCTTTAACATTTGCAGTGTATTTCATAGGTCATGTTACCAAAGATATAGTACAACTGAATAGTTTGAATAGCAATCCTAGCATTGAACGTATAACTCAAGCTTTGTATCTTGTCTTGCCAGATTTATCTCGATTAGATTTTCAAAATAAAGCTGTGTATGATTTTGCTGCGCTACCTGACACAATATCTCTCATTTCAAATGCTGGCTATGGCTTAATGTACATTACCCTACTATTAGTCATAGCTATTTTTCTCTTTTCGCGACGAGAATTTTAACTATAGCAATCCTATTTTAGTTGTGAGAATTTGGAGCGCGAATGACTGAAAACCTTAAATTGTAGAGTGGACACTGCGTACTACCTACTAATAACTAAGGAAGATGAGCAGCAGTACCCACCCTTAGAGTAAAATCCCCTCCTGAAAGTCTGTCAGAGGGGAAAATGATTAACGAAATGATTGCGATTTATCCTTTGTCATTAGTCATGTGTGAAAAGAGAGGACAAATGACTAATGACCAATGACAGTCATAACAAAAAAGAATGTGCAAGTCAGATGTCTGACATCTGATTAAAAAAAGAATATTTGAGGTTCGTGAATAGTTCCGTCAGGCATGATAGCACCTTCTAGTTTTGCATACGATAGATTTGCCTCCCACAAGTTTGCTTCATTCAAATTTGCCTCCATTAGATTTGCCCATGTCAAGTCAGTAGCACTTAAGTTAGCTTGATTCAAATTGGCTTCTGGTAATCTTGCTCCACAAAGCTTTGCTCCTGTAAGATTGGCTCTTACTAAATTGGCTTTGATGAGTGATGCTTCCACTAAGTTAGCTTCAGTTAAGTCGGCTTCACTCAAGTCAGCATCACACAAGGAAGCAGCCCATAGCTTACTTCCACATAACTTCACTCGCCATAAGAAAGCCCCACACAAATTTGCATTTGTTAAATCAGCATGACTCAAATTCGCTTCACATAAAGAAACTTCATATAAATAAGCTTCCCGCAGATTGGCTTGCATTAAATTTGCGCCACTTAGGTTGGCTCCAGTGAGGATTGCACAACTCAGATTTGCAGAGCGCAAATCTGCTCCTATCAAATTAATTCCACTTAAATCAACTGCTCTTAAGTCGATACCGCTTAAGTCGCATCCACTCAAGTCCCTTTGTTGAAAACATTGGTCTGTCATTTGATTGAGAATAAATTCGTGTTTTTCAGCAAAGTTTCTCATGGTATTGACCTCTGGGTGTAACATATCCAAACTGGGGATACCAAAAATCACTGTATTTTTGAGATTACACCTCAAAAGTATACAAGCTGAGTCAAGAATCTAAAAAAAATTGAGAAAAAATTGAGCAAAATCACGAAAAGCTTTAATTTCAAAGACTTGAGTCTTTATTTCTGTCAAAATATTGTGATAAAGGTCACAGAAACTTGATATTTCAGCAAAGCGGAGCTCAGTAACAAATGTTTACTGCTCAAAGGATGGACTCAGAACTTAATACTCAGAACTAAAGCTGATTAAGGTGTTTGCATGGGTAAGGACTTCCAATCAGAGTAATTAGCAAGATGACCCCAATAGGCTAGATAACCTGTAAAAGCAAAAATGAAAGCAGCAGCTATTAATACAATCGCGCCAATTATCCGCAAGGTGCGATTTGTTTGCAAATACAGTGTTGGTGCTGCAAAGACTCCTCCTAATCCTGTGAGGATAAACCCAATTCCTGATATTAAGGGACTCCTTGTCAATTCCAGGTTAATGATGCGTACTCCAATCACAATGGCTGCTAATCCAGCGAAGAAACCGTAAACTGCTACTGTCAATAAATCCCAACCTTGGGCGAGCACTATAGCAGTGGCGATAAACAAAATTCCAAACAAAACCGTCGTTTCGCCATAAGCGATATTGTAACTCCCAGTAATGGGCCAGGTGAAAATCATGTGTAAGCCAGTCACGAGTGCGATCGCCCCTGTCATACCAAAACCCGGAATCCAGCGCTTCTGATTCGCATGATCCAGACCAAAATACACGTAACCTGCTAGGAGAACTAGCCCAGCTACCAAATTTATTAACATCAAGGTGATGTAGTTGATAAACATAATCTACCTTTTGATAGTCTTTCATTCATATTTGAATACATATTTTGATGTTTCAAAATACGTATTTAGAAGCATTTTTACAAATAGAAAAACTGGCAACATGATGAAGAAAAGTTACAAATCATTAAGACATACAAAGCGAAAAACTCTACATGACTCAAATTTGGCTATGGAGTAGTGTCATCATGTGAACTACCTACACGCTCTCTTCGTTACGGTATAGGCTTCCGGCGTCATCGACAGATGCCTTCCCTGGTAGGTGGTCTTACTCCGCCTCGGCACGGTAAGAACGCGGTTCCCTCCGCCCATAGATAAGTAGGTAGGTGTGAATAAAAGTAACTGTGCGGAACGAAGTTCGGCGGTGATTCATCCCCGTCCCTTCTAGGGCGGGGATGAATCACCGTCTTTCGGTAAAGTAAAAATTGCAATGCAGGCGATCGCCGATGGGATACCGACTAAGAATATTTCTAACTAGTCAGGGTAAGCGGATCTCAAACGCTATTGACAAGAGGGTTTAGAGGCATCATCATATTGAGATAAACAAGCAGCAAGAACAGTCAGCATGAACCTATCCCACTAATAAAATCCTTTGTATAGATACTTATAGTTCTGTTTATTTACGCTCATCTATTTCAATGCAACAATTCTTATTTGCATTGAAATAGATGAGCATGGTAAATTACAGCCAATCCTGGGTTCTGATGGGGTTCAGCCATCAGAGGTAACGGGGAAAGTATGCCTGCGCCACGCCGTAGGCGAACGGTGAAAATCCGTCACTGTCCCGCAGCTGTGATGAGACTCGAAATTTTTGTCTCTTAGTCAGAATGCCCGCCTGAGGTAAAAAACATAAAATCGTCTGCGAGGTACAGATGCAAAATATTCTCTTTAATTGCCGTTGTGCGGTAAAAGTCGTTGTGTCTGGTATGAGTGTAATGACGACTTTGATATTGTGGAACTATGCTGTGTGTGCTGGAAAGAGTCCACAACCAGAAAAAATTGCACAAAGCACAAGTCCGCCAACAGATGAACAAGAACCCCCGATTGAAATTACAGTTACAGGTAAAGTGTTGAATCAGCCTGTATTCTCTCCCTTTCGTCGAGAGGGGACAGTCAAAGATTCTACCCGTCCAGTCTACGTGATTACAAGTGAAGAAATGGAAGCACAAGGAGTGCGAACTGTCAGAGAAGCGTTGCGTTTCCTCCCCGGAGTCTTACCTGATGGAACAGTTGGGACAGAAGTGAATGCATTAAGTGGTCAATTTATTCGGGGTTCTAACTCCGAACAAGTATTGATTTTACTAGATGGCAGACCAATTAACAATCTTGGAAGTGGTAGTTTTGACCTTTCAGAAATGACCACCAACAACATTGAACGAGTAGAAGTCTTACCTGGAGGAGGTTCCACCCTATACGGTTCCGATGCGATTGGTGGAGTGATTAATATTATCACTCGTCGTCCGACAGAGAAAGTGACAACACAAGCAGGAGTCACCTTTGGTGCTTATGGACTCAATCAGCAGACTATCAACAATAGCGGGAAAGCAGGAGATATTTCCTGGGTAGTGGGATATAACCGCACCCAAGCAGATAACAATTATCCTTTTTCCATCCCAGAAGCCAACTTTGAAGGAACCAGGAAAAACAATGACACTCACTACAACAACTTTAATGTGAAGTTGGAGGCGAATTTAGGAAAACGCAATACTCTTGCTGTCTCAAGCTTATACTTAAGCAAAGACCAAGGAGTTCCAGGAGGAGTCCCTATTCCCGAACCCCTGTTTGGACAAGGTTATTTTAACTCCTTGACTGACAACAATCGCAAATACACAGACCAAGTTCTCACCGACTTAACCTGGAACTCACAACTAGGAGGTGGGGATGACTCATTGCTGACAGCAAGAGTTTACGCAGATTTTCTCAACACTCGTTTTGACAATCGTAGTGGGACACTCTCATCCCAAAGACGATTTGATAACGAGCAAACCTCTTACGGAATTCAAACGCAACACAGTTGGAAATTTGCGAAAAATCAAACCTTGGTTTATGGCTTTGATTACCGCAATGTGTCAGCGCGTAACAGCACCTTCAACTATTCCAGTGAGCAACAAACTCTCAGCTACAACGATAGCATCTCTCAAGGAGCGCTATTTGCTAGATATGAAATCAACTTTACCCCTGGCTTCAGTGTAAATTTAGGCTTGCGCCAAGATTTTAGCTCTTTAGCAAATGGCTCTTTTACATCACCGAGTGTAGGCGCACGCTGGGCAATTTCTGACTCTACTAACCTCAGAGCTAACTATATCAGGAATTTCCGCGCACCGACTCTTTTCAACTTATATGCTAGAGGCTCTACCTTCGTTGGTAATCCAAATCTTAAACCAGAGAATGGTGATAGCTATGATATAGGAATTGACCAGAAGCTGTGGGATTTTGGTTTGTTGCGCTTGACCTTTTTCAGCAATACAATATCAGATTTGATTGCCTATAACTTTGCTGTTCCGGTAGCCACATATGAGAATATTGGCTTAGTTCGTACTAGGGGAATTGAAGCAGTGTTGAATGTACAACTGGCGAAAAATGTCTATGTCTTTGCCAATTACACGCTCAATGATCCACGCATTTTAGAAAGTGTCAACTCTGCCGAAAAAGACAAAGAATTGAGATTTGCAGGTGCAGATAGTTTAAATTTGGGAATTTCTTATGAAACACCTCTAGGCTTATATGCAGGAATACTCATGCACTCCCTTGGTGCATATCCTACCAACAATACCAATACTGAATCTTTGTCTGGGTACACGACTTTTGATTTTAAAACGCGAATTCCTCTGAGTGAGAACTTGGTACTTACTGGTAGTGTAGACAATATCTTCAACCAACGGTATCAATTATTTCCTGGTTATCCTGATGCAGGGAGAGTTTTTCAAGTGGGTTTAAATGCCACATTTTAGATCCTAATAAGGAACTGGTTAGTAGTTCAACTAACTCTCAACCATCAACAACTAACAATTCCCAATCCAAAATGACTATGAGTGAATTTCATCCTTGGGTAACACCATTAAATCATGTTGTGACCGAACCTTCGCTAACAGGAGGATACATCGAATATGAAGATTTTGATTGCAGTTGCGACATTTTATCATCACTACTTTACACCTTATTTCAACAGAATTGGCATCAGGTAGGGGTAGGACACATTCTACAAGGCGGCGTGTTGGAATTGGAATTTCCTACTGCACCCAAAATTTGTATTCTTTATGATGGATATCTCACGGTAGTCACAGAAAGTTGGCATCTTCACTTATGTATTGAAGCAAATTTAGGTGGTCCCCATTGTAAGACACCACTAGAATTAAGAAAACAGCGTCAAGTCAGTCGTGCTGCTTTTTATCGACGGTTTAATGCAGAAGAAATCCCCAGAAGTTGGGGAATTGATTTTTGGAATGGTGTCGGCGAGAATTTGATGACTATTTTCTTGCCTAATCCCTATGTCGAGGGAGAAAACTTATTACCAGAAGGTAAGCCTAACTTAGTAAAATTAGAGCTTTACAAAGAACTACGAGATATCTATGTGTTAGGTAAAAAGCCAATTCCCTTTCCGAAAAATCTCCTGAAGCATCCTTACATATCTGTTTGCACGTCTACCCGTTGTCTTCCTTCCCAAAATTGGAAACCTACTTTTGATGCACTAAAAGCAGCAGTTGAAAAAGCTGGTTTGGATATAGAAGTCAGAACTTCTGGTTGTTTAGAAGTTTGCAAACTTGGTCCAGTTGTGTTTTATTCAGAGGATAGGACTTGGTATACTCGCGTCAAACCAGAGATAGTTGAAAATATAGTCAGTGAACATCTCGTTCAAGGAAATAAAATAACTGAGCATTGTTATCCGCCAGTTTCACAGACATGATAGGAGGAAAAACTTTCCATTCTAAAACTATCATCTTTTTGTGCAAGATGATTTTCATTGCTATTTTATTTATTGCTTGTCATCAGACAATAAATACTAGTAATCAGAGACAAATATCCACTAGCACAATTTCATCTTCAAATACCAATATTCTCCAAGGATGTATATCAAACTATAATCCCAAAACTGACTATTTTCCTCAAAAAATCAGCATTAACTATGCCAAAGCTTTTGAGGTAGAATATCATGGAAACTACAAAATTATTAAAGTCAAAAACCCTTGGCAGAATGCCAACACAACATTTCAATATGTTCTCGTCCAATGTGGTACACCTGTACCAAAAGGATTTCAAGAAACACAAGTCATTCAAGTTCCTGTAAATACAATAGTCTCTCTCTCGACAACTCATTTACCCCATTTGGATAAATTGGGAATTGTAGATAAACTTGTCGGTATTAGCAATAGCAAACAAGTTAATACTGCCAGTGTAGTCGAGAAAATAAAAACAGGTCAAGTCGTAGAAATCGGTAATAATGCTAACGTTAATGTTGAAAAATTATTAGAGTTAAATCCTGACTTAGTGACAACATTTGGAATAGGAAATCCAGACATAGATAGCTATCCAAAACTTTTAGAAGCAGGTTTAAAAGTAGCTATAAATGCCGAGTATATGGAATCATCACCCTTGGGACAAGCAGAATGGCTTAAGTTCACAGCTTTATTTTTTAACCATGAAGCAAAAGCTGCAAAAATCTTTGAAGAGATTGCTCAACAATATCAAACAATTGTATCCCTTGCCAAATCTATAAAAAATCGTCCCACTGTATTCGTAGGATTCAACTTTAAAGGAACATGGTATATGCCAGGAGGTAACAGTTATGTCGCCCAATATCTAGCTGATGCAGGCGCAAATTATCTTTGGAAAGAAGATAAATCATCTGGTAGTCTACCATTATCTTTTGAAAAAGTGTTTGAACGTGCTGTCAATGCTGATTATTGGTTAAACTTAAGTCAATCTTGGAAAACACGAAAAGACCTACTTGCTGACGATAACCGCTATGCTGAATTTAAAGCTGTCAAAGAGAAGAATCTTTATAATAATAATGCTCGACTAAATACGACTGGCGGAAACGACTACTGGGAAAGCGGAATCAGCAATCCTCATCTAGTTTTATCGGACTTAATTAAAATCTTACATCCAGAAATCTTACCCAATCATCAACTAAAATACTACCGTCAACTTTCCTAATCTTCTTTTTCTTTTCTCCTTTCTTCTCTTCTCCTGTCGGAAACGCTACGCGCCGAGAGTGCTTGTCTTCAGAACTTACGAGACGGCTGACGCCGAACGCGCCCTTTATTTATGGCTTTGCAATTTAATTATATAAAAAATTATAAAAAATGCCTTTAAAACATATATTAAAACTAATAGTTAAAACGACAAAAAACTTTCCTTTAAAATCGCTACTCTTTCCCATATTACTGACAACACTAATTCTCACATTTTTACTAGATTTAGCCTTTGGTTCCGCTCATATACCTCTGAATAAAGTCATTACAATTCTACTAGGACAACAACCAGAAAAAATCGCATGGACTACCATTATTCTTAAATTTCGCTTACCCAAAGCCTTAACCGCCACCCTTGCTGGTGCGGCTTTAGGTGTAAGTGGCTTGCAAATGCAAACTCTATTTAAAAACCCCCTAGCGGGACCATTTGTATTAGGAATTAGTTCTGGTGCTTCTTTAGGAGTTGCACTAGTTGTACTCACAGCCAGCGCTACAGGTACTGCTACATTCTTAAAAAACTTAGGAGTCTGGGGTGATTTTGGTTTAGTCATAGCAGCAAGTCTCGGCGCAGCTTCAAGTTTAGCGATCATGCTAGTTGTCTCTCGGCGGGTTCAAGACACAATGACACTGCTGATTTTAGGTTTGTTATTTGGCTATGCGACGACATCAATTGTAAGTATTTTTCTACAATTTAGCTCCAAAGAAGGTATTCAAAGTTATTTATTATGGACTTTTGGCAGTTTTGCAGGTGTCACTTGGCAACAGATAATTATTCTAGTCCCAATCATACTTCTTGGGTTATTAGCAGCGTTGTTATTGTCAAAACCACTCAACGCACTTTTACTAGGTGAGTCTTATGCACGTAGTTTGGGGTTAACAGTGCAAAAAGCTAGATTTTCAATTCTTACCAGTGCTTCTGTATTAGCGGGAGCAATCACCGCTTTTTGTGGTCCTATCGCCTTTTTGGGTGTAGCTATTCCCCACCTTTGTCGCAATTTATTTAACACTTCAGACCATCGGATATTAATTCCAGCAGTGATAATTATGGGTGCAATTTTAGCATTGATTGCAGATTTGCTGACTCAAGTTCCGGGAAGTCAAATTATCTTACCATTAAATGCTGTCACCGCTTTGATAGGAACTCCTGTCGTAACTTGGGTGATTGTGCGGCGTCATTCTCAAAAATCTTTTCCCACATGAGTCATGCTATTCTGACAACTCACAACTTGACTATTGGTTACAGGATGTCGAGGAAAATTGTCCGCAATGTTGCATCTGGTATTTCTGTATCGCTGCAATCAGGGGAACTTGTCTGCTTACTTGGTCCTAATGGTGCGGGTAAGTCAACTTTAGTGCGATCGCTTGCTGGAATGCAACCTCCAATTCAAGGTGAAGTGCGATTGTTAGGAGACGATGTTTATAAGTTACCACCGCAGGAATTGGCGAAACGTCTGAGTCTTGTACTGACTGAGAAAATAGATGTAGGTATGCTTTGCGGTTACACTTTGGTGTCGTTGGGGCGCTATCCCTATACGAACTGGTGGGGAAAGCTAGCATCCCAAGATGAAGAAATAATAACTTGGGCAATAAAATCTGTAGGCGCTACACACTTAGCACAACGCAATGTCAGCGAACTCAGTGACGGGGAACGCCAAAAAATCATGATTGCGCGTGCTTTAGCACAGTCACCTGTTGTGATGCTACTTGATGAACCAACAGCATTTCTGGATTTACCCCGCCGTGTAGAGATTATGCAATTGCTGCGGCGCTTGGCAAAAAAGACAAATCAGGCGATTTTGCTTTCTACTCACGATTTGGATTTGGCTTTGCGCCTTGCTGATAAAATTTGGCTTCTATCAGAAGGCGGTTCTCTCCATATTGGCGCACCAGAAGACTTGGTTTTAAGTGGTGCATTTGCTGATACTTTTAAGAGTGTTGGTGTAGAGTTTGACGCACTCACTGGAGAATTTCATCTTCATACGCCGATTCGTGGTAGGGTTGACTTGATAGGTGAAGGTATGGAAGCACTATGGACAAAGCGTGCTTTGCAACGAGTGGGGTTTGTTGTCGTATCTGATAGCGATTCTTCGCTGCTTTGCGTAGAAGTGATGTCTGAAATAGGACAAGTTTTTTGGCGAGTAAAATACAACGGTGCTGTGTCGAAACATGACTCAGTGTATGAGTTAATTCAATTTTTGAACCAAGTCGCCCCCCAACAGGATACCTATGATTGAACAGTTAGGGAGATCCAAAAAATAAAATGTCCCGCCGTCAAACCCAGATCCTCTACACCCACCCGTTAACTTAATACACGGCGGGACATTTTATTACTGGTAAGTGCCTTAAAAGCTTCAGCCATACATCTAAAAAAGTTTTTCATACAAAAGTAAGTCCTCTGTGCTCTGCCAGACGGTCTAAAGCCCCTGAATTTATTTATGGAGACAAATAATAGAGTGCAAACTTTATTAAATCCCCCGCTTTCAAGCGTGGGGAACCTTCTGCCCTCTGCCTGAGCCTGCGGCACGGCTTGAAGCCGAACGTACTTCTGCCTTCTTTAATCCGATGCTAACGGATTTGATATCACTTTTTCCCGTTGGTCAATTCCTCACTGCCCAGAATTCATCCCACACTGAACGGGGTACCGTTACAGTGTGGGATGAATTCTGTTTTAGCTAAAATCTAATCTAAAATCGTAAGAATTCAGCACTTATTGAGCGGAGCCACGCCTACGCTCCTGGATTCTGACGAATGATTCTTACCTAAAATCTAAAATGATCTAATTTTCCTCACCCCAAGTTCGCAACTGTAAATACACCAGCACCAACGTTATTGCTAACAACACAGTCGCGGCGGCTGCTGCATAACCAAAATCAAATTGACCAAAAGCTTCTTGATAAATGTAATAAACCAACAAATTAGTAGAATTCAAAGGACCTCCACCAGTCATCACATAAACTTGCTCAAAACTCCGTAATGTGAAAATTACAGTGGTGACTATGGCAAATATGAGAGTAGGTCGCAATCCAGGTAGGGTAATATGCCAAAATTGTTGCCAAGAATCCGCGCCATCAAGTTCCGCCGCTTCATAACGGCTGCGAGGAATTGCTTGTAACCCTGCCAAGAAAACTACCATGTTGAAACCCAATTGTTTCCAAATACTTAATAGAATGAGTACTGGCATTGCCCAAAAGGTGTCTCCTAGCCAAGTAATAGATGAAATGCCAATACTATTTAACAATGCATTCACTGGTCCTTCTGTCTGAAACAGCCAGCGAAATCCCAAACCAGCGGCGACTAGAGAAACAATTGAAGGTAGGAAATAGGTAGTTCGCAAGGCTTCCCGTAATGCGATGCTACGGTTTAACAACACTGCTAGTCCCAAAGGAATCACGAGACTGGGAAGAACTGTCGCAACTGTAAAATAAACAGTGTTACCAAGAATTTGCCAAAAATCAGGGTTGAGAAGCAAGCGCCAGTAATTTTTGAGTCCCACCCAGTAAGTCCCTGTTGAGGTGAAACTACCAGCCGTGAAGCTGAGAAAGAACAAATAGGCGATTGGACCAAGGATAAAAATGCTTAGGAAAATCACTGCGGGAGTGAGAAAAATCCAAGCAGCAACTGTATCATTATCTAGCCACGACTTAGTATATATTTTTGGCATCTACTGATTTATCCTCCCTGCTGCTATGACGCTTCGCCCTGATTTTATCCCTAGTCTGGTGTCTCCCAATATAAGTGCTGATACACTTGGTACACAATCTCCCATAAAATTGGGAATTCTGGCTTCTGGAAGTGGGAGTAATTTTGAGGCTGTTGCCCAAGCAATCAAAGATGGACAGTTATCTGCCCACATTCAAGTTTTAATCTACAATAATCCAGATGCTTATGCCGCAGTACGCGCTGCAAAGTGGGGTGTTCCTGCTGTGCTTCTCAATCACCGTGACTACAAAAGCCGCGAAGAATTAGATAGGCAAATTGTACAAACTCTGCGAGAATATGATGTGGAATTGGTAGTTATGGCAGGTTGGATGCGACTCGTAACGTCAGTTTTTATCGATGCGTTTCCTAACAAAATTATCAATATCCATCCCAGTTTGTTACCTAGTTTTAAGGGGTCACATGCAGTAGAAGAAGCCCTTGCTGAGGGAGTGAAAATTGCCGGTTGTACTGTGCATCTTGTTTGTTTAGAAATGGATAGCGGTCCCATTGTGATGCAAGCAGCGGTGCCTGTGTTGCCTGATGATACACCAGAAACACTCCACGCTAGGATTCAAGTTCAAGAACATCGGATTTTACCTCTGGCGATCGCCCGTATAGCCTCCGCAGGTTTCTAGAAGAAACCTGCTCCCTGTCTCAAAGGGACAGGGAAAGCGCCTGAATCAACAAAATCTCTAATCCATATTATGGTTAATTTGTACAGTACTAATTCCCAAACTTATTAAATTCTTTGTCTCAAGTTTATTACTTTTGATGCTTTATTCTTTAGTACAAGATTACACAAATTCATCATGGTATGGGATGGTATGAGTGCCATTCTGTAGGCGTAGCCTTATGACATATAATGCTACGAATCTGTGAAAAGCTGTACTTAATGCATTTACCGATTGAATTGCCAAGAGACTAGTCAATAACTAGGGCAAGATACCAGCAGCAGTGGTTGTAGTTTCTTCACATGATGGAGTGTAAAGGCCTGATAGCCATCTTAAGTGAATCGACATCCCAGAAAATCGGGTAAAAGCCTATGAATATATTTGGTGCAGGATATGAGAGACTATCTCTCATGTCTTCGATGACATCGATATTTTTTGCAGATTTCAAGCTAGATTTAAGATCAGCTACAGGAATAAAGATACAAAACTGCTCGCTATATATTTGATGTCGCAACCAAACTGCTGCGAAAGAAAGGAGCACTTCACCATCCCATCTTTTTGATAACTGATACGAGAGAACAAGACGAGCACATTAAGATAATAGAACAAGAAAATTGCTACATCGTATTTTTTTTTGATAAGACTTTCATGCAATCAACAGAATACATAAATATAGATCCACAAAAGTATTGGTTGAGTCTAAAACGGCGTTGGCTTGCTGCTGTAGCTGTCTTTGGACCTGTGAGTGCGCTTTCAGTTGGAATGGCGTTTGTGCAAAAGCCTGAATATGAAGCGCAAGGAAAGATTTTATTAAAGATAAATCATACCCCTGCCCTCACAGGAGTAGGTGAACAATTAGGAGAATTGGATCGTCCCTTAACTGATAAAGGGAACCCTCTGAATACAGAAGTAGAAATTATTCATTCCGTCCCTCTTGTAGAAAAGACCATAACTGCACTCAACTTAAAAGATGAAAAGGGTATCCCTCTTAAACCTCAAATATTGATAGAAAAACAGCTGGATGTAAAAAATATAGGCACAACAAATGTACTGCAAATTTCCTATAAAAGCAGCGACCCTAAGCAAGCTGCGTTAGTGGTCGATAAACTGATGAGCCTTTATATAGAAAGAAATGTACTGACTAATCGGGCTGAAGCTGTTGCGGCGGGGAAATTTATTGCCCAGCAATTACCTACAGCCGAAGCAAGCGTTCGTCAAGCAGAAGCAGCCTTACGCCAATTTAAAGAAAAAAACCAGATTGTAGCTTTGGATGAGGAAGCCAAATCGGCAGTAGAGATTATTAAAGATCTCGAAACTCAAATTAACCAGATTCAAGCTGACCTAGCGGATGCTACTAGTCGGTCTGCAAACCTTCAGCAAAAAGTGGGTATGACTTCAAAGCAAGCTATGGTTGTCAATACCCTCAACCAGTCTCCGGGAGTGCAAAAATTGCTGGAAGAATTCCAACAACTAGACACTCAACTGGCAGTTCAGCAAAAACGCTTCCAGGATGAAAATCCTACTATTATCTATATGAAGGAACAGAGGTCTACTGTAAAAGCCTTACTACAAAAGCGCGTAGAACAAACGCTTGGAGAGGACAAGCAACTGCCCAATCAATATTTGCAGAATTTGCAGATTGGAGAAAGCAAACAAGAACTGATTGATGATTTTGTCAAATCAGAGATAGGACGTCAAAGCTTAGCTAATCGCTTAAATCAAATATATAATGCTCGGTTTATCTATAAACAACGGGTTAATATTTTACCGAAATTAGAAAAAGAGCAGCGAGAGCTACAACGGAAACTCGAAGCAGCTCAATCTACTTATCAAACTCTTTTGAAAAAGCTACAAGAAATACGGGTTGCAGAAAACCAAAATGTGGGTAACGCAAGTATTCTTGAGAATGCCTTAGTTCCCGAAAAAGCTTCGATTCGCAAACAAATTGTCACTGTCGTTTTGGGTGTTCTACTAGGTATCTTTTTGACGACAGCTATGGTCGTTATTTTAGAAGTTAGAGACACCTCCATCAAGACTCTTAAAGAAGCAGAAAAGCTATTTGGGTACACTCTGCTAGGAACTATTCCTTACGTCGGGAAAAGAGTTACCCGGCGTCGTCAAGAGCAGGAGTGGACTCTTCCAGAGGTTCCTGTTAGAGACACTCCTCGCTTACCTATCAGCGAAGCATACCGAATGCTTAAAGCTAACCTGAAATTTACTAGTTTAGATAAAGCACCCAAAGTGATTGTAGTAACGAGTTCTCTTCCTAAAGAGGGTAAATCTACAATCTCTGCCAATTTAGCCGCCGCTACTGCTGAACTGGGACGCCGAGTTTTGCTAGTGGATGCGGATATGCGTCATCCAATGCAGCACCACATCTGGGGACTAACCAATGTAGCGGGTTTAAGCAATGTCCTGGTTGGTCACGCTGAATTTGAGGCAACTATAGCGCGTAGAGTGATGCCTAACCTGGATATCTTAACAGCAGGGGTCATACCTCCTAACCCAATGGCTCTTTTAGACTCCAAGCGGATGGCTTCATTGATTGAGTATTTTGGTGAAAACTACGATTTTGTCATTATTGATGCGCCTCCTGTTGTACATGCAGCTGATGCTCTGACCTTAAGTGAAATGACTGATGGTGTTTTGTTCGTAGCGCGACCAGGGGTACTCAATTTTACCAGCGCTCAAGCTTCTAAAGAGTTGTTGGAGCGTTCTGGTCAGAAAGTTCTGGGTTTGGTTGTCAACGGTTTGATTTTAGAAAACGAACCTGACAGCTACTTTCACTTTACTAAAGGATATTCTGCTCAGGAAGATTCTCCTGTTCGCCAACAAGCTACGTCTGATACCAGAAACTAAGCTGAGCGTTTCTCCTAAAACTTAAAAAAGAAGTATTAATAATACCTTTCTCCTTGATGAGTCTGTTTAGGTGAAAAATGATAAGTCAATTTACTGAAAAAATATTTTTCTATTGTCTTCCACAAGGCACTCCTGATAAAGCAGCTTATCAACACGGAATAGTTTGCTTAGCTGAAGGTTTAAAATCACTAGGAATACAATTTTATTCAAATCAAAACTATTGGAAAACTTCACCAGAAAAAGAAGAATACATCTTTTGTCACGATTCCAGTGTTACGCCTGATGACTGTTCAATTGTTGTGTTAAATGACCTTTGGTTCAGATATGGTAAACCTTTTCCAGAAAATCTCTTTCATTCAAAAAGAAAATATATTACTGTTTATATCGAGCTTTGGAAAGAGTCAAACTTTGCTCTAAACCCTGAGTTTGAAAATTTCGATTTGGTATTAAAGGCTCAGTGCAACAGTAGGTTAAAATATCCCTCTAATTGTCATCCGTGGGCTTTTGGTTTGTCTAAGAGGATATTGCAGGAGACTGCTATTTTACCAAGTTTTCAAGAAAGAAAAAAACACCTGCTTGTTAACTTCAGAGTCGGTCATTCTGTTAGGCAAATTGTTGGCAAAAAATTTCTGCCTCGCATTCAAAGCATTCTGCCAATTGACAATTCTAGTGATAGTTTCGACACTTTTCCAACGAGTCCCTACGATTATTTACAGTGGAATCAAACAGGCAGACGTCATTACCCGAACTACTACAAACGCTTGAGAGAATCAGTTGCATGTGCCTGTTTTGGGGGTGTCCTCCAACCCTCGTGGACGCGAGATGCTGTTGCTCCAACGAAACTTTGGTATCGAATTTTAAGCAAATTAGATTTACGACCAACCCAACTTGTGAAATGGGAGAGTTGGCGATTTTGGGAAGCATTAGCTGCTGGATGCGTTCCGTTTCATTTGGACTACCAGAAGTATGGTGCAGACTTGCCTGTTATACCGGAGAACTGGCGACACTACATTGGGATAGATTTGGACAACATACAAGAATCAATAGACAGAATAGCTGATGAACCGGAACTTTTGGAAAGAATTTCTACCGAAGGAAGGCTTTGGGCACTGAAATATTACAGTCCTATACCTACAGCACAGCGATTTCTTGAGAAAATTGGCTTTTCAATAGCTTAAACATCAGATTAAACATCAGAATGAACATACAAAAAAAGGCAGTTAAAGGTGTAGTTTGGTCTGTTATCCAGCATTGGGGTAGCCAGACAATTTCCTTTGTTGTCTTTTCTTTGCTGGCTCGCCTGCTTGAACCGGAAGGCTTTGGTCTAGTTGCTCTAGCTAGCGTTTTTATAGCTTTCATGGAGATTTTTCTTGACCAAGGACTTACCCAAGCAATAGTTCAACGTAAGGAGTTAGACCAGGAACACCTAGACACCGCCTTCTGGGCGAATCTCGCTGTTGGTATACTGCTGACTACGTTCGGCATCACTTTTGCTTATGCGATCGCTAACTTGTTTCATCATCCACAACTAGCTCCCATCATACAGTGGTTATCACTGAGCTTCTTAGTCGGTGCCTTCAGCCGCGTCCAGCAAGCAATCTTTCATCGCAAGCTTGCTTTCAAGGTTGTAGCAGTGCGATCGCTCTTCGCTACTTTGGTTGGTGGTGTGGTTGGCGTAGCCATGGCGCTTGGTGGCTACGGTGTTTGGAGTCTCGTTGGTCAACGGATAGCTAATGACTCAGTAGGAGCTTTGATTTTATGGGGAGCGAGCGACTGGCGACCAAAATTCAATGTTTCCCTAAAGCACTTCAAAGAGTTATTTGCTTTCGGGATCAATATGATGGGGTTCAATATAGTCAACTTTTTCAACCGTCGAGCCGATGACTTTTTAATTGGATACTTCCTCGGTCCTGTAGCGCTGGGATATTACACTGTTGCCTACCGAGTCTTGTGGGTGATGACGCAGCTTTTCGTTACGGTGACAAGCCAGGTGGCGCTACCCATTTTTTCTAGGCTGCAAGAAGACGACGTACGACTACAACGTGCATTTTACACTGTTACGCAGTTCACAAGTCTCATTGCTTTCCCCAGCTTTCTCGGCGTGACTGTGTTAGCACCTGAATTAGTGCAGGTTTTGTTTGGAAGTAAGTGGCAACAAAGTATACCAGTCATGCAAGTCCTAGCGTTTATCGGTATTCTCCATTCTATGGTTTACTTCAATTCAACTATCATGATGGCTAAAGGTAAGCCATCTTGGAGGTTTGGAGTAAATTGTCTGAACGCTGTAGTTAATGTGATTGGTTTTGCATTGGTAACTCGTTGGGGAATTTTAGCGATCGCGCTAGCCTATGTTATTAGCGGATACCTAATTTTTCCCATTTCCATATATTTAGTCCGTAAATTAATTCCTCTTCAACTCATGACCTATTTGTGTCAATACGCTATTCCACTGACCGGAACATTGGTTATGGTAAGTGCTATTTTGGGAGCCAAATACTTGCTTGGGGGATTGATAAATTCGGCGACATTATTAATTGTCAGTATAATCATTGGCGCAGTTGCCTATATACTAACAATTTTCTTAATTGCTCCAAAAGTCTTTAGACAAACACTGGATTTTATTGAGTTAGCTGTTCCCAAACTGAAATGGAGAAGAAATTGAATAAAACTTATGAAACATAAACCTTTAGTCAGCATTCTAATTAACAACTACAACTACGGGCGCTTCATTAGTGAAGCGATAGACAGTGCATTAAATCAAACTTACCCTCATATTGAAGTGATTGTGGTGGATGATGGTTCTACCGATAACTCCCGCGAAATTATCAATAACTATAAAGACAAAATCATTCCAGTACTTAAGGACAATGGGGGTCAAGCCTCAGCATTTAATGCCGGGTTTGCAGCAACCAAGGGAGATATTATCTGCATCCTTGATGCCGATGATATTGCTTTACCAGAAAAAGTGACAGAAGTTGTCAACATATTTAGAGAACACCTAGATATTGATTGGTGTTTCCATAGCTTGAAAATAACAGACATCAAGACGGGTGCAGTGCTAAAGCGAGTACACCGTGACAATGCATACACTCCAATCACTAAGCACAAAGAGCGTGAAAATTTATCGCGCAAGTGCGATTTTAGGTTGCACATGATTAAAAAGGGGAAAGCACCGTTCATAGCTCCTGCATCGTCCGGTTTGTGCTTTACAAGTTCCTTTATAAAACAGATTTTACCTTTGCCCGTTTATGAAGCTCATAAAACTTCGGCAGATCGCTGCTTGACATTTACAGCAATAGCTTTAAGTAAAGGCTTTTTCTTAGATAAGGAGCTAACTGTTCAAAGAATACATGGTAATAATGCATACACAGCGATGGATGGTAGGCAACAATATATGGCTAGAGCAATTCTTATCATGGCTAATTGGATGAGAGCTAAGTTTCCAGAATTTACCAAGTTTACTAATAAATCTTTAGCGAAAAGTCTTAGCATTTACTGGCGGACTGGAGAAGTTGAGGTGCCAGCTAGAGAAATTATCAAAAATTATCTGGATTCTGTTTCACCCTTAGAAAGACTTGAAATTAGTTTAAGAGCTTATTACTACAGTTTGAAGTTATAAGAACAATTTTAAGAGCAATTTTCAAAAAAAAAGATTGCAATTCCCATACTATTTGTTCCACAAAATTTGATAAAAAATAAATTTTCTAAAAAGATTCAGGAGAGTAAATTAACATTGAAAATTGCAATACATAAAAGCATTTTTGAAAAGGGATTTGTTGTTTTAGCACTTTTACTTTTTACAGACGCATTTATATCACTCCTGCGTCGCCAAGGAGGGTTTGTCCTTGACTCAACTGAAGGCGATCCGGTTATGCAAGTTTCTTTGTTTGGAGTGTACATAGTTACCCTTTTCCTGATTTTATTACGCTGGAAGAAAACCGTTCAAGCGGTGCAGGCAGAACCGTTGTTAATGCTGCTACTGGCGATCGCTCTCGTCTCCGTTCTCTGGTCTTTCGCACCGATGGTGACACTTCGCCGTAGCGTAGCGCTCGTAGGAACAACCTTCTTTGGAGTGTATTTGGCTACGCGTTACAGCTTAAAGGAGCAGTTGCAGTTGCTGGCGTGGACACTTGGTATTGCAGCACTGCTAAGTTTCCTGTTTGCCTTAGCGCCACCGCACTTGGGAATTCATTCAGAAGGAGGACATATAGGGGCGTGGAGAGGAATCTACGTGCATAAAAATGCCTTAGGTCGTTCTATGGGCTTAAGTATCGTATTATTCTCACTTTATGTTCTTTATCAATCCAAACATCGCTGGATTGCTTGGGTTGGCTTAGTACTTTCAGCCAGTCTCATACTGCTGTCAACTTCAGCAACACCACTGTTGTCTTCTTTAGCTGTTTTGAGTCTGTTACCGCTTTACAGTATTTGGCGGTGGCGCAATCCCTTATTTTTGCCCTTTTTTATCATGGTAGTAACGCTCGGCTCAGTTGCTGCTCTATGGCTTTTGAGTCAAGCCCAAGCAATACTTGGTGCTGCTGGGCGGGATTTTACCTTCACTGGACGTACAGAACTGTGGGCGATTTTGCTGCAAATGATTCAAAAACACCCTTGGCTTGGCTACGGGTATAATGCCTTCTGGCTTGGCTGGAAAGGTGAATCCGCCAGGGTATGGAACTTACTCATATGGGAACCCACGTATGCTCACAATGGTTATTTCCAATTAGGACTTGATTTGGGCTTATTAGGAATTTCGGTATTTGTGCTGGGATTTTTAATTTACTTTGGACGAGCTTTAACTTGGGCGCGTGTTAACCAAACTGTAGAAGGAATGTTTCCATTAGCCTATTTGACGTTTTTGTTGCCCTATAACGTCACAGATAGCATCATCTTGCAGCAAAATAATATCTTTTGGGTTCTCTATGTATCGACGATTTTCTCAATGGTGGTTCAGCGCAATGTGGAAGCTAAACCGTCTGTAATAGCTAGGGAAACTTTAAACAAAGGAGAATACTTCAAAGATGCTTAGTCAGCCTACTGTCCTGATTTATAGGAATAACCTGCTACCACCCTCGGAAACTTTCGTGCAAAACCAAGCAGAAGCTTTGCGGCGCTTTACTCCTTTTTACGTAGGCTCCCGTCGTGTGCAAGGCTTGCAGCTTCCCAATGAGCGAACCTTCGCGGTGAACCAGGGTGGACTGTTGGGTTTGACACGGGAAGTCTCTTATAAGCTTTGGGGATTGGCACCCGATTTTGTCCGGCATTTACGAAAGCTCAATCCTGTCTTGATTCACGCTCATTTTGGTCCCGATGGGGTTATGGCTTTACCTTTAGCACGAGATTTAGGAATCCCTCTTGCAGTCACGTTTCACGGCTATGACGCCACAATGCAGGATGCGTATGCAAAAGCTTCCTTTTGGAGTCATCGAGTCTATCTTCGCCGTAGACAAGTACTCAAACAGAAGGCTCAGCTGTTTGTTGCAGTGTCGGACTATATCAAAAAAACCTTATTAGAGCAGGGTTTTGAGCCAGATAAAGTTGTGGTCCACCATATTGGCGTCGATACGAAAACTTTTCAACCAGATCCGAGTGTCGTGCGCGAGCCGATCGTTTTATTTGTGGGTCGATTATTAGAAAAAAAGGGTTGCGAGTACCTGATTCGAGCAATGGCTAAGGTGCAAGCAGCAATCCCAGATGCTGAGCTTGTCATCATTGGTGACGGACCGATGAACCTTGATTTAAAAAAACTGGCAGCCGCATTGCTATATCGTTATAAATTTCTGGGGTCGCAGCCTCGACAAGTCGTGCAAAGTTGGATGAATCGGGCACTTATATTGGGTGCGCCGAGTGTGACGGCGGCGACTGGGGAGTCTGAGGGAATGCCTATCGTGATACTTGAAGCGCAAGCAATGGGTCTACCCGTTGTTAGTTCAATTCATTCTGGCATCCCTGATGTTGTGGTGCATAAAGAAACAGGTTTCTTAGCTAGTGAGCGAGATTGGAATACTCTCGCCGATTACATTTTACGTTTGCTAGAAGACAAAACTCTATGGCAACAGTTTAGCCAAAAGGGTCAAGAACGAGTACGTACCTTATTTAATCTTCGCAGTCAAACCAAGGTTTTAGAAAATTTATACGATGCGGTTTTACAGAAAAATGCGTGACCGAGCGCATCTTAGTTGAAGTTAAGAGCTTGCTTTTAAGAAGAGTAAGACAACAAAAATAATTAACTTTAGGAGGTCGTTAATTGTGGAAAAGCATAGAATGTTCAAGCAAAATTTGAAAAGATTCAGAAGGAGATTATTTGAGAGCTTTGGCTCAGACCGTTATTCAAGACCTTCATTAAAAAATATTGATAGGACGCTTGAAAAATATCTCAATTATCGCAATGGTTTCTTCATTGAGGTCGGTGGTAATGATGGGTTCAATCAAAGTAATACGTACTACTTTGAGCGTTTTCGCTGTTGGAATGGAATTCTTGTGGAAGCTATTCCTGAACTTTATGAAGAATGTGTAAAAGAACGACCAAGGTCAAAAGTTTTTAATTATGCTCTAATATCTGAGGATTACCAAGATACTCATGCCACAATGATTTATTCAAATCTCAGGTCTCTTGTGAAAGGGGCGCAAAAGAGTGATGAAAATGACATCAAACATGCATACGATATGAACCATCTAAAAAAGAGTAGTGTGAAACCTTATGAAATTAGCGTACCTGTACGTACACTAACATCAATATTAGATGAATGTCATGTTCAGGAAATCGATTTATTCTCTTTAGATGTTGAAGGGTACGAACTCAATGTACTCAAGGGTCTTGATTTTAATAAATATCAACCGAAGTATATGCTGATAGAAGCAAGATTTAGAAATGAAATAGAAGAATATATCAGTGATTTATACATTCAAATAGACCAATTTTCACATCATGATTTCCTTTACAAATTAAAGTGAGAATATGGAAAAAACAAGAGTTTAGCGCACAGACTTGGTTATTTATCAGCTGCCCCTAGAGCTTCTACTCGTTCTGATGCTGAAGCGGGGGGACCGCGATCGCATATGCTTGGCGTGATGCGAGCTTTTGAGGCTCTGCAGTGGCAGGTAAAACCCTTTATTGTGGGCGATCGCGTACCACGTAGTTGGGTGAGTTCAGGCTCGGAACGCGCAGTTACAGGAGGGTTTTTCCGTACCCTGATATCAGACCTAGTACGGTTGAACATGGGTATCATCAATGTAAGGCGAGCTTGGCGTGAATTAGGTCAACAAGTGGACTGGGTTTACGAGCGCCGTGCTGCGCTTCAGTCTCTCGGCTGGATATTCACGCGGTATGGTATCCCCTGGATATTAGAAACCAATTCCCCTTTGTTCTATGAATCGAAAGCAGAGCGGAAAAATGTTGTCCTGAGCAGACTTGAAAGATGGTTGGAGATAAAAGCTTATCGGGAGTGTGACATCCTAATCTGTATTACCGAAGCACTCAAAGAGATTATCGTCCGCGAAGCAAATATCCCACCTGAAAAGGTCATAGTGCTACCCAACGGTGTAGATACTTCTGTTTTTAACCCTGACTCTTACCAGCCTAAGCGTACATTTGATAACTTCACAATTGGCTTTGTGGGCAATTTGTATGCTTGGCAGGGGTTGGAGGATTTGTTGAAGGCTCTGCACGACTTGCTTAAAGAGGGCTTTGATTTGTCCCTAGTCGTCGTTGGAGACGGTCAGATGCGGACAGAATGGGAATCCAAGGCTCAGACATTGGGGTTATCTAACAACGTGAAGTTTGTCGGTCAAGTTCCTTGGAACGAGGTTCCCTCTTACATTGCTGGATTCGATGTTGGCTATTCTGGTCACGTCAAGCTACAGATTGGTAAGATGTACCATTCGCCACTCAAAATATACGAGTATATGGCGATGGGTAAACCAGTCTTAGCTTCGGCTTTTGAAGATGCTCAACGGGTACTCCGGGAAGGGGAAACCGGGTTTTTGTTCAAAGCCGGGGATATGCAGGATCTCAAATCTGCCTTAGTCAGGGCTTATAAGTCGCAGCCGGTACTAGAGGAGATGGGGCGTCAGGCTCGTGAAGATATCCTGCTTAATCACAGTTGGATAGCTCGCGTGCAGACATTGATTCCAATAGTTGATCAAATTTTGGGCGAGAAGGAGCAACAAACAGATACAAAGTGTATGACATCCTCTGCCCACTGAAGACAGGAAGCATCTACCTTTTGTCAAAGCCAATCAGATTTCAGTTATTTTTGCGCGATTCTGTACTTTGCAGAAGCGCCTTAGTAAAGCTTTTTTTGTGCAAATCATCCAATATAAAACCGAATTGCCAAACATGAAATCTACAACACAAAAGGTAAGCGTTATTTCTTCACTGAGTCTTCTTGGTGTCACGGTTAACCCTTTGACTATAGAAAACCTTCATAGTCTGATTACTAAAGCTGTCACTAATAGGCAAAAGTGGATTATTGCTAACCACAACTTGCACAGCATTTACCTTTCCCACCACAACAGCAAGATGCGTGCCTTTTATGCTCAGGCAGATTACGTACATGTGGACGGTATGGGTGTAGTCTTGCTTGGGAAGCTTTTAGGTCTTCCCCTAAGCCGGGAGCATCGAGTGACATACGCAGATTGGACAGAGCCTTTAATGGCGCAAGCTGTGCAACAAGGTTGGCGTGTATTTTACCTAGGTTCCAAACCGGGGATAGCCGAGCAGGGAGCCAGCATTCTGCGGAAACGCTTTCCAGGCTTGCAGATTGCAACAGCACACGGCTACTTTAATACTCGTCCACATAGCCAAGAAAACCAGGCTATTTTGGAAATGATTAATACTTACCAGCCGCATATCCTGATGGTGGGTATGAGTATGCCCCGACAAGAATACTGGGTGCTGGATAATCTTGAACAACTCTCTGCTAATGCTATCTTGACCGCTGGTGCTGCTATCGATTATGTAGCAGGTGCAGTACCAACTCCGCCTAGGTGGGCAGGAAGATTGGGGCTAGAGTGGTTGTTTCGCCTACTCATTGAACCTAAGCGGTTGTGGCGGCGCTATTTGGTAGAGCCTTGGTTCATATTGAGGTTGTTTTTAGCCGAACTGTTGAAACAGCCTCGCTTGAATACATATGATCGAGCCTATACTCCCCATGAAAAAAGCTAAAAGTTAGATATGGCAGAAAAGCAGAACTTTTCTGCCTCAGATTGCACTTTTTCGCACGGATTGAGTCTGAGCCCTATTAGACAATCAGGATAAGGAAAGGATTTCAGTGGCAAAAAAACGAGTCTTGAGAGGACGGCGTAACTTTTTATTGGGCTTAGGTACTTTGGCAGGGACGGGTGCTTTGGCGATAGCCAGTAGATACTGGCACCAGAGCAATCAAATGCAAGCGCTTGCTGACAACAGTAGAGATTTTCCAGTGGTTGGGAACACCCCTTTACGTAACCGGGCGGCGGTAAAGGGATTGATTTATGGGGGAGCAACTCAACAATATATGCTAGCCTCAAACACAGCGTTTGCGACTAGCTTTGCTCAAGAGTGTGGTATGCTTGTGCCAGAGGATGAATTAAAGTGGAGAAATCTTCGCCCTAGCCCAGACAGTTTTGACTTTACTCAAAGCGATTGGTTAGCAGAATTTGCCAGCACTCATAATATGCTGTTTCGCGGACACACTTTAGTATGGCACGCTAAATTGCCAAAGTGGTTTAAGACGACAGTCAACCGTCAAAACGCTGAGAAGTTTTTGGTAAAACATATTACAACAGTTGCTGGGCATTATGCTGGGAAGATTCACTCATGGGATGTGGTTAATGAGGCAATCTACCCCAACGATGGACGTTCTGATGGGTTGCGAAACACGCCGTGGCTTAAGTTTTTAGGACCAGATTATATTGACATTGCCTTTCGCGCTGCAGCAGAGGCAGACCCCCAGGCATTATTAGTCTATAACGACTATAGTATGGAATATGACACCCCGAAAGATGAAGCAAGGAGAACTGCTGTCTTAAAATTGCTAGAGCGTTTAAAGTCCAAAGGGACTCCAGTACAGGCTCTTGGTATTCAAGCTCATTTATGGGGGGGAGAGGCTCGCTTTAACGCTCTTAAGCTGAAGGCTTTTCTGGAGAATGTCGCAAGTCTTGGTCTCAAAATTATGATTACCGAGCTAGATGTGACAGACAAAAAGTTGCCTAAAGATGTTAAGGAACGCGATCGCCTTGTCGCTGAAATCTATGAGGAATATTTATCAGTCGTGTTAGATGAACCAGCTGTCATTGCAGTTTTGACTTGGGGATTAAGCGATCGCTATACGTGGCTAACAGAGAAACAACCCCGCAAAGATGGTTCACCAGTGCGTCCCCTCCCACTTGATGCACAAATGAAGCGCAAGTTGGTATGGAATGCGATCGCGCGTGCTTTTGATAGCGCAGTTCAGCATGGAAATTAACCCTTCACGTTCCGTTTTGAAGACCAGTAGGGCTGGTAAGAGCCCTGCTGAGTTTAATCAAAATTTCTAATTTTTAACGATCGCAGACTGCCCAATCTTCCATATATAGCTAGAAATCAAATTGGTAAGAATATGAGCAACAATCGGCACTAACAAGTTACCACTCAAAAGAGCGCTATAACCTAGCAATATTCCGACAACGCTTGCCCAAACAACATAGGGCCATTGTTGAGAACCACTGAAGTGTAAAATACCAAAAAAAACGCTTGAAATAATGACAGCTACATGGCTAAGTCCAAAGGCTGGTAGCATCACACCTCGAAATAACAATTCTTCACTTAATCCAGGTAGCAACCCTAGCCATATCAAGTCTGGTAAAGCTAAGGGCTTTAGCACCATTTCTAAGTAAAAATTAGCACTTCTACGATAGGGGAGCCATAGGCGATAAGCTAAGCCACTCAAGGCGGTAATGCCTAAACCTAACAAAATTCCCCAAAGTAATGCTCTTTCCTCCCAGCGCCAAGACATTAGGGGAAAGTTACCAAATTGTAGCCACAGCTTGGCGACTATCCATAAAAGAATTGCAGTCACTCCCATCGCCACCAGCACTTGAGTGCGTGTCAGATAAGGGATTTCTGGCTCTTGCTTCTGCTGTTGTGCCACGATAATCTATGAGGGGACAAGGGAACAAGGAGAAAATAACTTCTTAATTATTTACTAGAGATTGTAAAGGCGATATATTCTGACTTAAGGCAGATGGATTAATACCTGCTTTGAGGGCGGCTAATACACCAACTGCCTCTAAATATGTATTGACCTGTATTGATTTTATTCCTAAAGGTTGAGGTCGAACCTGTACCTGAGTCTGATTTTCCTCCACAGTAATAATTTGACATCGCCTACGGTGACTTAAACTCAGTAAAGCGCTATTGCCACATGCAGTTGCTGGTACAATTGCCGCATCAACTTGGTTTGCCCAAATATCAGCAAATTCGCACAATTCATCTGACGCCCCAGTCAGAAACTGGGGGGCGCGGCTCAAACCAACAAGCACGCTTGGTAAGAAAGTATAGCCTAATTCTTCGGCAGCACAACGGGGAGATAAATTGGGATCAGCAGGTGGAGGAAAGAAGGCGGGTGAATGGGCGCAAGGAACTTGAAAAGTTCGCACAATCAAATGGCTGATCACAGCTTCTGCACCAGCAATGGGATCGACTCCTTTACCTAGACGGTAGTTTTGATCTGCTTGTTCATCAAGAGTATCAGGAAAACGAGCAACAACGGCGATCGCCTCTGCTCCCGCTTTTTTGATTAAAACTTCCGCTGCCCGTAATAAACTATCTGGGTTGCCTATCGTTCCCCAACTTATCCCTGATGCAGACTCACGTAATTCTACGTTTAATGGTGCATCAGTTATGACGTAATCTGTTAAGGATAATCCCAGAGTGGCTCTGGCTGCATCCGCTGCCTGTAGGTGTCGTAGCCGTAACTCTGGTTCTATTCCTTGGTCAAGAAGCAAACCTATCCGATTTTGATGAACTGGACGGAAACCCCAGCATCCAGCAGCAAATTTGTCAAGTCCGTAACCTTCAACGTAGAAAGTGTTGGACATGTTCCAGTACAAACTGGCACCATTGAGGACATTGGGGTGAGTGATCAGGCGATCGCAAACCTGTGAAGCAGCTTTTGCAACTGGCAATGCATCTCCTGCATAACCTCCTATTGCGGCTCCAATGCCAGTAGGAATAATTAAGATAGCGGTATATTGACGCACGAATAAAGTCAAAAGTGAAAACTCAAAAGTGAAAACTCAAAAAAAATTCTATTTGTTTCGTGATTAGTTGTTAGTTGTTTTTACTATCAGCTATCAACTAACCACTAACAATTGCTATTAGCTATTCTCCATTAGCTTTCTGTGGTAACAACGGCTTCAACAGTGCATGATTGTTGTTTCACGTCCACAGATGTCACTGCCCAACGCAAAGGTTCTCCCTGTTTTTTCAACTCGACTTCAATTGCTTTTTGGAGTTCTGTGGGAGTTTCTTGTAAATCAATTTCTGCGGTAATAAAATGTGTTGTCATTGTTTGACTCCTGACTTAATAGACACGCCAAGGCTGATGTATGGACACGCTGTTTGCAGCGTCTCTACTTACCAAATTGCAACTGATAAACAATTTCTTCCTTTTCGGTTTCAATCTTTAAGTCAGAACGAGGATAAGCAACGCAAAGTAATACATAACCTTTTGCTTGCAGTTCTGGACTTACTCCCATCCCATCACTTTGATCCACACTTCCGGAGAGAATTTGGGCAGCACAAGTCGTACAAACACCAGCATGACAGGAGCTGGGTAAACCTAATTGGGCTGCATCAGCAACTGATAAGATGGTTTCATTTTCAGGGACTTGCAAAGTATGAGTTTTGCCTTGGTGGATAATTTCAACGGTGTATGTTTTGGACATATACAATAGCAGTGCTGTGCAACGGATAAGTCAAATATCTTATCTTAGAAATAGATGGACAACCCGACAAAGAATCGCAAAGCAAGAAGCTTAACTGGAAAGAGCTTGACTCGCTAGGGCGCTATCCAGTGATAATTATAAGTCCTTGCTAGACGAAAAAATTCACCTGGGGAGATTTCTCGCCTGTTCATCTGGCTTGTTACCGACAATCAGGGAAAACGACCCATAAAGAATGGGAAGTGATTGTAAACACTCAATCCAATTGTGGACCGAATATTTGGAGAGCAGAATGCTGGAATCATACCGCAGACACGTTGCAGAAAGAGCCGCACTAGAAATTCCCCCCTTACCTTTAGATGCAAATCAAACATCACAACTGTGCGAATTATTAAAAAATCCGCCTGCGGGTGAACAAGAGACATTATTGCACTTGTTGCGCGATTGCGTTCCTCCTGGAGTTGATCCAGCCGCGTATGTTAAAGCTGGTTTCCTCACCGCCATTGCCAAAGAGGAAATCACGAGCCCCTTGATTTCACCCATCGAAGCTGTACAATTACTGGGGACAATGGTAGGTGGCTACAACGTTCAGTCATTAATCGAATTGTTGCAAACTCCCACCGTATCCGTCTCATCATCTTCGGACACTCCTTTGGTGATGGGTGGACAAGGAAAAGAACCCATAGCAGCATACGCCGCCACCGCCTTAAGCAAAATCCTGCTGGTGTATGACGCCTTCCACGATATTTTGGAATTATCCAAAACCAATCCTTTCGCCAAACGGGTGATAGACTCTTGGGCCCAAGCCGAGTGGTTTACCGTTCGTCCAGTTCTACCAGAATTCATCAATGTTATCGTCTTCAAAGTCCCAGGTGAGACAAACACAGACGACTTATCCCCTGCACCCCAGGCTATGACTCGTCCAGATATTCCTTTACACGCTTTAGCAATGCTGGAAAGTAAAATGCCTGGGGCGTTGCAAACGATAACTGAGTTAAAGAAAAAAGGGTATCCTGTCGCCTACGTGGGAGATGTTGTTGGTACTGGTTCCTCCCGCAAGTCAGCAATTAACTCTGTACTATGGCACATTGGGGATGATATTCCTTTTGTACCAAATAAGCGAGCGGGTGGTTATATTTTAGGCGGTACAATTGCCCCAATCTTTTTCAACACCGCTGAAGATGCTGGTGCTTTCCCCATCCAGTGCGATGTTACCAAGATGGAAACTGGTATGGTGATAACCATCTATCCCTACAAAGGAGAAATCACCAATGAAGCAGGCGAAGTTATTTCCACCTTCACCCTCAAACCTGACACCATTCTTGATGAAGTTCGCGCCGGTGGACGGATTCCCTTACTCATTGGACGCACCCTTACTGACAAAACAAGACTTGCACTAGGACTAGAAGTAGAACCCACGACTGTATTTACCCGTCCCCAGCAACCTGCTGACACAGGTAAAGGCTACACCTTAGCACAGAAAATGGTGGGTAAAGCCTGCGGTTTACCAGGTGTCCGTCCCGGTACCTACTGTGAACCTATTATGACAACCGTTGGTTCTCAAGATACCACCGGACCTATGACCCGCGATGAGTTAAAAGAACTTGCTTGTCTCGGTTTCTCTGCTGACTTGGTGATGCAAAGTTTCTGCCATACAGCAGCATATCCCAAACCTGTTGATATCAAAACCCATCACGAACTACCTGAGTTCTTCTTCTCTCGTGGCGGTGTCGCATTGCGTCCCGGCGATGGAATCATCCACTCCTGGTTAAACCGGATGCTACTCCCCGACACTGTGGGAACTGGTGGCGACTCTCATACTCGTTTTCCCTTGGGTATTTCCTTCCCCGCTGGTTCTGGATTAGTGGCGTTTGCAGGGGCGTTGGGTGTTATGCCCTTGGATATGCCAGAATCTGTTTTGGTACGTTTCAAAGGTGAGTTGCAACCTGGTGTGACACTACGGGATGTTGTGAATGCTATTCCCTACATGGCAATTCAAAAAGGTTTGCTGACGGTAGAGAAGAAAAACAAGAAAAATGTCTTTGCTGGGCGGATAATGGAAATAGAAGGCTTACCAAATTTGAAAGTTGAGCAAGCTTTTGAACTCACCGATGCTAGCGCCGAACGTTCCTGTGCGGGTTGTACCATCAAGCTCAGTATTGAGACAGTTTCTGAATATCTGCGTTCTAATATAGCGTTGTTGAAAAATATGGTAGCAAGAGGCTATCACGATGAGCGTACTATTATGCGTCGCGTTGCCAAAATGGAAGAGTGGTTAGCAAATCCAGTGCTATTGGAAGCTGATTCAGATGCAGAATACACAGAAATTCTTGAAATTGATTTGAACGAAATCAAAGAACCGATTGTTGCTGCTCCCAATGACCCCGATAATGTCAAATTCTTGTCTGAAGTTGCTAACGATCCCGTGCAAGAAGTCTTTCTTGGTTCTTGCATGACAAATATTGGTCATTATCGGGCAACTGGTAAAGTGTTAGAAGGTGCAGGTTCTGTGAAGACTCGGCTGTGGATTTGTCCGCCGACTCGCATGGATGAACACCAACTTAAAGAAGAAGGCGTGTATGCTATTTTTGGTGCTGCAGGTGCGCGGACAGAAATGCCAGGATGCAGTTTATGCATGGGTAATCAGGCGCGGGTTGCTGATGGTGTGACGGTATTTTCTACTTCTACTCGCAACTTCAATAACCGTATGGGTCAAGATGCGCGAGTTTATCTCGGTTCAGCGGAATTAGCAGCTGTTTGTGCATTGTTAGGTAGGATTCCTACAGTGCAGGAATATCTAGACATTGTGGCGAATAAGATTCATCCTTTTGCTGATAATTTGTATCGCTATTTGAACTTTGATCAAATTGCTGGTTTTGAAGATGAAGGGAGAGTGATTTCGTTGGAAGAAATGCCCCGGATTGAAGATATTTTGGGTATGCCTACAGGAACGAGATAATTTAATGTACGGTGGGCAATGCCCACCACATACTTGCGGCAGATTGTAGTTAAGCTGCTGCGCTTATAAGAATGCACATTATTTTGATCGAGTTAATCATTGATATCCAATCCGTTGGCATCAGAATTATATTTTTTCAACGCAAAGTACGCGGAGGATAGCGCAGAGGTACGCAAAGTTTTTCTCTTGAAAATATCATAGAATTCGGAAGCAACCGGAAAGGATATAAAACCCTCTTGCCTTCTGCCTTCTGCCTTGAAAATAGAACTCAGAACGGGCTACGCCGAGCTACGCGCTCCAGAACGGACTGCGTCCCGCTCCGCTAACAGAACTCAGAAAGGAAGAAATCTTTTTCATGCATGGCGGTGAAATTTTTTCATTGGGACTGCCTTCTGCCTTGCTATTGTGCATTTTTAATGCACAACAGCTTAATCTTTATAGAGGTTCAGCAACGTGTGGAACGTGGTATCATAAATTTCTCTTCCTCTGCAGCAAATTCACCGCGAACCATAAGGAAAGAATCCCCATTAAGTCGGTGAGGAAATGCTTGCACATCAGCATTCAGCCGTTCTGGACTCAAATAAATTTCTACTTGTTCGATAGGTTGGGGTATTCTTTCAAGGATATCCTCTAGAGTACAAATCTTGGTTCCTAACAAGTCAAATAGCTTGAGTTTCGTACCTTCTATTTCCATACATAAGATGACATCCAAGTCTTCAGCATAATGCAAGGGGTTGCTTCCTTCGTTGACACAGAACAGGGCTTTCTCCTTCACTATTCCTAGAATGTGAGAGATAGGTTTGCGTGTCTCTAAAAGTCTGTTTAACAACTTGACATCATCGATATTAGTAGTGTCTAGTAATCGCAAGCCATGTATACCGCCTAGTGTATTGCACTTTGAGATGAAAACGTGTTCCCTAACAAAGCGAAAGCCAAAAGGTTCGTATAATTCAGGTTGTGCTGTGGTCAGTACGAGAGTTTTGTATCGCTTGTCGCAGTAGTCTAGCACCTCTTGCATGACTTCCCGGTAATAGCCACGTCGTCGGAACTCAGGACGCGTACACACTCCGTGAATTCCCGCAACCGTGATCATTTCTCCCATCAGTTGCATGGGAATTTCCAAAACTCCTACATGAGTGATGGCTAGATCATTCTGGAAGCGAATGAATGGAGTCGAAGCCTCTTCCCACGATGCACCTAGCTTTCTAGCACATTCTGCAGCATTGCTGATTCCAATTTCAGGAAAGACAACTTCTAGGAGGTTAAACAGACGACTGCTTAAAGTCGGGTCTTGTGAGAATGACCGCTGGAAGCAATACTTGTTTATCATTTCTCAGGCTAAAAAAAGAGATTCACGTATACTACGCATAATACATTATTTCACTCAAGTCAATAGTCGTGTAGAGACGCAGCATACTATGTCTCTATTGCAAGACATGAATCCAAAAATCTTGTAGGCTGAGTTGAAGAACAAAACTTTACAACCAGAGGTCACTGTCGTGCGTAAACGCTTAATTATTGAAATGGGGATGGGAGTGGATCAGCATGGACAAGAACCAACGGTAGCAGCAGCGAGGGCTGTAAGAAATGCGATAAGCCGGAGGCTTGACGCAAAGCGTATCGCACACAATGCTTTACCTGGTGTTTGGGAAGTCGCGCTCTTGAGTGACCCAAATGAGATGATAGTTGATGTTCAAATTGCAGTCCCCTATCCAGAACAGGTACGAGAAGACGAGGTTTTGGCTGTATTGCCTTTCGGTCGCAAAACTCTTACTGTTGAATCTGGTGGAATGGTCGTTCAGGGTAAAGCAATTCCAGAACTCAATGATAAAAATGACGAAATGTTGATAGCGATCGCCGCAGTTACAGTTTTGGTTGAAAATGAGTAACGAAGTGAGTCAGTTCTCGATACAGCAAGAAAAGAGCTGATCACTGATAACTGAAGATTTTGCAAATTCCTACGCTTTCAACACAAATCCCTTAGCCATGTCCGAAAATAACTCAAAAGCGATCGAAGCCATTATTACTTCCTACTTTGCTAACATTGCAATGATGAACCCAGAAGGCTGGGTGGAAAACTTTGCAGAAGATGCTGTGAGTTACGATCCAGTCGGACATCCGCCGACAAAAGTCCATGAGGGGTTTCGGGAGTTTATTGGACAGCTACAAGCAGCATTTGAACAGCTCGAACCGACTACAGAGCACATTTTTGTTGCAAGCAATGAGGCAGCAGTAAAATGGACAATGCGGGGAATCAGCAAGAGTAGCAAGTCAGTGACATTTGAGGGCATAACAATTTTCGAGATTAATGATGCTGGTAAGATCCAAACAACTCGCGCTTACTGGAACCCTGTATTGCTACTGATGCAATTACGTTCTTGAAAAATTGCAAGCTACCTTTTCTTAACTGTGCGCTAAACTTAAAGATGTCGAGGTGAATATCTCTGGCGGTAAGTCCAATAAAAAACTTATCTTCACCACTAATCGTGAGATGTCTCAAAAAGATAACGAATCACTCCAGATTCAAGAGATAAACAACCTCAAGCCAGTACATTTTGCCGATTTAATTAGAACTGCACAGTTAATTTTCGACCCGGCGAAGGGAGTATCTGGAGTATACAGAGAAATTGACTGGAAAGAGTTCGGTATTCCTGATGATGTTGCGGAAAATTTGAAAGCGCTTGGTCAAGAGTATCGGTATTCATCTCCCCACGTACCCATTGAAGAAATTTGGAGTCAATTAACTCCACAAACCCGTATTTGGTTCATTAAAAATAAAAACGAGTTATGGGGGTTTGAGGAAGCTTTCCCAGCTCTTGACGAAGATTAAAAATCTAGGGAGTGGAAATCGTCACCATACCAACTTGCTGCTACAACGTCATCTACAAAAAAAAGATGGCTTGAATACCTTTAAACATTAACAGCTGCCAACGCCGTGAGTCAAAATAATAGTATGCAGTTGCAGGAGACGCTACCATGTCTGGCTTAACACAAATTATTGGGAATCTTTTTATTCGCCTTGAAGGTTTTTTCTCTCTTGTTTTTAGAACTCTGTTTAATTTCCTTGGAAATCTGTTTGGTTTCTTTGGTAGACTTTTTGGGTTTTCCAATTCTGGATACTTTCTAGAATCTGATCAAGTACAGAGTCTGAAACGAGAAACAACACAACAATCAATTGAAATTGAGGCTTCAAAAGCTCCTGAAACCTCTGCAACTTCTCGTCGTCGTCCTAATCCCCAAATGGACTACTACCGGAAAATGGCTCAGGAGGTGAAAAAGAGCTAGGTTTATTGAAAACTGTGGGGGCGATAAGCAATCGCCCCCACAGTTTTCATAGTTTTTTTAATAACAATGAAATTTCTTGATTCTTAATCCTGTGAATGAGCGCCTATTTCTTGAGTATTTTATTTGGTTGGGTCGATAGCGATCGCCTAATTCACATTTGGATAATGTCACCGACAGCCCCAAGCGCTTTCAAAGTAACTGTTTGCGCTTGAGTCAGCCCCATCGCACCAGTAATATTCATCGCTTCGTACAGTCTTTGAGTATGAAGTGTCTTTAAGCAATCACCTGTTGTCAAATTCCAAAGTTTAACTGTTTCATCTTCCGAGCTACTGGCAACAGTAGCACCAATCCCCTCTGGGGAAGCTGCGCTAACAGGACTAAAAGCAACAGCATAAATTCGTCTAGAATGACCGCGCCAATTCTTGAGACATTCGCCAGTGCTGACATCCCACAACCGAATTTCAGAGTTTTCGCTACCACTAGCTAAAGTTTTTCCATTGGGGTTCCAAGCCACTGACCATAAGCGACCTGCTGATGATGCCAAAGTTTTCAACACTTCGCCGGTCTCAACATTCCACAATTTAATTGTATGGTCTAAGCTGCTACTAGCCAGCACATTACCTTGAGGAGAAAAACTGACTGCTGTAACTTGGTCAACGTGACCGTGCAATATTTTCAAGCAACTACCATCGCGCACATCCCACAATCGCACTGTTTTATCAAGACTACAGCTCGCGAGAATATTTCCATTGCACCCAAAAGCCATAGACCATATCACACCCAAGTGACCGCGCAAAACTTTAACAACAGGTTGCTGGGTAAACTGCATACTCGTTTTCTCAATGAGCGAACGTCTTTGTAACGCTCTTAAAGCTCCTAATAATTCTCCTGACGATTTCTGAGTTAATAAATCTTCTTTAAATTCCAATAGTGTCATTGGTTCGCGATTAATAGCCATCCAATACATGACAGTTTTTTCTAAATTTGTGAGGCGATAAAATTGTCTTTTTAAGATATCTTGAATATCATCAAAAAATAACCGTTCTTTTTGCCAAAAATCTACGAATTGAGTTAAATCACCATCAAAAAAATTACGAGTGTCAGATGCAATAGCGGCAGCGGCGAAAATTCCCTACTTATTGCAAGATCTTAATCGACTACGTCCGGCTGTGGAAAAAGCCATACACACCAGAGGCTGTGGAGAAACTAACCTTAAGACTGTCAGAAGAGATGAGTGCATCTGTTAGAATTTTCTCTATGCTGACAGATATATCAGTACCACAAACTCCCGATTAAAATCAACAAACTGCCCTATCTAGGAGTCACCCAAATATGACTGTCTTCCCTCACTATTTGTCATATTTATCCCGAAACTTTTGCAGAGTCGCTTTCAGCTTTCCCTTGAGTTGCGGGGGATTTTCCATCACAGACATAAATAAGTCTCTATCCCGATTTGATAGCACTAGCCTTTCATGGGAATCTATTTCCTGTCTGGCGATGGGAAGCAGATGAAAAAGGGTATAAGCACTTAAAGAAACTCCTTTAAGAGTTGCGGCTCTTTCTAAGAGTTCTTTTTGTTCTTGTGTGACTCTCAAATCAACTCTACTGTCTTTGGGTGGAGAGGTTTCTGACATCTTGGCTCTGAGCTTCAGCTTCATTGAGATTCTAGCATTTTAGGCGGACAATGTGTGATGATACCAAGCGCAGTGCCAAAGGCTTTCGCGTAGAGTGCGCTCCGCGCGAAAGCCTAATTTGACAAAAACAAGCTCGGATTAACTTGGAAAAACTCCCCTAAAGCCTCAGCTTGTTCTTTACTAATTTCTAGCTGACCATTGACTACTTCGGTAGTTACGTCCCTCGAACCAAGAATTTTCACTAAATCAGCTTTTTCCAGACTCTTAGCCTCCATCAAATGAAGGAGTCTTGAGTGTGGCGTTGAGGCATTAATTTCATAGTGCTTATCTTCAAAATCCTCAATCAGTCTTACCAAGAGTTCCAACACAGCATCTTCTTCTGGAGTCAGGTTAGGACGAGAAAGCAGTTCTTCAACAATTGCGAGAAATTTCTCGTTTTCCTCTTCACTTTTTATAATTCGAGGTTGATGTTTAGACAGCAATTCGCTGTAAATTTTTGGATTAAAAGTAAGGGTCATTTTTCCAGTTATCTTTGTCATATTCGGCATGAGTTAGAACGTATTTGATATAGATTACCTGCTTTGCATAATTGATACTAACGATTAAGCGATATTTATTGCCCTTAATATTGAAAACTGTAAAATTGCTAACTGCTTCAGCTTGAGGATAAACTGCCTGAACTTCAACAAGACTCACCCACTCTGCTTGACGGGTAGTTGTGTACCAATCATCAAGTGCTTCACAGGAATCAGCGTGCTTTTTGCAGTATTCTCGCAGCTTTCTCCGACTAATAACGTGCATTAAGTGATAATCATCATATTTTTCTAATTTCTCAGCTTGAGACTATTCTAATAAATGGAGGATTACCTTCCAGTCCGCATAGGATTTTAAAGATAGTTCATCGGGTCTACTGGTGTCCCATGACGACGCACTTCAAAGTGGAGATGGGGACCTGTGGATAAACCAGTGGAACCCACAGCAGCAATTCGCTGTCCTCGTTTTACTTTTTGACCTTCCGAAATATACAACTCGCTGGTATGACCGTATAAGGTGGTCATCCCATTTCCGTGGTTGATAATCACAGCTTTGCCATAACCACCGTACCACCCTGCAAAAATAACTGTTCCAGTTTCTGCAGCACGAATTATACTGCCATAGTTGGCGGCAAAATCCAAACCTGTATGAAAGCGACGCTCCCCAACAATTGGGTGCATCCGCCAACCAAAAGAACTGCTGGTGCTAGCATTGATGGGATATCCAAAAGCACGAGTTCCACGAAGGATAATGCTGTTACTGCTGAAGGTCTTGGTTTGGGTTTTTTGTGAGGCTTCAGCTTCTGCAACCTTTTGTTGAATCAACTCCTTCAAAGCTTTTGAATCTTCCTCTAGTTGAGCTAACGCTGCTTCTAGAGCACGGCGATCGCCCTGGAGCCGTTTAATGATTTTTCCTTGTAACTGCGCCTGCGCTTGATAATCCGCTTTTTGTGCGAGCAGTTGCTGACGAATCAGGTCTATTTCATTTTTTTGATATTCGATTGCTGTTTTTTGTTGGTTTATGTACTTAACTTGTGCAGCGAGTTTTTCCAAAATCTTCTGGTCAGCTTGATAAACTAACTTCAGATGATGACGACGCTCAAGAAAATCAGTGAGATTTTGGCTTTGTAACAAAATTGTCCATCCTTGGCTAACACGCGATCGCTGCAGAAAACGCAGTCTGGTAATTGTCGCCTCTTGACGCTGTTGATATGAAACCTCAGATGCTGCTACATTTGCTTGCAATTGCTTTTGGCGAGCAGTTGCAAGCTGTAGTTGCGTCTCACTATCTTGAATTTGAGTGTCCGTAGTGTTTAAGTTTTTTTCTATGCTGTTGAGGCGGTTTTGTGCTGCTTGCTGCAAATTAGATAGGCGCTGGTGTTCCTGTGCTATATCTTGACGCTTTTGGTTAATCACCCGCTGTTTTTGACGCAATACTTTAAGAGAATTTGATTTGCCTGAGACTACTGCGTAAACTGGCAATGTTGAAGTCAATGTCAAGTCGATGCATAAAGTGCAGCAAAATACAAGAAGTAAGCTGCTAAACTTTCCCTGATTTTTTAGAAGTAGAGCTCTCATGCTGTTAAATTTCGCAAGGTCTGGCTGCAAACATCATCAGTATTATTCCCAGAATCTGCTTTCACCTTAGAATGCACGATTTTTCTAATTTGTTCGCCAGATACTATCAGCAAATGCTCGCCATGTCAGCATTAACTCAAATATATTGCCTAACGAGGTTGTATGAGCATAGGCAGAGCAATTCTCTTTATTGCCTTAGTTATTCCAGGTTTGTTGGTCGCGGGGTCATCGCTTTACTCGTTCAACACTGACTACACAGCGCTAGGAAGAACCGAAAGGTATGTGGAAAAGTTAGCCAGGGATGGAAGAACCAGTAATAGACAGTTGGATCTTGCCTATCATCGTAGTTTCGTTCATCGCATGAATGCATTTACGAATGGAACTTGGGGCTTTATTGGTGCAACGATCGCAGCGATTGGCGTACATGGAATAGCAACAACGCAAGAGGAGACTCAAGAGCAGAGAAAAACATCAAAGTAGTAGTGAAGTGCTGAGTGCTGACTCCTGACTCAGCACTCAGCACTGTTTATGAATTTTTGTAAGTCAGCCAAAGCGCGATCGCGATAACGTCCGTAACGCTCTTGTTTATTTTTGATTTTCTCACCCAGTTCTGGTAAAATCCCAAAATTAGGAGGCATCGGTTGAAAATGCTTAGGCGAAGCGGAACTGATAAATTCAAACAGCGACCCCATCATCGTTGTCTTGGGTAGAGTTAAAGGTTCTTTCCCCAAAGCCAGCCGCGCTGCATTGGTTCCCGCTAACCAACCACCTGCTGCGGCTGCGGTATATCCTTCGGTTCCTATTAACTGTCCAGCACCTAGCAATGTCGGACGCTTGAGAAATTGCAAACTCGGCTGCATCAACACAGGTGCGTTGATAAAGGTGTTGCGGTGCATCACTCCCAACCGCACGAACTCAGCATTTTCCAAACTAGGAATCATTTGGAAAATACGCTTTTGCTCACCCCAACGCAGATTTGTTTGGAATCCTACCATATTCCACAGTTGACCAGCTTTGTCTTCTTGTCGCAACTGTATCACCGCATAGGGGCGTTCTCCAGTTCGACTATCCGATAACCCGACTGGCTTAAGGGGACCATAGCGCATTGTGTCTTCCCCTCGCCGTGCGAGTTCCTCTATCGGTAGACAGGCTTCAAAAAATTTTGCCGTTTCCCGTTCAAAATCTTTTAATTCCACTTGTTCGGCTGCACAAAGTTCTTGCCAAAACTGCAAGTACTGCTCTTTATTCATGGGGCAGTTTAAATATGCAGCTTCGCCCTTGTCGTAGCGAGAGGCAAGAAAAGCAATATCACGGTTAATTGATTCTCCCACAATAATTGGACTTGCGGCATCGAAAAAGCTGAGGTATTCCATCCCTGTGAAACGGCGTAAATCTTCCGCTAAATCAGGACTGGTTAAAGGACCAGTTGCCAAAACAACAATTCCTTCCGGGATAACACTGACTTCATCTCGATGCAGTTCAATCAAGGGATGTCGAGCGAGAGTTTCCGTCAAGTCCTGACTAAATTGTCCTCTATCGACTGCGAGCGCTCCACCAGCAGGAACTGAGTGTTCATCAGCTTTTGAAATCACAATAGAATTGAGTTGTCGCAGTTCTTCATGCAAAAGACCAGCAGCGCGATCGCTTGCCATTGCCCCAAAAGAATTGCTACACACCAACTCCGCCAAATGTTCCGTATGATGTGCGCCACTGAAGCGATTTGGGCGCATTTCCCAAAGAATCACTGACACTCCAAGAGAAGCTATTTGCCAAGCTGCTTCTGTCCCAGCGAGTCCACCTCCAATAACATGAATTGTTTGTTTTTCCATACTTTACTCAAACTTTGACAATTGGCTGGGTGTGTATATCTACAATATAAGGTTATCAAATCGACGAGATCATCATCGAACGGTTTTTGTAAGCAAGCCTTGTCTTTTGAGTGTGTTGCATGGCGGCGATCTGATCATGAAAAATGTTGCTCATTCTACTCCAGCACTTAAAACTCTTTGGTTACAAGAACTTTGCTATGACTCTTTACAGCGATAACTCCCTGTTCATTTGTGATCTTTCCTTTGAGGTCTAAAATTTCTCCATTGAGACTGTCTTTATACTGTGTTCCAACGACCTCCCATTCCATATCAATTAACTCTCTTGCTTTAATCGCTTTAAGGAATTGGATAGAAAAATCCAAACCAACAATTGCATAATTTTGAGAGAAGTGTTGAGCCGCCAAACCCATCATCAAAGAACTAATGTGTGGACCACAGACAATGATACTGCCAAACCGAGTTTTCCGAGCATATTCGGCATCGTGATGAAGTAAATTAGGGTCTCCGACTAAATGAGCAAATTGGCTGATTTCTATTTCATTCAATCTCATTTGACGGACAATTTTCTCCCCTACTGAAACAGGTGTCATAAGCAATTCAAAATGGACTGCGGAGCGCTGCGCTAACAAAATTCGCTCATTCAAAAAAAATCAACGAGCGTGCTGGCAAACATCTTGTCTGTAGACTGTGTGCAAGCTTATTGGTATGACGGCTTAAAACTAACAACAACATTCTGAACCTTTTCCGTATCTTGCTGCAACTGTTTGGTCATGTTTATCCGAATACGGTTGCTGTTATCCTGACATAACCCCTACTGATGGAGACACCTCGGATAAAGACGTACTAAGTTGAATGTTTAAAAAAACCAGTCAATCAAAATCAGTATAAAAGCTGTCTTTGCTATACTCGTCTAGATCTCAAAATTTATTTAAGGCACTTACCAATAGTACAACAATCTGAAATTGAGTCCAGCGGTTTGAACAGTCAATATTCTCACTGCTAGTGGTATCTAGGACAAGCAAAAATCATGCAAATCGACCAACTCAAGCCCAATGTAATCGTTACAGGTTCAATCTTCAGCGAACCCGTACAAGTATTGATAGTCACCCCAATGGGCGCTTCAGTCAAACTCATCGGTCAAGGACTCAACACCAATCAAGTTCATCAACTCATTCTCAACGCTTCTCAAATAGCACAACTGCAAGCAACTCCAGACAAAGAACCTTTTGATGGTGACTCGCTGCATTTTCGCTTGGGTGTCGAAGCTTTGCGCCTCGGTCTAGCCTACGAATATGATCCCTTTTTTGCCCTCGCCATTGCTCGTGTTGACCCTCTCCCTCACCAACTTGAAGCGGTATACAACTATTTTCTTAAACAACCTCGTGTCCGTTTTTTACTCGCTGATGACCCCGGTGCTGGTAAAACTATCATGGCAGGGTTGCTGCTGAAAGAACTTAAAGTCCGAGGACTGGTCAAGCGTACACTGATTATTACCCCTGCCAACCTAACATTTCAATGGCAACGGGAACTTAAAGACAAATTTCGGGAAGAGTTTGAGGTCATTCGCGGCGATGTGCTGCGAGCTAATTATGGTTCTAACCCTTGGAAAGAAAAACATCAGGTTGTCACCTCAGTGTCTTGGGTTTCCCGTATTGAAGATGCTAAAGATAGTTTGTTAAGAAGTAACTGGGATTTAGTTATTGTGGACGAGGCGCATAAGATGAGCGCCTACAGTTCAGATAATAAAACTTTGGCTTACAAACTGGGTGAAGAACTTTCAAAACACACCGACCACTACTTATTAATGACAGCAACGCCCCATAAAGGCGACCCAAAAAATTTCTGTTTATTCCTCGAACTTTTAGACCGTGATGTATACGGAGATGTCAAAAGTTTAGAGGAAGCAATGCTGCGCAACAACGCCCCATTTTATCTGCGTCGCACTAAAGAAGCCCTTGTTACTTTCCCTGAACCAGAAAGAGGTATTGTTAAAAAGCTATTCACTAACCGCAAAGTCGAAACAATTGATTTTCAAATTGATGCGGATGAGTTTGACTTTTACGACGACTTAACAACTTATGTTGATGACCAGTCTATCAAAGCTTCTAGTGATGACTCAGCGCGTGGTAGAGCTTTGGGTTTTACAATGGCAATGTTGCAACGTCGTTTCGCCTCCAGTGTTTATGCAGTGCGGCGTAGTTTGGAGCGAATGCGAGACAAACGTCAAAGGATATTGGAAGACCCACAGGCTTATCGCCAAGAGCAGATTAATAAGAAAATACCAGAGGATTTTGATGAACTGACTGAAGAAGAACAGCAAAAATTCTGGGAGATTTAGAAGGAGTTGTCGCCTCAATTGACCCCATAGCGCTTAAACAAGAAATACTGCAATTAAATAAATTAATCATCCAAGCTAAAAATTTAGAAGAGCGAGAAATTGAATCTAAGTTGGTGAGACTTAAGGAAGTTATTACCCAAAAAGGAATATTCCAAGATAAGAATATGAGACTGCTCATTTTTACTGAGCACAAAGATACCCTGGATTACTTGGTGGGTAAGTTACGAGACTGGAAATTGTCTGTAACACAGATTCACGGGGGAATGAAAATTGGTGACAGGGACACCTCCAATACTCGCATATATTCTGAACGGGAATTTCGGGAAGATTGTCAGGTGTTGGTCGCCACGGAAGCTGCGGGGGAAGGTATAAATCTGCAATTTTGCTGGTTCATGATTAACTATGATATTCCGTGGAATCCCGTGCGCTTGGAACAACGGATGGGACGCATCCATCGTTACGGACAGGATAAAGATTGTTTAATTTTTAACTTTGTGTCTACTAATACTCGTGAAGGGCGGGTACTGTGGAAGTTATTTGAGCGCATCCGCGCCATTGAGGTAGACCTCGACCCGGAGAGAACGGGTAAAGTTTTTAACGTTTTGGGTGATATCTTTCCTGCCAATCAACTAGAGCGGATGATTAGGGATATGTACGCCCACAATTTGACTGAGGATGTGATTAAGAACCGCATCGTCGAGCAGGTTGATACTGAGCGCTTTCGGCGGATTAGCGATTCGGCGTTGGAAGGGTTGGCGAAGCGCGAATTGAATTTAGCACCAATTGTAGGTAAAGCGGCTGAGGCGAAAGAACGACGTTTGGTACCAGAAGTTATTGAGGACTTTTTTATTCAAGCGGCTCCTATTGCGGGAATTCATCCCAAGGAAAATGCTAAAGGTCAAAAAGTTTACCGAATTGGACGAGTTCCACGTACATTGTGGCAGATAGGCGATCGCCTGGAATCCCGTTTTGGCAAGTTGGGGCATGAGTACAAAAAGATTACGTTTGATAAAAATATCTTGACAAATGAACCAACACTGGAATGGGTAACACCAGGACACCCGTTATTTGAGTGTGTGCGGGATGATGTCCTGGCGCGGGTACAGGAAGACTTGCGGCGAGGTGCTGTATTTTACGATTTGTATCGTCATCAGCCTGCGAGATTGGATGTATTCAGTGCGGGGATTTCTGATGGACGCGGGAATAAGCTGCACGAGCGTTTATATGTGGTACAGACTGAGTTGGATGGTAGGATGACGGTGCGCCAGCCGACGCTGTTTTTAGATTTAGTGCTGGCGTGGGGAAGTGCAGAATTAGTCGCCACCTTACCCGATGATACTGCCTTACCCAACCGCGACCAAGTGGAACAAGCCTTAATTGAACAAGAATTAAATCGCTTTCTGGTCGAGATTCGCACTCAGCGCCAGAAGGAAGTCGAGACAATTTCTCAGCACATGGAATTAGTCTCAACACGATTATTGATAAGGTGCAGTGTCAGTTTGCTGAGTTGATAGAACAAAAAGAATCTGGTTCCAAAGAAGCGGGGTTGGATGGACGCATCAAGCAGTCAGAAGACCGTTTGTTTGAGTTGAATGCACGCTTAGAACAGCGACGGGAGGAATTGCAGCAGGAAAGTAGCTGTACCATCACGGATATTCGCCATCACGGACGTGCTTGGGTTTTACCGCACCCAGAACGCACTTTGCCAGAAATTGCGCGGATGGTTAGCAATGAGGAGATTGAACGCATTGCAGTTGAGGCGGTGATTGCATATGAAGAAGCTAGGGGATGGAAGGTGGTGAGTGTGGAGAAAGAGAACCGGGGTTTTGACCTGATTTCACGTCAACCCCATCCTGAAGATCCAGAGACAGCTATAGCCGTGCGGTTTATTGAAGTTAAGGGACGATCTACAGTCGGTGAGGTGGCGCTGACAACTAACGAGTATAAAACAGCCGAAAGATTAAAACAGGATTATTGGTTGTACGTTGTGTTTAATTGCGCTTCTACCCCAGAAGTTCATCCTATAGAAGACCCAGTACGATTAGGATGGGAACCGTTGGTGAAGATTGAGCATTATCACGTTTCCGCCCAAAAAATTTTAACAGCACAATAGGTTGTATATTTATGCAAGTACAAACACAAAAACGCTACTACACACCTGAAGAATATTTAGAACTTGAGGAAAAAGCAGAATATAAAAGCGAATACCGCGATGGAGAAATCGTTCCAATGACTGGAGGAACTACAAATCATAATGAAATTGCACTGAATTTAGCAGCTTCCTTAAAATTTGCAGTGAAAGGGCAAAATTATCGAGTTTATATTGGTGACGTACGTTTATGGATACCCCGTTATCGTCAACATACTTATCCGGATGTGATGGTAATTCAAGGACAACCTGTTTATACGGGAACAAATACAACTACTGTCATGAATCCTTTGCTGATAGCAGAAGTTTTATCTAAATCGACTAAGAATTACGACCAAGGTGATAAGTTTCTCTATTATCGGTCTATCCCTGAATTTAAAGAATATATTTTAATCGACCAATATCACTATCATGTTATGCAGTATGTCAAAACTGCAGAAGGTCAATGGTTATTTACTGAAATTGAAGGTGAATCTGCAACTTTATCACTTCAAACGGCTGATTTTAAAATTCTACTGAGCGACCTTTACGAGCAAGTAGATTTTACTGTTAGCAGTGAAGAAGATTAATTGTCTTAATATTATTAACACATAATTATTAATGTAATGCCGACGACACAATACCCCAAACGTATCATCGAGGTTGACTTACCCATCAAGCGAATATCTACCCATGCACGGCGAGAAAAATCCATCCGTCACGGGCATATTTCAACGCTACATATATGGTGGGCGAGGCGACCTTTGGCGGCGTGTCGGGCGGTGATTTGTGGTGCACTCTGGTTTGACCCTGCTGATCCATTGTGTCCAGAGGCGTTTGTCGAAACAGCAAAAACGCTGATGTTAAATTGGGCAAAGAATCATCCAGAAAAAGCTAGTGCTGATTCTTTTAATCGCTTAACAGCTATTAATAAAAATCCTCAATTATTAGATGACCCAGTAGAACTTCGCAAGACTCTGCTGGATTTTATTGCTGACTTTGCCAACTGGGATAATTCAACTGATGCAGATTATTTAGAAACCAGCCGCACTTTAACACAAACTGCTCATGAAGCTTTAGGGGGAATTCCAGGAACCAAACCGTTAGTTGTTGACCCCTTTGCTGGTGGGGGTTCCATACCTTTAGAAGCGTTGCGGGTGGGTGCGGATGCGTTTGCTTCTGACTTAAATCCTGTGGCGGTTCTGTTGAATAAAGTGGTGTTGGAATATATTCCTAAATATGGGCAACAGTTAGCGGATGAAGTGCGCAAGTGGGGACAGTGGGTTAAGGAGGAAGCAGAAAAGGAATTAGGAGAATTTTATCCTAAAGATCCAGATGGGGCGATACCTATTGCTTATCTTTGGGCAAGAACGATTACTTGTGAGGGTCCTGGATGTGGTGCGGAAGTACCTCTCATTAAGTCTCTTTGGCTAGCTAAAACAAAAAATAGTTCTGTTGCTTTACAAATATTGCCTTGCAGTGTAACAAAGAAAATTAATTTTAATATTATTTATAATGGTGTAAGCAGTTTAGTCCAAAGCGGAACTATTAAAAACTGTTCTGCAACTTGTCCAATATGTGGATATACAACTCCTGCTAATTCAGTTAGAAGGCAGTTAAAAGAACGCCAAGGAGGAACTCAAGATGTCAGACTTTTTGCGGTAGTAACTATACAAGAAGGACGAAAAGGGCGTTTATACCGTTTACCAATAGAGCGTGATATAGAAGTAGTTAATAAGGCGAGAACTGAGTTAGAAAAACGTAAAAACATACATAATAAATCACTCAGTTTAATCCCAAATGAGCCGACTCCACTGGGAGGTGGAAGTGGAGCAGGACGAGCATTTTCGCAACGCAATTATGGAATGAATCATTTCTATGATATTTTTACCTCCCGGCAATGTTTAGCTCTAGTAACACTGACAAATTTGATAAATAAGGCTGGAGAAAAAATTGAGAAAGAATATAGTAGTGAATTTGGAGCCTCAGTACAGACTTGCTTATCGCTAATACTGGATAAAGTAGCAGAAAGACTAACATCCTTAAGCAGGTATGACACTGGTGCTAAGATGAGTGGTATTATTGGAATTTATGCCGGTCAAAGATTACCAATAGTGTGGGATTTTGGTGAAGGAAATCCTTTGCTAGACCGTTCAAGTGGATGGGAACAGTGTTTGTATTGGTTCCTTAACGTTTTATCGAATATCAGTATCATCAACTCTCATCAAGGAAATGTAGCACAAACATCTGGAACAAAGCATCCACTTCCAGACGATGGAGCGAACGCTTTTGTTACTGACCCACCTTATTATGATGCTGTACCATATGCAGATTTATCAGATTTCTTTTATGTGTGGTTAAAAAGATCATTACCTAAGTCTGTAAATATTTCGTTTTCAGATGAATTAACTCCGAAACAAGATGAGTGCATAGTTGATGAAGTAAAAGGGAAAAATCGTCAATACTTTGAACAAACAATGTCACAAGTAATGACAGAGGGTAGGCGTATTCTGTCAACAGAAGGTATTGGCATAGTTGTGTTTGCCCATAAATCTACATCTGGCTGGGAAGCACAATTACAAGCAATGGTAGATACGGGCTGGACAATTACAGGTTCATGGGCAATTGATACAGAAATGGGGACAAGACTAAGAGCGATGAATTCAGCTGCTCTTGCCTCCTCTGTCCACCTCGTCTGTCGCCCCCGCCCCAATAACCCTAACAACATCGGCGACTGGCGCGATGTCCTCCAAGAACTCCCCCAACGTATCCACGAATGGATGCCTCGCCTCGCCGCAGAAGGTGTAGTTGGTGCTGATGCCATCTTCGCTTGCCTTGGTCCGGCTTTAGAAATTTTCTCCCGCTACTCCCGCGTTGAAAAAGCCAGTGGCGAACAAGTCACCCTCAAAGAATACCTCGAATACGTCTGGGCAGCAGTCTCCAAAGAAGCCCTTGGCATGATTTTCTCTGGTGCAGATGCCACAGGCTTTGAAGAAGATGCGCGCCTCACCGCCATGTGGCTGTGGACACTTTCCACTGGTAGTATTGATAACACCAGCGACAGTAACGAAACGGAAGCCGAGGACGAAGATGACGAAGAAACCAGCAGTAAATCCAGCAAAACTACTGGTTACGTTCTAGAATTTGATGCTGCCCGGAAAATCGCCCAAGGACTCGGCGCACATTTAGAAAATCTCAACCGCCTAGTAGAAGTTAAAGGCGACAAAGCGCGACTTTTACCTGTATCAGAGCGCACACACTACCTTTTTGGTAAAGACGAAGCCCAAGCACCTACCAAACGTAAAAAGAAAGATGTCAAGCAACTAAGCTTATTTGATATCGCTGGTAGCATAGAAGACGAGGACAATGATTGGGGTGAAAAAACAGTCCCCCCACTAGGAAACACTGTATTAGACCGCATTCACCAAAGCATGATTTTATTTGCCGCCGGACGCAGCGAAGCCCTCAAACGCTTCTTAGTAGAAGAAGGTGCTGGTACTGACCAACGCTTTTGGCGTTTGGCACAGGCACTTTCAGCATTGTATCCTAACGGCACAGATGAAAAACGCTGGGTTGATGGTGTTTTAGCTAGAAAGAAAGGACTTGGATTTTAATGAAAGACCTATTTGAACAGCACAAAAATTTGACGCAAGCTGCTCAAGAAGTGCTGAAAAATTCTTATATCCATCAAATGGCTAATTCAGCTGAATTGTTGCGTAAAAGCGGTCTACTACAAAATTCAGCTATAGATGCTATCCGAGGAACAAATTCAGCTTTTGAAACATTGCGTGAAAGTAGTCTGCTACAAAATTCACGTATAAGTTTACTGAAATCTCCGGTAATAGATGATAGTCGTTTGAAACGAGTTTATAAAGATTTTCAACAAGTTAACTTATTAGCTAATCAATCAAATTTAGCAAGACGCTTACTGGAACCTTCTAGAGTTTACACATTTTTTTTGGAAAGCACAATTCAACGTATTTCAGAAGCCGACAATCAGAAAATAGCAAGAGCTTTACAAACATCTTTACGTCTAGCAGAAGTACAGTTACTGACTACAACGGAAGTTTTATCATCCATCATTACTGCGCCAACAGATGATGAGGTATCTGATACCAGACCACTGGACTTGCCAATTATTCAACAGGATGAATTAATAGCTGCTGTTGAGTTAGAAGATATAGAAGATGAAATAGCTTTAATTGAACTATCTCCGGCTGCTAACGCCTCTGCTTTATCCAAACATATTCTATATTTAATAACACAATGTAACGAAGTTGTGAAAGTTGGAGACAAACCAGAAATATTTAAACCAACTAATAAACTTCTTGAAGTATTTGTTGACTTACCTTGGCTACTTCCGGAAAGTAAGCGAACATTTGGGAATTTTATAGATTGTCTGTATTTTGTATTTTATGAAGGCGCTGGTAAAGATAATCTGCGTTTTTTAAAAGAGCATGGGGGTGTGCTTGAGCCTGCTGATTGTGATTTGATTTGGTGTATCAAACACTTGAGAAACAAGTGGCTGCGTCACGATGCAGATCATGGCAAAGAAGCTGATATCAGAAAATCTTGGAAAGATGTATCAGCAAAGCTTAGCTGGCTTGGCTTACAACATGCCCCTATTAGTCCAGAACATTTCCGCTATTTACATTGTCGTCTTCTCCAAGAAGCAGAAGTTTTCTTGCAGAAGATTCTTGAAAAGTTAATAAAAAGTGAATAAGGGGACACTTATGGCAGCAATCAAACCTTGGTATAAAATCGACGGCTTAACCCCCCGTGAAGACTTGCGGGAAGGGAAACCCCTTGATGCTTCTGAGTTCGCTGTCCACCTCGACAAAGTGCGAGACAAAACCGCCCCTTCTGATTATAAAGAGCCAGAACGTTTTTTGACCGTACTTATCTCACTAAATATTTAACCGACCTTGCAGCCCAAGTGGTGCGCCGTCTTTCAGGCGAGAAAACGGAAACTTCGGCAGTGTTCAATCTCGCTACCCAGTTCGGTGGCGGTAAAACTCACGCCCTCACTTTGCTTTATCACTTAGCAAAACATGGTGCAGCGGCTAACAACTGGACAGGGGTCCAGAAAATACTGCAAAAAGCGGGAATTTCATCAATACCAGAGGCTGCGATCGCTGTCTTTGTCGGTACAGAATTTGATTCTATTCAGGGACGCGGTGGTGACGACGGTACACCTCTACGCAAAACACCGTGGGGAGAAATCGCTTACCAGTTAGGTGGTGCAGAAGCTTTAGCTGTGCTTGCTGAACATGAAGCTCAATTTATTGAACCCAAAGGCGATGTTATCAGAAAATTTTTCCCCAAGGATAAACCCTGCCTGATATTAATGGATGAAATTATTAATTATGCTAGTACCTATCGCCGTAAGGGTTTTAATAACTACCTATACAACTTTATTCAAGCACTATCTGAAACAGCGAGAAGTTTAGATAATGTTGTGTTAGTGGTTTCTATTCCTGCTTCCGAAATGGAATATACCACGGAGGATGAAGCGGATGAGCAACGTTTCAAAAAAATGCTTGATCGCGTTGGCAAAGCGATAATTATGTCCGCCGAGTCAGAAACATCCGAAATTATTCGTCGCCGCTTGTTTGAATGGGAACCTGGTGCTGTCACCGCAGATGGCAGAATTATCTTACCCAAAGATGCAATTAACACCTGCAATGAATACGCTGACTGGGTAGTTGAACATCGACAGCAGCTTCCAAGTTGGTTTCCCCTAGACAATGCCCGTGAAGCTTTTTACACCACATATCCTTTTCACCCGACAGTATTATCTGTGTTTGAGCGCAAGTGGCAAGCCTTACCACGCTTCCAACGCACTAGAGGAGTGCTGCGACTTCTGGCACTTTGGGTATCAAATGCTTATCAGCAGGGTACCATCCGCGCACACCGTGATGCTTTAATTAGTTTAGGCACAGCATCACTGGATGACCCCCAATTTCGAGCAGCCGTGTTTGAACAACTAGGCGAAACTCGTTTGGAAGGTGCAGTGACAACAGATATCTGCGGCAAAAGAGATTCCCATGCAGTGCGTCTGGATGCTGAAGCTGTGGACGTCATTAAAAAAGCACGGCTGCACCGCAAAGTCACAACAACGATATTTTTTGAATCTAACGGTGGCTGTACGCGCACGGAAGCCACTATCCCTGAAATTCGGCTAGCAGTAGCGGAACCGTCCTTGGATATTGGGAATGTGGAAACCGTTTTGGAAACACTTTCAACTGACTGCTATTATCTCTCGATTGAGAAAAACAAATACCGCTTTAGCTTGTCGCCCAACCTAAATAAGATTTTGGCAGATCGCCGTGCTAACGTCCAAGCAGCCAGAATGACCGAACGAGTCAAAGCTGAAATTCAGAAAGTTTTTGTCACAAGTCTTGGAATTCAACTCATTTATTTTCCCGAAAATTCCAGTACTGTTCCCAATCGAGCAGTGCTAACAATAGCTATACTAGCGCCTGAACATTCCATGCAAGACAGCGAAACTGTAAAATTTGTGGAATCGATGACGCGGGAGTATGGCACATCAGACCGTACTTTTAAGAGTGCCATAATTTGGGCAGTTGCTGACTCTGATGCCCAGCTACGAGAGGAAGCACGTAAGCTACTAGCATGGGAAGACATCCGCGACGAAGAACGCGAACGACTCGACGACTCCCAGAAGCGCCAGTTGGATGAGAACCTGAAAAAAGCAGAACGCGACTTAAAAGAATGTGTTTGGCGTTCTTACAAAAATATTGCACTGCTAGGTAAAGATAACAAAATCCGCACTGTAGACTTGGGTATGGTCACATCTAGCATGGCACGTACTATGGTTGAGTTAATTATCAACCGCTTACGCCAGGATGGGGATGTTGAAAATAGTATCAGTCCTCGCTTTATTGTACGCAACTGGTCGCCCGCATTTACAGAATGGAGTACCAAGGCTGTCCACGATGCTTTTTTCGCCTCACCGCTGTTTCCCCGGTTGTTGAATGGGGATGGGGTGAAGGAGGCGATCGCCCGTGGTGTGAGAGATGGTATCCTCGCCTATGTTGGTAAAACTAGCACTACACACTACGAACCGTTCCAATATCAATGTACCATCAGTTCAGCCGATATAGAAATCTCTGACGATGTATTTATCATCACCCAGGAGACTGCCGAAGCTTACAAAAAAGCCGAATCAGAAAGTGTTGCTGACACGCAAACCCCATCATCCCAGACAATTAACGGGGAAACAAACACTAGCACTCCTGCTACCACAGTCGGCGTGACGACTTCTACAACTCATGTTGTCAGAGACGTTACCACTCCCTATGTCACAAACACTGCTACTCAACCAACAGAAATCACTCCCTCATCTGCATCAGCGCAAGTGCTGAAGTGGAGTGGCGCAATTACACCCCAGAAGTGGATGAACTTCTATACAAGGATTCTTTCCAAATTTGCTACCAATAAAGATTTGAAATTGACTATAAAAGTATCCGTTTCCGTTGAAGGGGATGTTTCTACTCAGAAGATTGAGGAAACTAAAGTGGCACTGCAAGAATTAGGATTGGACGGTAATATTGAGACGGATATAGATTGAGATTCAATTAGCTTCATCGGGCAGAAGCCTCTTCACGCTCACTTACTCAAAAGTGCTGAAAGTGCAAAATCGGGTGCTTTTGTTGCGGGAGCGAAAAACGCGCCCGTGAGAGGCTCTCAACATACAATTCTCCTACTGAGCTTTTATTTTCCCCCAACTCATCTCACGCTTACGTAACTTCACTAAAGCTTGTACCTTCCTTTTGAATTGTTCAAAATCTTCTGCACTGACATCTGTCTTTTGCCATGCTTCGCGTTGCATCAAGCGTCCACACCAATCATGTAGCTTGGGGTAATCATTAAGATTAATATCCAATCTGGGTAATGAAGGCACAACTGTTCCTGCAACAATATCTGCAAGAGTGAGTTGCTCGCTCCCAAAGTAAGGACTATCTCCCAATATTTGTGTGAAAAATTGCAGTACTTTATCTATATGTTGCTTTGCTTGTAACTGGAGTTTAGACTAACGCATGACAAAATGACTCAAAGGTATTGAGTTAATGAATTACACAGCTCAAAATATAAAAGTCAACGGCTCAACTTGACAGTGACTGTTGTTTTTTTGTTCGAGTTGTACTTTTTTTGACAATAGGACAACGGATTTTACGAAGCCTAGGTTGTCCTGTAGACCACCCAGGGGATTTTCCACGGGATTTAGGAGGATGTGATGGTGTGCCAATCGCCGCTAAAACTCCTCCCATCGACTGAGCAACTCTTCCAGGTGTTAAATTGGTGACTGACTTCTGCCAAGGAAGGGGGCGATCGTTCACAAGTTTACGAGCCAACCATAGTTGCCAAGTGAGTAATGGCATAAGATCACTCCATCGCTCACACTGCTCTCTTGTGCCTAGTTTCGGCAGTGTCCAGTGAAGACGTTGTTTGGCGAATCGATACCAGTGGTCAACGGCAAAGCGACGCAGATAGTGACGCCAGATTTGGCATAATTCGGGTATTCCCTCACCGACCCAAACCAACCATAAGGGTTTCGCTTTTCCCATGAGCGCTTTGTCAAGTCGCTCAACTTGGATCACAAGCATATTGGTCTTGGCAGACTGCTGGAAATGGAGATTACACCACATACGGAGGCACAGTTGCCCCATCTTTGGGTCGAGTACTTCTAACATTTGGTCAGGTGTCCACCATGTTGTTGGGTCGTTGAGTTTAAACTTGTCCCCGTGGACACGAGGACGACCAATACCCGTATATGGTGGTGGCGCACCGTAGAGTAGGCGATTCGACCTTAAGCGCATTAATTTATCGGCAGCAATGTCGGCGGTCTGTTTAATAAAGCTGGCACAGCCGTATTCAGCATCCCACAAAGATAAGGGACGTGTAGACAGATTTTGGCACACAAGCCTCAGTTGTGCTGCGGCTTTCTCAATGGGGTTTTCAAAACTGGTGATTCGCTCATGTAATAGAGGTAATGCCCAACTGCCCTCTGTTTCTGGAATTACTGCTATGGTACTGTAGCCTTGTCCCACGGTCACGGGTTTTGCTCCTGACATTGGTTGGGCTTAATGCTCGTAGGTACGCTCTTTTAATGTCACCGCATCAAGTCTTGACCAAGCTGTATGATCTCCTGCTAACACGATTTGTTCTGCTTGGGGAAGTTGTTTGATATACAACTTCATCAATTCTTTTCGCGGTGGATTGCCATCTTCTAAAGCTTCATAAATACTAGACCACTGTCGTCGAAATACTGGAGATACGGAGAGTTCCACGAACGAGTAAACACTGCGTGTAACTAACACTGCATCCATCAGATCAAACAAGGCATCTTTGGCTTTACCCAAGATGGTATAAACACAGGAGCGAAATTGTTTAAGCTGATCAATAGTTATCATGGTCAAGCTGAATTTTTTCTCTAAATTTCAGCATCGACCATAAAGTGGTCAGTTTAACATAGCTGACCGCTTTTTCTTTTCCGGGGCATTTTCATTCCTCAGAGAGAATTCCTCCTATTTTTGATGGACTATTCTTGATAGAAAAGACTGAGCGGTCTGTAAATGAACAAAAAAATTGTTTAATTGTTTCTATCGTGATAAAGACGCAGTGCAAAACCTCCCGCTGGAGTTTCACGGAACTTCTTGATCCCAGATACCAATTTGGATGGCAATTCTTCCAAGCTAGCACGCGTCATTGGGTGTTCTGGCGGTCTAACAGCAGGAGCAGCAAGCGCAGCAAAGGTGAGATCAGCAGCAGAAAAGCTGTTTCCAACTAAATAAGTACGTCCATCTGTTAATAATTCGCTCACTTGCTCAAAAATGCTCTTGATTTGTTCGTAAGCTTGTGCAGAAGACTCTTGAGTTATATTTAGTTTCTGCTGAGCAATTGAGCGGACTGTAGGAAAAACGACTGGAAATAATGCCCGTTCAAAAAAAGGTACACCATTACACCATGCATGTTGCATCAACTTGGAGTCATTCATAGCGTGAAAATAACCCCAACGGCGTATAGCAGGTCCAAGCTGCTCGTCAAATAAATCTTCTAGTTGTTCTACTTGTTGGCGTGAGTCAGGGTCAGTGGGGTATAACTTGGCGTTATCAGGGGCAACTTTATCCAGATAACATAAGATATCAGTTGAATCTGTTAAAGCACCATCTTCAGTGATCATAACAGGAGTTGATTTTCCACCAACTCGACCTGTTGCTAATAGATGAAATGGTGGCATATGAGGTTCTTCAATGTAAGGAAGTTTCAGTTTTGTGAGTGCCCATCTTGCTTTTTCACAATAATGACTGATAGGAATTGTAATCAGACGAAAGGGTTTTTTATTAGCAGTGAGGGAATTAGATAACATATTGATGTTGGATTTGAGATTTTGGATGAGTTAATGGCTACTATTAATTAAGGAGTTTTGTTTGACGCCACTCTTTGAGAAGTAAACTTGAGTATATTGTAAAACTAAGTAGTGTTATTCCTGCTAGCGCTTCAAACCAAATTAGAGCATTCATTTTCCATGAAAAAGACCACATTGAAGCAAATAAGTAATGCGCTAAACCCCCTATGCTCGTCATTGAGTAAATGCACAAACACAAATACGCAGTCCAAAAATTGCCTTTTCTATACTGTCTGTAACCAGCAAGACCGAAAGGTGTCAATATCAACCAGGCAATATAAACAACATGGGGATTTGTCCCAAGTCCTGGATAATTTTTGAAAAAGAGGAAGTTGTCAGTATAGTGAAGAATGCTGGCAAAAATATTAATTGCTAACAAGAGAAGTAGCCAAGTTTGACGTTGGTGATTTTCTGTGTTCATAAACTTTGCTTTACCCATTGAATGAGATTTTGTAATTCTTCTTGCGGCATATGTTGAACATTGTCTTCTGATGGAAATATTTTTTGCTCAACTTCTTCTTTGTACTGTTCTATTGCTTGAACAGTCAGAGTTTGGTAATCTTGATATTTTTTTGCCAGTTTAAGTTTACGAGGTGTAATTCCTAAAATGTCGTTAACAATGAGAACTTGCCCATCTGTAAACCGACCTGAACCAATGCCAATCGTAGGAATCTTTAGCTTTGAAGTGATGATTTGACCTAGCTCTTCAGGAATAAGTTCAAGTAAGAGTACAGATATACCTATTCTTTCTAGGGTTAGCGCACCTTCAATTAATTCTTTAGCTTGTTCAAAGCTTTTTCCTTGTACTTTCTTCTGTTGTTGAGTTTGTGGAAGCAAGCCAAGATGACCGCACACTTCTATGTCATGTTCAATTAGATGTTTGACAATTTCTTCTCGAACACCCTCTAACTTAATGATGTCCGCTCCACTTGCTAAAAGTTTTTTGGCATTTTCTAAAGCTTGTTTTGGAGTTTCATAAGAAGCATAAGGTAAATCAGCAAGAATGTATGCTTGTGAAGTTCCTCGTCGAACAGCTTTGAGATGATGGACAATATCATCCATCGTGACTTCCTGCTCACTGTCATAACCTAAGATGTTAGTTCCTACGCTGTCACCAACAAAAATGACATCTACCCCAGCTCTATCTTCTAGTAGTGCTGTAGGATAGTCATACGCAGTGAGTGCTACTATTTTCTGATAATTTTGCTTTTTGGCTAGCAAGTAAGCTGAGTCTTTTTTCATAGGAAAGTCTTTTGGTCTAATGTTGATAGGCAAATGACTTGGTATTGCCAGTGTGCCTAGGTTATCTCCTATTCTGTACTTCTGACGAATTGTTAAACTATCATTTCTCACTATTTTTCACAGACTGAACGGTCTTTTTTTTTATAAACGAAACTCAAGCAAGTTTACTTGGTTTAAATGCGCAATTGGCTATTGATGTAATGAGTCAAATGATTGATGACTCGCTCAAGATGAATTGAGTTTCCATAGAGCTTGCTCATCATTGCAGCCCCCTCAAGTGTGGAAATAATAATGCTGGTCACTTCATCTGCATCAACTGTTGAGCGAATTTCACCTTTTTCTATTCCTTTTTGGATAATTCGATAAAACAGCTGACGCCAAGAGTTCATCGCCTGTTGAGTACGTTTGCGCAAAGCAGGATGAGCATCATCACTCTCAACAGCAGTATTGAGCAGCGGACACCCTCCTTTGATGATTGGGTTATTTATATTGCTGCGAAATACATCAAAGATAGCTTGTAACCGCTCAACTGCATGACGCTTAGTTCGGATTGCGGCTAAATAATGCTGTCTAAGTTGGGCGATCGCAAAGTCAAAAGCTTGTAGTGCTAGCTCATCTTTGCTTTTGAAGTGATTGTATATTCCCCCTTTCTGCAATCCTGTCACACGCATAATGTCTGAAATAGACGAGCCAGCATACCCCTGTTGATTAAACAGTTCTGCTGCTTGTTGGAGAATTTTCTCTTTTGTTTCTTCGCCTTTAGACATTTACATGTTTCCGACTGATTAGTCTGTTTTAAGACTAACTGGTTATGTGGCTTGGAGTCAAGCATTTTGTTAACGTGGTTCAGATGTTAGCTATAAGAGACGATAGTTGCTAATATTTAGTGAGTCACAACGATACAGGGAAAATCAAAAGATGAAAGTCAGTGCGCGTAATGTTCTTAAAGCGACTGTAAAAAAAGTTGTAGAAGGAGCAGTCAACAATGAGGTGATATTGGAAATTGCTCCAGGAGTAGAAGTGACTTCAATTATCACTAAATCCTCAGTCGAAAAGCTCCAGCTTACTGAAGGCAAGCAAGCATACGCCATCATTAAATCTTCAGATGTGATCATTGCTGTTGATTAAGATTTTTATTTGATAAATGTTCTGAATAATTCAGAGACGATACTATAAACTTCTAAAGCCCTCACTACAACGAGGGTTTTTGTAAATTAACAAAGCTAAACTTTACAAAATTTCTGGCACACTTTGCACCCTATTTTCTTTGCGCTAGGTTTTGTTGCTCACTCGCGTTTTTGCAGTTTGCGATCGCCGAAAGTGTTTTCTATGCGTTAGTAGACTAATACAAGTTTACCATTTTGGTAAATAAATGGTAGAGAATTGGTAAAAATCCGTGCCTTAGAACTGCAGAAGTCAAGCGGGTAATGGGACTCGAACCCACGACATTCAGCTTGGGAAGCTGACGTTCTACCACTGAACTACACCCGCAATGAGGGGTTAGCCAAGATAAGACTACCTGACATAATAACACCCTTAGTTTCTTTCAACTAGCTGATGCTAGATTCACAACTTCGTTCTCTTCGGCAATTTGGCACCGCTGTTTCTTGCCAAAACCATTATGTCTCGACTTTCTCACCCACTTTTAGGCAGTTTTGCTTAAGAAAGTTTAAAATTAATTACTGTATATTAAACTATGACCTATTTTTCATGCTCTTAGTTCTAAGATTTCTCAAATTGACTCATGACTATCGTCACAGTTTTGCCAAAACAGGAGACAAGTTACGCTAATTAAGTGATGGAAAAGTGAGAAAGAGAAACCTGTACCACTACTCCGTAGTAGTTCGGAACTATTCACAACTAAGAAGGCACGCTTGATGTTTTGCTAAATTCGTAAAGATTTGCTATATCACGCATACACATGTTGCTAGTAGATATGTTAATACTATGAACAGCTACAAGCAGTTGTTTGCCTTTTTTTTTCAGTGCTTTAACGGTCACCAAATTATACAAATTTGAGATAAACCAATAATAAATCAATGATTTGGTATATAGCTGAGTCACTAATATGTTTAATGCCACCGAAATCCTGATTGATGCGTTTGTAGCTCAAATTCGCGAAGGTTACCATCGCACCTACGGCTGCTTAAAAAAAGATTACCAGGATATTATAGGTTGGGCAGGTAACATGGCGTTAGAAACTATTGCCAATAGTGATGCCCTGTATCATAACGTAGAACATTCTATCCTAGTAACTTTGGTTGGACAAGAAATTTTGCGCGGCAAACATATCCGTGAAGGAGGCGTTTCTTGTGAAGACTGGTTGCATTTTATTATATCCTTGGTGTGTCATGATATTGGTTATGTCAAAGGAGTTTGCCGACAAGACCGAGAGAACGAAGGTTTGTACGCCTCCGGTAAAGATGGAAAAATGATTTCTCTTCCTCCTGGAGCTTCAGATGCTAGTCTGACACCGTATCACGTTGACCGGGCAAAGCTCTTTATTGATGAGCGTTTTGGCGGTCATAAATTGATAGACTCAGAGGTGATTAAGAGCAATATTGAATTGACTCGATTTCCAGTGCCAGCTGCAAACGACCACCAAAATACAAATAATTTTGCAGGTTTAGTGCGTGCAGCCGATTTGATTGGACAATTGAGCGATCCACGTTACCTAAAGAAGATTACCTCTTTGTTCTACGAATTTGAAGAGATTGGAATGAATAAGGTATTGGGTTATCAAACCCCTGCTGATTTACGCAAGAACTATGCCAAGTTCTACTGGAATGTCGTTTATCTCTATATCAAGGATGGATTGCGCTACCTTTTGCTAACACAGCAAGGAAAGCAAATTGTTGCTAATCTCTACTCAAATGTGTTTGTTGTAGAACACGATAAATCTCAAGAAGAACCTTTATATCTCATTGAAAAAGTTCGCGCTTAAAAATGAATGATGATAAATTATAAACAACTAAAAAAGTTTCAGAATTCAGAATTTATAATTCATCACTTATACCTCATAACTCGCAACTACTATGAATTGGTGGCATCGATTAAAGAAAAATCCTTTGGCAAGATTTGGGGCAATTTTACTCTTGGTTTTCTATGTAGCAGTCATTTGGGCTGATTTTGTCGCCCCTTACAACCCTTACACCTCACAACCAAATGGTTCTCTACTCCCACCAACTCGTGTTTACTGGGTTTCTAGACAATCAGGGCAATTTATTGGTCCTCATATTTATCCAACAATTCAGGGAGACACAAATTTAAAAACGGGCGATCGCCAAATCATCGTAGACTTTAAAAAGCCCTCTCCCCTAAGACTATTCGTCAAAGGACCTGAGTATCGTCTTTTTCAGCTGAATTTACCATTACCCCCAAAATGGGACGAGGTAGAAATATTTGGTGGTATCCCGCTAAATATACATTTGTTTGGTGCTGTCGGTGAAGCAAAGTTTAACCTTTTAGGTACAGATGACCAAGGTCGGGATCAACTCAGTCGCCTGCTGCATGGGGGTCGCATAAGTCTATTCATCGGTATTATTGGAGTTGCTCTGACTTTTCCCTTAGGAATGTTGATTGGGGGAATTTCTGGCTATTTCGGTGGCTGGGCTGACAGCGTCATTATGCGCTTAAGCGAAGTGCTCATGACTTTTCCCAGTATTTATCTTTTGGTAACTTTGGGTGCGGTACTACCGCCTGGGTTATCCAGCACAGAACGCTTTTTGCTGATTGTCGTGATTACTTCGTTTATCAGCTGGGCTGGATTAGCACGAGTCATTCGCGGACAAGTCCTCTCTATTAAAGAGCGAGAATACGTCCAAGCAGTAAAAGCAATGGGTGGCAATCCACTTTACATTATTGTCCGTCACGTGTTGCCACAAACCGCCACTTATATCATTATTTCTGCTACACTTGCTGTCCCTAGCTTTATTGCAGCAGAAGCGGTCCTCAGTCTCATTGGATTAGGAATTCAACAACCAGATCCTTCATGGGGTAACATGTTATCTCTTGCAACTAACGCTTCTATTTTGGTGTTGCAACCTTGGCTAATTTGGCCTCCAGCTGCGTTGATTATTCTCACAGTGTTGGCTTTCAACTTACTGGGTGATGGGCTAAGGGATGCTTTAGATCCCCGTAGTTTGCAGAGGTAGACCTTGAAACTCAAAATGTAAAACAGTCTCTACTGACTCTATTTCCTTGTACTATAGTAAGAAGGTTTACTATACGCAAAAAGTATTTGTTCGAGGCCATTAAATGAGCAACGAACTGACCCCGGTGCAATCTAGCCAATCTGTTGAGGTGTTTGTCTCATATTCTCACAAAGACGAAAACCTACTAAAAAGGCTGGAAGCTCATCTGAGCATTCTCAAGCGCCAGGGGGTCATTTCGTTATGGCATGATCGCAAAATTACACCAGGCAGGGAGTGGGCGAATGAGATTGATTCAAATCTCAACACAGCTGACATTATCTTACTGCTGGTTAGTGTTAATTTCTTTGAATCTGATTATTGCTATGGTATTGAACTAAAACGTGCTCTGGAACGGCATGAAGCAGGAGTTGCCCGCGTTATCCCCATTATCATCAGACCAGTTGATTGGCAAAATGCACCTTTTGCAAAACTCAATGCTCTACCCAAAGATGGTAAGCCTGTAACTACATGGCGTAATCGTGATGAGGCATTTGTGGATGTTGCCAGAGGAATCCGAGAAGCAGCCACAGAACTGACTACGAATGATAGGGCTAAAGCAACAAGACCATCTACTGTATCAGGAAATTCAAAAGGTGAGGATATCACCCCAATAAAACAGGAACAGTTGCAAAGAGAAATTCAAGACATAAACAACAAGCTCAATCAGATCAGTCAGGAATTAGACAGGATTCGCTCAACTAGCGTAGTTCGGGAAGATTCACAGAAAGAGGAAGAGCTTGAAGGACAAAAAGCGAATTTAGAGGAAAAATTAAAAGATTTAGAGGATGTTGTACAGTATATGCGTCTCCACCAAAAAGTTCTGGAGTGGCTGGATGGAGATCGCGTAAAGCTGCTGGCTGAAGAGACGGTAAAAGAAGTTTTCACAGAGCATCCCGAGTGGGAAAATCTTGAGGAAAAGGTAGGCTCCCCTGAGAAGATTAAGCAATTTCGTTACGATATTGAAGACTACCTGCGCTGGCTTCGTCGCAGTACTACAGTTTATCAACCCCTGCCACTAGAGCAAATCGACATAACTCCAACACTTAATAGAGATGTTTATCTAGAAGCTTTTAAGGTTATCCAGAAAAAGGCTTCTAGAGAACTTTCGCCAGATGAGGTTGGCGCATTAGAAATTTACACTAGCTATCTAATTGAACACTTTACTTCTTCCGATTAATTGATTAATTACGCTTTGTTCTTTCCTCTTCCAGTTCTTTATTGAGAGCATTGATCGCAGATTCCATGCTAGGTAGCAAGGGGCGAACTTTTTTAAGGCTAGCTGTCGCTTCATCTATAGTCTTGCCCAGAACCTTATTTTCAGGAAAAAATGTTTTAGTTGTCTCTAGGGCGTCTTCAATGGTGGTCATAGCCTGCTTAAGTTTCTTCATAATTTCAGAATCTTGGAATTGCGAATTAGGCTGTCTTTCTTGTGACATACTGAATGTCCTGAACGTGACTCAATTGTTCTCCCTATTTTTATTTCCGAGATGATTTGACACGAATCAGGAAAAAAGCTTATGACAGCGACCTATTTAACATTGCTAAAAGCGATGCACTTCCAGAGAGTCTCAGCATTGCGTTGCTAAGCTACAAGTTTTTTAACAACTAAAACCTCATCTCGTAGCCGTTATTATTGAGAGTATAATCAATTAACACTAAAGTCTAAATCTTATCGGCTATTTTCTAATTAAGTAGGTCAACATAAAAAAATATAAAATACGATTCTTGCGATTGCTTCGCTCCACTGCGTTTCACTCGCAATGACATTTTACGTTTAATTAGGTTGAGCTACTTAACATGAGACTATCGCAATAGCCGCAATTTTTCTATTTAAAGCCCTTTGCTCTTCAACCGCTACGTTTAACGACCCAAAGAGTGTGTTCTCTAGAAATTACATCCTCAGCTTGAGAAACAAACTTTGACAATAATTCATCCGATGTAACGTAGCAGCCTAAGCTCTCAATAGATCCTAACTCTTGAGCTGCAAGGGCATAAGATTGGCTCAAGTCTTGGTGTTTTTTTACCTGTAACCAAGAGAGAAAAGCTGTTGCTAAACCAGCAAAAAAACCCGTTGTATTCACAGGTATATTAGGAAATACAGCGTGCAAGATTGCAGAGACGAGTGAAAGTGCTTGGGCAACTATCATTGCATTAAACCACTTTGTTCTTGCTTTGCGGTTATATCTGGCTTTCGCACTATACCAGTCGCGCTGATCCTTAACTCGATATTGAAGATAAATATCTTGGCGATCGCTCGTGGGTAGCTGTCTTATCTGTCTCATCGTCTCGCTGATTTGAGGCGTTGTTGAAGTCTCAGTACTTAACTCCGAGGCGATATCTTGTCTTGCTTTCAACACTTGATCGAGTTGTTCAAGAAACTTTTCGTCCAAATTTTGATGAGTTAACGAAGAAGGAAAAGGCTCAGATGCAGTCATATAACGCCATGCAAGGCTTTTGACAGACTCAGCCACTGCACGAGCATCAAACCAACTCGCTCGTGTTTGGATGATGAGAGAAGATAAGTGATAAATATACCTACGGTTATCAAGATGGCACTGGGAATGGCTAGAGGATCAGCTCCATTTGGACTCCATGAGGACATTAAAGCACTAACAACCAGGATCGCTAAGTCTGATTTGACCAGAAGCAGGTACTTTTGTTGTGCTGACAGAGAAGCTTCGTCTGCTGCGTTAAATAAAGCGGGAAAATCTGAGTTATTGATACTATTAATTTGAATCATTTTTAAAATAAGCTGAGCAACATCAGACAGTTGTTATTATTTTTGTGTGATAATTGCCTCAATTTGATTGACGATTTCATTTGGTAATTTCTTTGCTGTGACGATTCTACGAAGTCCTTTAATAGCAGAATTTTTATCCCTTGGTGATGGAGAAGGGATGCGAGTGATACCTTTTTTATATTCCACAATGGCAGCTTCCACATTTCCTAATCCTAGATAAGCTTCGCCTGCTGTAAAGTCAACCCAATACGAGACAACAGGCTGTTGCTGAAACTGTTGACAAAGTATTAAAATCTCTTGAAAAATCTGCGTTGCCAATTCAGTGTCACCCTTTGTTAAAGAAAGCGATGCAGCATTAATGCCTGGGTAGTATTGTGTTTTGTCTGCTTTGTATGCACGGTAGTAAGCTTCAATAGCAGCATCCAAATTTTGGGGATTGTCGGTTAATTTCCACTGTTCTCGATACAATCTCCCCTGTAAAGAAGCAAACTCTGGGTTGGAATATAACTCTTCGTTTAATGAGAGAATTTCCTGGATGACATTCTCTGCTTCTGGGAGATTGTGAAGTTCAACAAGTGCTAACGCTTTGCGGTGCAACAAAACGGTATCTTTATCAAGTAATTTGAGAGCGTAATCTACTTCCTCAATCACATCCTGGAAGTATCCTTGATCTAACAAAATCTTACTCAACAACTCATGAACAGATGGATCAACAGGGTTAAAAGGCTTTCCTAAGGATGCATACATCTGTTGGCGCATGGCGAAAACCTCGTTGACTCGCCCTGATTGAATCAACTTTTCAAAGCGATCGCGCCATATTTCTATTTGCTCTGGCTGTATAGCCTTCCGGGGACGATACAATTTAATGGCGTTGAAATACCTCTTCAAAGGCTCAGTATAAACATGAGCCTCAGGGTGGAGATTTGCTGCAACGGTTAATCGCTCACAAACCTGGCGCACTTGATTCTCATCTTCACCTTGGTACAATTGGTAGGAAGAAATTGGATTTGCAAAGTCGCTTGGTTTCATTGAGTAGATGATAGGAATAATCCCACGTTCTTTGTCGATTCCACTTGCAACTCCACACTCCCACATCACCCAAGGGCGACCGGCACTTGTTGGAGTCTGGATAGCTAGAATAAAATTGCTCTCGGCAAGTTTTTGGTGGAGCTCATTGCGCCATTCTAAACCAATAGTCATACCACCAACAGCATGAGAGTCACTTGAGTACCAAGCTTCGATAGCACCTAGAGATGTACTTTTAAGAAGTTCTTTCCATGCATCTGCTAAAGCTCTTTCTTCATGGTAATGACTGATTAAAACTTTAATGCGAGCCGTCATGTATTACCCTCGCGGTCTTTACATCAAACTAGATGTTCTCATTTTGTACGCTTAATATTCCTAATATTAATTAACTTATAAGGTTAATATCTCAGCAAGTGGAAACCCTTGCCTACGACCTTCCTGCATAAATTCTGCTGTCATATCTGCTGCGCCTTGACCACGGGGTTTTCCATCCCACACAATCACAGCAAGAATTTTATCTTCAAAACTGTTCTCACCTGTTATGTGGTCGTTGGTACTAGAAGCAAGTGATTGCGCCTCGTCGATAATTGCCTGATTTGCAGCCAGAAAAGCAGCTTCGTCTTGATCGCTCGTATCGAGAATCACCAAATCTCCTGCTGCTTCTACTTCACTACAGATGAGATCAAACAATGCGCCCCAATTCCCAGGGCGATCAGTAACTGAGATTTCGCGAAAGCGATCGCGCTCAAAAGGTAGGACAATACGACGCCGTAATCCCAACTCTCCCGCAACTTCCAAAGCGAGAAGGTCAGCACCGCAAGCTGCAGAACAGACAAGTATAGACACTTTGTGTTTCGTGAACAACTCACTGATGCACCTGCGAACTTTTTCTGTATTCGCCAATGGAAAGCTAGGTTTCTGGGTGTTTGGGGCGTCAATGCGACGACCTGCTAATGCGACAACAATCACGAGAAAACATCCTCCATGAATCAAGCTTTTACTACTTTGGCACAGCTTATGAGGTGTTTCTCTCAACTACCCAAAGTACTTTCTTTTTCTACTCCTCTATGCGTGATGGATAGCCCAACAATGAAAATTCAGGTTAAGACATACCATGCTACCACCTGGATAATACGGTGTGGCAACAAAAACACCCATCCTCTTATGTGGGGATGGGTTGACAGTAAGGTTCTAGTTTCTACTGGGGATGGGTTTTCGCTTCTCCTAATGTCTAGTCCTAATTGGTTGTGTTTCCTCATCAATATCTGGACTGCGTAAATCCTCTACTAGCGCTTGAATTTCTGCTGGAGGAGGTGGCGTGAGACGAGACACTACAAGGGTAACAACTAAGTTTAGCAGCATACCCACAGTACCAATTCCTTCAGCGGAAACCCCAAAGAACCAAGGTGACATATCCGCAAACTTAACGCCTACGATGTATGCGGTAGTGAAGATGAGACCTGTGAGCATACCGGCGATCGCCCCTTCTTTGTTGGTGCGTTTATCAAAGATTCCAAGGAAGATAGCTGGGAAGAAGCTAGAAGCGGCTAATCCAAAGGCAAAAGCCACGACTTCACCCACAAAACCTGGTGGATTCACTCCAAAGTATCCAGCAGCAACAAGGGATAAACCGACCATCAAGCGTCCGACAAACAGCCGTTTTTGTTCTGATGCTCCCGGATCAACGATGCGGTAGTACACATCGTGGGCTATAGAACTAGAAATAACCAGTAACAGCCCTGATGCTGTAGACAAAGCTGCTGCCAATCCGCCAGCCGCTACCAAAGCGATGACCCAAGGAGCCAGTTTAGCAATCTCTGGAGTTGCAAGCACAATGATGTCTCGATCAATCGTAATCTCGTTCGTGTCTTTTTTTGGAGTTAACTGTAGACGCCCGTCACCGTTTTTATCTTCAAAAGCCAGCAGTTTGGTGCGTTCCCACTTGTTTGCCCAGTCTAATTGCCGCACTTCCTCTATGGTTTGGTTGTGTAAAGAATCAATCAAGTTGTAGCGGGCAAACATGGAGAGAGCTGGAGCCGTAGTATACAGAATGGCGATGAATAACAGTGCCCAACCAGCAGAAAACCGAGCTGAACGCACATCTAGTACTGTATAAAAACGCACTATAACATGGGGAAGTCCAGCAGTTCCCACCATCAAGGCAATGGTGACCAACAGCACATCAAGCATGGGCTTGTTGACAAATGGTTGAGTGTACTCTGCAAACCCAAGATCAACCTGGATTTGATTGAGTTTGTCAGCAATATCACTAAAGGTGAATGCAAACTGAGGAATTGGGTTGCCTGTCAGCAATACAGCAATTGCTATAGCTGGAATGAGGTAAGCAATAATCAAGATGCAGTACTGTGCTACCTGTGTCCAAGTGATGCCTTTCATACCGCCTAGCACAGCAAAAAAGCCCACGATGACCATGCCAATAATGACGCCTGTGTTGATGTCCACTTGCAGAAAGCGGCTGAAAACAATACCGACTCCCCGCATTTGCCCAGCAACATAAGTTAGCGAGACAAAAATAGCTGCCACGACAGCCACCAGACGGGCAATATTGGAGTAGTATCTGTCTCCCACAAAATCGGGTACTGTATACTTACCAAACTTGCGGAGATAAGGAGCAAGCAACAATGCCAGCAGCACGTAACCTCCAGTCCAACCCATCAAATAGATGGAGCCATCGTAGCCCATAAAACTAATGAGCCCTGCCATTGAAATAAAAGAAGCTGCGGACATCCAATCAGCAGCAGTCGCAGCGCCATTCGCAATAGAGGGAATTCCTTGATCCGCTACAAAAAAGCCTTTACTATCTTTAACTCGTGATTGCCAACCAATGTAGAGGTATACCAGGAAGGAGAGTCCAACTATGACAATCGTCCAAATCTCAACTGACATCGCTTTTCCTCACCTTTTATTATTATGCTTGCGGTCTAACTTGTCCATTTGAAAGGCGTAGGTGAAAATCAATCCCACAAAAATCACGATTGAGCCCTGCTGTGCCATCCAAAAACCAAGCGGTACACCAAAAAAACGTATTGCATTCAATGGTTGTACCAGCAAAATACTAAAAACGAGAGATACAAGCGCCCAAACTATTAAAAGATTGCGAATTAAAGCAGTGTTTGCACGCCAATAAGAGCGACTTTTTTTGTGATCCATTTTTTAAGTAAATTCATGAAAAAGGTAACAGAATACTAGCAGAAGTAGGACTTAGGATCTAGAAAAGTTTAAATTTCAAAATTATTTTTTTTACCTATCCTAAAAACAACTTGTATGCTGGATTCTGGCTTTCATCCCAATACTGGTAACCAAGCGTATCGAGAAATGCTTGCCATTGCTCCATCTCGTGGGGAGGTACCTGCATCCCCACGACAATCCGCCCATAGTCTGCTCCGTTGTTGCGGTAGTGAAAGAGGCTGATATTCCAGTCGAGACTCATGGAATTGACAAACTTCATCAATGCACCAGGACGTTCAGGAAACTCAAAACGGTAGAGCAACTCATTGTCAGCAAGGTGAGAGTGTCCACCAACCATATGCCGTAAATGCAATTTCGTTAGTTCATCATCGGTTAAGTCAATGGTTTTGAACCCATGAGTTTCAAAGGTTTCAACCATCTTTGCCGCATCAGCACGGTTTTGAATTTGCACTCCCACAAAAATATGTGCCTCTTTTTCACCGGCAATGCGATAGTTAAACTCAGTCAGATTGCGTTTGCCAATACATTCACAAAACTTGCGAAGACTACCCCGTTCTTCAGGAATCGCGACAGCAAAAATGGCTTCGCGGCGTTCACCTAACTCTGCTCGTTCGGCAACAAAGCGGAGGCGATCAAAGTTCATGTTAGCACCGCAAGCAACGGCAATTAACGTTTCTCCCTGGATTTGTTCTCGTTCGACGTAGGCTTTTGCAGCGGCGATCGCCAATGCACCCGCTGGTTCCATAATCGAGCGTGTATCCTCAAACACGTCTTTAATCGCAGCACAAGTGTCATCTGTATCAACTAAAATAATGTCATCCACATATTCCTGACACAGACGGAAGGTTTCTTCTCCTACTTCCCGCACCGCTACCCCATCAGCAAATAAGCCTACTTGAGGCAAGCGTACCCGCTTCCCTGCTTTCAGCGATTGATGCATGGCATCCGCATCCACTGGCTCAACGCCAATAATTTTAATTTCGGGACGCAACCGTTTCACATATGCTGCAATCCCAGAAATCAATCCACCACCGCCAATCGCGACAAAAATAGCGTGGATCGGTTGCTGATATTGTCGGAGAATTTCCATCCCGATTGTTCCCTGTCCCGCAATCACATACGGATCATCAAAGGGATGAATAAAAGTCATACCTTTTTCTGCCTCTAGTTGACGGGCTAAGGCATAGGCATCATCATAGGTGTCCCCATGCAACACAACCTCGCCCCCACGGGCTTTGACTGCATCTATCTTCACCTGAGGTGTCGTCACCGGCATCACAATAATAGCTCGTGTTCCAATCCGACGGGCACCGAGAGCAACACCCTGAGCATGGTTTCCAGCAGACGCAGCAATGACACCCTGTGCCAGCAAATCTGGCGGTAGTTGCGCCATCTTGTTATAAGCACCCCGCAGCTTGAAAGAAAAGACTGACTGCATATCTTCCCGCTTGAGTAGGAGTTTATTATTCAGTCGTGCAGATAGATTCGGAGCGTACTCCAGGGGTGTTTCCTGGGCAACATCGTACACGCGGGCAGTCAGTATTTGTACAAGGTAGTCGCAAAGCATGGGCGTCAACAGGTTGGTAAATGCCAGATGGATGATAATTTTACGATAGTTGCGGTCTACTTTACGCTTAAATTAGTCAACATGATCCTCGCTACGCTCCAAACTATAAAATATTCAGCTTGTTCGGGAGCATCCCAATGGATACCCTAGACAGCTATCGGCAGATTACTGAAAAAATTCTCTCTGAATATGCTGCTGTTCCTTACGCTTACGGCGAGATTCAAACCGAAGTCGTCTTTGATCGCAAGAACGACCGATATTTGCTGATGAATGTGGGATGGGATGGCGATCGCCGAGTTCACGGTTGTATTATTCACATCGACATTATCAACAACAAACTCTGGATTCAGCGGGATGGTACTGAACACGGTATTGCCAAAGATTTGACAGAAGCTGGAATCCCCGAGAACCACATTGTCTTAGGATTTCGAGAGCCTGAACTTAGGCAGTATACGGGATATGCTGTGGCGTAGGTTTGATGTATCAGGTTGTTGAGGAGAAGTCCTTGTTGGAGATAGGCAGGGAAAGGGGCGATAGCTTCGCTGCTGCGCGGAGCGCAGATCGCATTTTGAGGCATCTCAGTATTTCAAAATTATGTCGGATACTTTACCGTAGGAAGATGGCAACCAACATAGCCAACAATTATCTTTCCTGGTTTTTCTGGAAAGAAATGAATTCTCCAATTACATATTCTCAATTTGACGTGCCGCTCGAACAGACGTTGTTTACCATCGAGACAACGAAAAGTTCTTTCTCTACCATATTTATTTAGAGTTGCTTCACTCTCTCCCGACTCCTCAATTGGATATCCTTCTACATTAAACAACCCAGTACTCCAGTTTTTGCAACAATTCTGAAGCTCAAACAACGCTTTGACAACAGGTTGTAGTTCTAATTGTCTAGCACGAATACTTTGCAATTGCTTACTGACGTTATCACAAAATTCTATGTTCGGAAATAACTCTTCTCTACGTTTCCAGAGTTCTAACCCGTCTTTAACTCCTGTACGGATACGTATTTGAATCCAATTAGTGTGTTCCTGTATATGCTTGCTACGACTGGCATGGATTATTTCTATAATTGCTTCTATTACGTCTCCATTTTCATCCAGTTGTTTGAAATACATTTGTAGACGGCTACAATCCCAACATTGCTGTGAAGCTAAACTGAGCGCTAGTGTCTCTAACAGATAAGCAATACCAAGTCCGCTTGCTGGAATTCCTTGGTGTGTGAATTCAGATAAACTAACTGCATCTTCAAGTTTCGGATCTGAAACATCTGCTAAAAATGGGGCTTTAGTTATCAGAGTTATAAAGAAACGACGAGCCTCTCTATCCACAGCATTATCGTTGCGCCAACGGGCTACAGGATACTCAGAAGCTAGAATAGTAGACTGAAAGTCAGTGTGAGTACGAATAACTTTTTTTATACCGTGACTTGTTGCTGTGCGTACTGTATTAATTAATTCTGACATCAATTTTCTTGCTGTAGGAATATCTGCTGCAGGGGTCTGCAAAGATAGTTCATTTAACACCATCTCCAAATCCATTTTTTTATTCTCCCGCAGGTTCTAATAAAGCCTCCAAACTCTTATCCCACTCATCAAAGAAGCCATCTGGCCATTGATCAATTCGTCCGTTTCTATCAATATGTGGTGATATGACTTCAGTAAAAGCTAATCCATCTTTCTCTTGTCGCTGTAAATAATGCAACTGGACATCTTTAGGATTAAGCTTACCGCTATGAACAGCAAGACGAATTCCATTTAAAACATGGTCACTATGAGTTTCTATCACCACCTGAACACCACAACTAGCTGCAAACGCCAACAACTCACCCATTTTGGCTTGTCCTTTAGGATGGAGATGGGCTTCTGGATTTTCGATTAGGATAAGTGTACCTGGTTCTGATGCGAGTACTGCCACAATAATTGGTAAGGTGTAGCTAATTCCAAACCCAACATTAGTGGCTCGATATGGATTGCTGTCTCCATAGGAGTATTGAAAACTCATCAAATCAACGTCCGGTTTTGGAGTGATATTGAGACGTGTACCTGGGCTGACTTCTCCTATCCATGCTTCCACTTGGTTGCTCAGATTCCACGACTTTGCTTTTGGATGGCTCAAATTACCATTGGGAATATCTTTATCTCTATAAATACCAAGGAAGTGTGCAGTGTATTCACCCATAGTGCCAATTTGCCCCAGTCTTCGTACTTGATAATCTGACATTTCATTAAATGGTCTAGGTCCCATACGTTCTGCGTGAAGGTAGTGGAACTTATTGCTAAAAAGACTTGATTTATAAATCTCTTGAGCAACGGGTGATGAAGCAAGATTTAATACATCCACCTCTCGGTCGTAGTTGAAACGCCATATTCCTTTGAAGCCATTTTCCCAAACAAGATCAAAACCGATTGGATCTTCTTTACCTGCTCCCTCGAAAAGAGCATCTTGAGCCGTACCAATACGAACTAATTCACCATTCAGCGCCAAGCCTATATTTGGTAATAAGCCCTGTTGATAAGATTGACGCAGGAGCAATAGCGATTGCAGCACTGAAGATTTACCTGTGCTATTGAGACCAGAAAGTAGGGTTAGCGGTCTAAATTCAAGGAACTGATTTTCAAAAGGTTTGAAATTTATCAAGCGAAGCGAACGAATCATGACAGCACGTCCTGAATGATTTTTTCAATGGTACGAAATCGATATTCAACCTTGTTCGCAGCCTGAGAGATAGATGCTAAAAATTCTTTATCATTATCTACGTAACTGATAAATTTATCAATTAATTCTTGCTTACGGTTTTTCAAGGTCTTAATATCTTCATCGTTTAGCTGACTTAAATTTACTGACCAAACTTCAAATAATGATTTATTAACAGGATATTTTTTTTTATTTTTATTGGAAATTTTGCGAAAAGCATTTTGCCCAAAAATCTCCCAAGTTGTCATCATTGCCTTTTTGAATTCTTTATCGATATTTATTAATTCTACTTGCGAAAGATTATTGATTTTAGATAAAGCTTTGCTTAAAAAGGAATCTCTCGTATCTTCTTTATAATCTTTGTAAGAGGTAAGCGTAAATGCTAAGAAACCAAGTACAAATTCCCGGTCATCCATACGCTTTTTTTTCGAGTCGCTAAGATTAATCACCTTCCGAAATTCTTTAGACTCCGCCAGATTACGCAAAAACATGCTTGCTACCTTACCAGGGTTTAGAGCATGGCGTAATTCTTGAGGCGAAAGAGGTACACCTCCTGTATTAATCCTTTTAAAAATGTTATATTTTACTTCAACAGGTGTGCCTTTTTCAATTAAATAGACTGTAACCTGAGTTTCTAAGATGCGACGCTGGTATCTACGCTCAAGTTCATCATAGGTTTTGTCCTTAAGCTCATTATTAAGATACTCTAGTCCACTTAGCTTTAGCGTCTTATCATTGACAAATTGCTTGAGAGCAGATAGCCTTTGTAGTCCATCTACGACTAACCATTCATCCTCATTTGTGGCATCTATATAGAAGGCTGGTAATGGAATGCGAATGAGGATAGATTCAATCAGTCGGCTTTTAGCATCATTATTCCATATACCTGCTTGACGCTGAAAATCAGGTGCTAAGTTAAGTACTTCCTCATCAATTCTTCTCAGTAATTGTTCAATGGTTGGTTCTCGTGTAACAATATTAATTTTCTCAGGATCATACCGGAAAGCTACTTTTTCGTATTGCTCTTCATCATTCTCTTCTTCGTCTAAATTTTCTTCGTCAGGTAATTCTACATTGTAGTTTTTCAAATCTGTCATGGCGCATACTCCTTGTCGCTAACACCCATTCAAGCCTTACTCTTCTCTTTATGCTTATTGATAATAAGTCAGCAAATAGCGTTTGATTGAAGAATGTATTTTGATCGTACTGTTTCCCCAAGCTGTAAAGACGCGAAATCTCGCTCGCGTCTCTACAAAGCGTCTACTCCAGCTTAGACTATTATTTGTTCACTACTATTTGTTCACTACCCCAACTCCAGCCATATCCAAAATTGGCACAATCAAATCTTCACGCTTGACCGCCATCATATGCACACCCTGACACAATTGACGTGCGATTTGGACTTGTTCAGCAGCAATTTTCATTCCTTCCTCAAGCGGATCTTTTGCCTGCGCTAACCTATCAATTATGTGCTCAGGAATATTCACACCAGGAACACACCGATTGATAAACTGAGCATTTTTTGCTGATTTCAACAGAAAAATTCCTGCCAAAATCGGCTTACGACACCCAGCAGCAATTGTGTCCATAAACTTTTCTAGCCGCTCAAAATCTGTAATCAATTGACTTTGAAAAAACTGCGCTCCCGCTTTTAATTTGCGCTCAAACCGACTTTGCAAACCAGACCAACTGGCACATTGCGGATCGACTGCTGCACCTGGAAATAAATCTAGCGCACCATCAGTCAGAGGTTTTTCGTTGTAGTCAACGCCTTGATTGAGTTTGTCAATCAGTTGCAGCAAGCGCACTGCTTCTAAGTCAAACACGCCCTTAGCGTCGGGATGGTCGCCTGCTTTCACAGGGTCGCCAGTCAAAGCTAAGATGTTATGAATACCCAAAGCATGAGCGCCCATGAGGTCGGCTTGTAAACCAATACGGTTGCGATCGCGACAAGCAATCTGACAAATTGGCTCTATGCCATTTTGCACCAAAATTGCTGATGCCACTACCGGACACATCCGTAATACTGCGCGGCTACCATCAGTAATATTGACGGCATGAACCCTCCCCTTAAGAGTCGCCGCCATTGTTATCATGTGTTCTGGATTACCGCCTTTAGGTGGTGTCACTTCAGCGGTAATCAGGAATTGACCAGTTGTCGCAGCTGTACGGAAAGAAGTTAAAGCAGTTGGACTTATGGTATCCAGCATAACTAATGACCATTTCTGTCTTTGGGTACAGCTATAACACAAGATAACCTCATGAGAAAAGCTTATAGCGGCATAGAGTAACCCATAGCAGCTTTGACTTGATTGAGAGTTTGGTTGGCGATCGCCTCTGCTTTTTGCTTTCCATCCCGCAACACAGACTCTAGATAACCTTTGTCGTTCATCACCGCCTGATATTTTTCTTGGATGGGTTTGAGTGCTTCAATTGTCGTATCCGTTAACAAAGGTTTAAATTGACCCCAGCCCATATCCTGACACTCAACCACAACCTCTTCCTTCGTTTTGCCAGAAAGCAGCAAATACAGAGTTAATAAATTGTTACTTTCTGGACGTTCTGGATTGTCAAACTCCAAACCGCGAACGGGATCAGTTTTGCAGCGCTTAATCTTTTTGCAATCTCATCAGGTGAATCTAGCAAATTAATCCGACTCAACTCAGACGGATCAGACTTCGACATTTTCTTCGTACCGTCTGTTAAACTCATCACTCTTGCACCTTCTTTACGAATCAAAGGTTCTGGTAACTTCAGCACTGGCTGATTCGGTTTGGCAAATTGGTGATTAAACCTGTTGACAATATCCCGTGTCAGTTCCAAGTGTTGCTTTTGGTCCTCACCCACTGGTACTTTATCCGTTTGGTAAAGCAGAATATCAGATGCCATCAAGACTGGGTAGTCCAATAAACCGACACCAACATTTTCTCCCTGCTTGAGAGCCTTCTCCTTAAACTGAATCATATCTTGGAGCCAGTTGAGGGGTGTAATGCAGTTGAGCAACCAAGTGAGTTCACTATGAGCACAAACGTGAGATTGTATAAAAATAGTGGAGCAATTCAAATCAATGCCGCATGCAAGATAAAGAGCTGCGATCGCGTGGGTATCATTTGCCAACGTTTCAGGTTTATGCGGTACAGTAATCGCGTGTAAATCCACTACACAAAAGAAATTATCGAACTGGCTTTGGATTTCTACCCAGTTGCGAATAGCGCCCAAGTAGTTGCCCAAATGTAAATTGCCAGTTGGTTGAACTCCAGAAAAAATTCGTTGCCTGCCCATAAACGTTCGATATAGTATTTTTAAATCCGACAATAGCGGGAATACAATTGATTTTCTTAGTTTGACATTTCTTTACATTTCACGCAAAGATGGGTGGCAAATTTTGTAGAGCATAAGCTGTTGTTTTACAAGTCACTTAGCCTATGACATGCGTTACTATAATTGCGTTTTATAACTTTTTCGTTACAAAAATCGATAAAACTTAAGTTCTCTTGAGAGAAAGTGCCAGTAACCTTGAAATTAGTTAATTTTTTGACATTCCGGGGTGTGTGCTTTATGAAAGCTTTACTACTCTGGCCCATAATGCCCAATTCCTTCTGGTCTTACCAGGAAACACTTGATTTGGCAGGTTTACGTGCAACCAATCCCCCATTGGGTTTAATTACAGTGGCAGCAATGTTGCCTACTGATTGGGAAATCCGTTTGGTTGACCGTAATGTCCGTCTGGAGAGTGATGACGACTGGGCGTGGTGCGATTTGGTAATCATCTCTGCGATGATTATCCAGAAAAAAGATTTTTGGGAGTTGATTCAAAAAGGAGTTGCGTTAGGGAAAAAAGTTGCAGTCGGTGGTCCTTTTCCTACATCGGTACCGGAATTTGCCTTAGAAGCAGGAGTACACTATCTCATTTTAGATGAGGGGGAATGTACCATTCCCATGTTTTTGGAAGCTTTGGCACGAGGTGAAGAACAAGGAATTTTCCGCTCACCAGAAAAACCTGATGTGACTCAGACACCAATAGCCCGTTTCGATTTGCTAGATCTAGATGCGTATCTGGCAATTACCGTTCAGTTCTCGCGTGGCTGTCCGTTCCAGTGTGAGTTTTGCGACATCATCAATTTGTATGGACGCAAACCGCGCACAAAAACGCCAGAGCAAATGTTGGCTGAGTTAGAAGTCTTGTATCAAATGGGCTGGCGGCGATTGATATTTATCGTGGACGACAACTTCATTGGTAACAAGCGCAATGCCAAAGTTTTCCTACGCGCTTTGATTCCCTGGATGAAAGAGCGCAACTACCCGTTTATTCTTCTAACAGAAGCATCCTTAAATCTGGCAGAGGATGAAGAGTTAATAGACCTGATGGTGCAAGCTGGCTTCACAATGGTGTTTATGGGCATTGAAACACCAGATGTGGAAAGCCTACAAATCATCCATAAAGAACAAAACACACGTCAGTCCCTGATGGAATCGTGTCATAAAATTACTCGTGCCGGATTACAGATTATGTCTGGCTTTATCATAGGGTTTGATGGCGAGAAGTCTGGGGCTGGGCAACGCATTCAAGACTTTGTAGAGGAAACTGGTATTCCTCAGGCTCATCTGAGTTTGCTACAAGCATTGCATAATACCGCTATGTGGAATCGCCTTAAGCAGGAAGGGCGGTTGTTAGAAGAGTTAGGCAACTACTTTACTTTCCAGAAATCCCTAATCAACTTCATGCCGACTCGTCCAATGGAAGAAATTGTGACGGAGTATATCAAGGCTTTCTGGAATATGTATGAGCCAATGCCCTATCTCGAGCGTACCTTCCGCCACTTCAGTATGATGGAGGGCAAGCGTCCTAGTCAAAAACGACCTTTTGGTTGGCATGAATTGAGGTTATTCTCAACAGTTTGCTGGCGACAAGGTTTTGTTCGCTCAACACGTTTTCGCTTCTGGTGGCAAATGCTGAGAATGGCACTCCAGCAACCGCATTTATTTTATGACTACTTTGTTGCTTTAGGTATCGGCGAACATTTCTTCACCTTCCGTCATGAGGTGAAGACACAACTAGAAGCACAACTGGAAGCTTGGAAGCAACACAAGCAAGAACAACAAAAGGAGGAAGTAAATCTTCAGTTGTCACCTGTTAGTTGAATCAGGTGATTTTTTTTCGTGCAAAGGTGCAAAGAACAACTTTGCACTTTTGCACAAGAAAAAGAGAATAGCGCGGGACTTACGACGAAGAAGTTAAACAAATTTGAGATATGGGACAGACGATTACTCAAGTAGATGCATTTACCAACACACCTTTCGCGGGTAATCCCGCTGCTGTCTGTGTTTTACCTGCTCCCCAGTCTGAAGATTGGATGCAAAAAGTGGCGCAAGAGATGAATTTATCTGAAACTGCATTTTTAATTCGGCAAGAAGATGGCTTTCGTCTACGTTGGTTCACGCCTACAACAGAAGTGCCGTTGTGTGGTCATGCTACCCTAGCTAGCGCTCATGTCCTTTGGTCACAGGGGCATCTTTTACCAGATGAAATCGCTTGTTTCCACACTAAGAGCGGACTGCTGATTGCTAAAAAGCAGGGAAATTGGATTGAACTTGATTTTCCAGTCAATCATTCAGAAGAAATAACCGCTCTTCCTGAACTCACCGAAGCTTTGGGTGTTCCCATGAAAACGGTGATGAAAAATTCTCTGGGTTATTTAGTAGAGGTAGAGTCTGAAGATTTAGTACGACAAATGCAGCCGAATTTCGAGCGACTCAAAGCGTTACCCTTTCCCAATGTTATTGTTACGAGCTCAACATACAAAGACTCAGAATACGATTTTGTCTCTCGCTTTTTTGGACCAGGAGTTGGAATTAATGAAGATCCTGTGACTGGGGCTGCTCATTGTTGTCTTGCTCCTTTCTGGCGCGATCGCCTTGGAAAAGATCAGTTCTTAGCATATCAGGCGTCTAGTCGGGGTGGTGTGTTAAAAATTCGTTATGACGGCGGTTCTCGTGTCTATTTAAGTGGACAAGCAGTCACCATTTTGCGTGGGGAATTCATGTGAGGTACCCCTGTTTTATACACTCGTTAAGGAAACCTTTTTTTCTATACGAGTTTGTAAATCTGCTATCAGCGCATCCCCATTACGTCGGGCTTCCCAAGGACCAGAGTCCCAAAGTTTTATACTCCACTGTCCTTGCATATAATCTTCATGTTCTGAGATTGTGCCAACGTAGGTAATTGGGTCGGGTGAAGTCGTGAAGTAGCGCTTGATAAAACTGATGCGATGCCCAACCACCTCACCCGTAAGCTGGGCTTCTCCTAAGTTGCTGTCATCCAAAATCCTACCAGTCAACGTATTACCACTTTGAATCAATGTCACTTCAAAACGGGTAGGAATTCCTTGTTGCCAGTAAGTTCCAAGCCAAGTGCCACTTACATCAGCCATCAGATTCTTTCGCCACTTATCTTTAGTTATGCTTAAACTACAGGTCATAAATATGTGTTGGTCAAAGCTTCCGCATATTTTTACTGATAGGGTCAAAACCTCGAGAAAAGCGGGTGCTGTCGTCGTAGCAAGCCCCACTCAAATTTGCTCCATAGAGCTTAGTAAAGTTTAGCTTAGCTCCCCTTAGATTAGCTTCATGCAAGTTGGCACCGCTTAGGTTAGCTCGCGTCAAGTTAGCTCTGGCTAAGTTAGCTCCTCCAAGGTTGGCTCCCCACAGTTTAGCTTTAGCGAGATTTGCTCCACTTAAATCCGCTGCAAATAAATTGACTCCAGCTAGGTGAACTCCAATTAACTTGGTTTTGCTGAGGTTCGCTACTGGAAAATCTCTCTCTCCTGCTACATAACGCCGCTTTAGTTCATCTGCATCCATGCTTGGTTCACCTTGCTCAGCAAACTAGAAGCTATTTGCTCCCATTCCTGATCTAATCCTACTTTTAACTGTGCCTGACCGCTACGTTTGTACCAGTAATCAGCATTACTCAAATCACCCTCTTTGCGGTGTAGGTAGGCGTGAACCCAAGCACTATCAGCGTCGCTAGCATTTTGTACTATTTCGTGTGCAGTATTCCAGTCACATTTTCTATCATACCAAAGGGCTTGCAGTGCTTTTGGCAGTGAGTTAGGACATTTTGGACTTTTTTCTATCAATTGCTTGAATTCTAATAAAGTCATCATATTTATCTAGAAAATATCAAGCCTCTGTTTCTAGGATACAAATGGGTTCTGACTTGTGGGAAGAAATCTTTATAGGAAACTATTTGGAACCGCAGATGCACGCTGATGCACAAAAGACAAATTATAGATAATTTTCAGTGTACATCTGTCCCTACCCTCCGGGAAGCCGCCCAGAAGGCGTCTACGCTAGCCCCTAAGGGGGCGCTACGCAAACGCTCAAGGGCAAGGTTTATCTGTGGTTTCATTTTCAAAAAAGTTCAAAAAATTTCAAAAAAGTAAGCATTCCCTAGAAGAGCTAGGGAACGAAACAACTCGCCTAAGTGTGAGTAACAATACTTAGCGGGTTCACCACAATTTTTTAGACTTGAGTAACATCTTCCTGATTTAACTGCTGCTCAACACTACTGATAGCAGCGTTTAGACCAGCAAGTCTAGTCTCTAAATCATCTCGTATTGTTTTGAGGAATTTTAGCTTACGCTCTAAGCGAGTTCTGCGAGACACGGGTTCACTACCGTAGCAGTTGTTATCCCAAAAAGGAAAAGGAAACGGAAACATAGTTTGCTTTTTTAGAAATGACCTTACTTAAATTGTGGCTAAATCCTAGGCGAGATAATGGATAAGAAAGTGGGTGGATAACCGTCCTATTTTGTAGTGTTGAGTGTTGAGTATGAAAGTTTAGTACAAGATGATAGAAATAACTATTTAGTTAAGAATAGGTTAAAAAACTGGTTTTGTAAGTATTTTTCTTTTCTGATTCCTGACTTGGTGACTTCTCTTAAGATGCACATTTTATAACCCTGATACAGAAAGGGTTTTAGAATTTTCAGAAAAATGTGCTTCTTTCATTTGTTGCTAGTGGCGATTATTCGCTGCTAGTTAGGCGCTGACTTCTTGCACTAGAATGTTTTGTATCGCTTTCAGTAGAGTTGAGTGAATGATATACTGGCATATAATTAACAGCTTGTCTACTGAGATTATTGAATTTTTCTCGTTACTAAAAGTACCATCAAACTCTCGTTGCAGTACTGACTCATATCTCTTTACTAAGCTGATCTATTTGATTTCATTCTTTAGATAGAAGCTTCACTGATTGAGGCATTATGAAAGGACTTATTTGATTTCATTCTTTAGATAGAAGCTTTACTAACTGAAATATAATACCCTATTATATTGAATGTAATGGTTAAGCTTCCTACTGTGCAATAACAAGTAAACATCGCCAAGCTTAAAAGCAAAAGTAAATTCCTAATCATAACTTGTCATACTAAATATTTCAAATACTTTAACAATGTATTGCTTGTTTCTTAGGCTTAGATTCATAGGGAAAGAAGAAAATATAGAAAAGGCTTATTTTTTTACAAAATGTGATAATTTGAGAATTAGGTCAGGATACAGTGATCACTCGATAAGTATCAATGCTGCTGAGTATTAGGGCTTTTCTACCAAAAGTGGAACTATAGCCTAGTGTCAGCAAGTTTAACTCAAAGGTTAGCTAATCAAATTCAACCTCATTACTGAAGTATGCTCAAAACCTTTTTAGACAGGAGGAGAGTATTTGTTTATATGAACTTATTCGCCTCTAGTCTTCAATATCCTTTTGGCAGCTTGCTTAAGGATAAAAGTTATGGTTTTTGGGTGTACAGAAGTTACTACTTTCTTGCGAACAATCCTCCATCTACTTTTTGGAGGATATTGTCAACTTGTAGGTTAAAGACGGTCACTGGCTTCCGAATTCTATTCGAGAACTTGGGAGAGGAAGACTCACCAACTTCCTAATCTGAGAATAAACCGGCGTCTAGCTGTTCATGTGGGTTTTGCTATGTAGGTGGTTGGCAAGAATCAACAACCAAAAAAGACCCAGACCACAAAATCATTACTTCTTGCATGATCTGAACACAGGTCAGCGATTAACTCAAAAGGTAATTACCAGTGATTTAAAGTTTTTGTGCTTTAACTCCTGGTGTATTGCTCAAAATTCTTGATGGCTAATTTATTAGCTGTGTCGATTTTCCTGCGTGGTCAAAAGACACGCGGTTTTCAACATTCCGGAGATGTATTAGATGAGCACCATCCAAGCAAAGTTTGAAGCGACTGAGACCGCTTTTCACGTAGAAGCTTACGAGAAGATTGAGTACAGCCTCATCTATGTTGATGGGGTTTTCGCAATCAAAAGTCCACAACTGGCAGAAATCTATAAAGATTTTGGACGCTGCTTGGTTGTTGTAGATGCCAATGTGAATAAATTTTACGGTAGTCAAATCGAGCAGTATTTCAAGTATTACGACATTGATCTGACGATTTTTCCTATCACTATCACTGAGCCAAACAAGACTGTTGAATCTTTCGAGAAGATTATTGATGCTTTCGCTGAATTTAGGCTGGTTCGCAAGGAACCAGTGCTAGTCGTTGGTGGTGGACTGATTACAGATGTTGCAGGTTTTGCCTGTTCTGCTTACCGTCGCAGCAGCAACTACATTCGCATTCCGACTACTCTCATTGGTTTGATTGATGCGAGTGTTGCTATCAAAGTCGCAGTTAATCATAAGAAACTGAAAAATCGCCTTGGTGCTTATCACGCTTCGCGAAACGTTTTCCTCGATTTCTCGTTGCTGGGTACTTTGCCAACAGCGCAAGTCCGCAATGGTATGGCAGAACTCGTGAAAATTGCAGTGGTTAACAACAAAGAGGCTTTTGATTTGTTGGATAAGTATGGGGAAGAACTGCTTTCCACACACTTTGGCAACATTGACGCAACACCAGAAATTAAGGATGCGGCGCATCGGGTTACTTACGAGTCAATTAAAAGCATGCTAAAGTTGGAAGTTCCTAACCTACACGAGTTAGACCTAGACCGCGTTATTGCCTTTGGTCATACTTGGAGTCCGACTCTTGAACTTGCGCCCCGCGTGCCTATTTTCCACGGTCATGCTGTCAACATCGACATGGCTTTTTCTGTCACGATCGCAGCACGACGAGGCTACATTAGCACAGAAGAACGCGATCGCATTCTTGGCTTGATGAGCCGTATCGGTCTTGCTCTCGACCATCCCCTGTTGGACGAAGAACTTGCGTGGTATGCAACCCAATCGATTACCCTCACACGAGACGGTCTGCTACGAGCCGCTATGCCTAGACCAATTGGCAGTTGCTTCTTTGTCAATGATTTAACTCGTGAGGAGCTAGCAGCAGCATTATCAGAACATAAGCATCTGTGCGAAAGCTACCCTCGTGGTGGCGATGGCGTAGAAGTGTACCCAGATGCTTACAACTCAGAACTCGTCGGGAGTGAAGCTTAATGTCTCAAGTTGTCGAAAAGCCAAGTGCAAGACCTGTTACACCGTTGGGGATTTTAGCTAAGCAGCTAGAAACTATTTTGCAGACATTCAATCAACAGACATCTGATGAGCTACAAGCTAATCTCAACCAAGCATGGCTTTTGGCAGCAGGTTTAGATCCCTACTTAGAAGAATGTACCACCCGTGAATCACCAGCCCTAGCAGCGCTCGCTCAAAAAACGGCTCACGAAGCTTGGAATCAAAAGTTCCACGAGGGAGCGACAGTGCGAGAACTTGAGCAGGAAATGCTTTCCGGGCATGTGGAAGGACAAACTCTCAAGATGTTTATCCACATGACAAAAGCTAAGAAAGTGTTGGAAGTTGGTATGTTCACTGGCTATTCTGCACTCGCAATGGCGGAAGCTTTACCGCCTGATGGAGAACTCATCGCTTGTGAAGTTGATCCTTACACCGCAGAGTTCGCACAAGCTGCTTTCCGGGAGTCTCCCCACGGTGCAAAAATTCGTGTGGAAGTGGGTGCAGCACTGGAAACTTTGCAAAAACTGGCAGATGCAAGGAAGTCATTTGATTTTGTGTTCATAGATGCGGATAAAAAGGAGTATGTCAAGTATTTCCAAATCCTGCTGGAGAAAGATTTGCTCATTCCTGGAGGGTTTATTTGTGTAGACAATACTCTACTTCAAGGACAAGTTTATCTTCCTGAGGAAAATCGCACTCCCAACGGCGAGGCTATTGCTCAGTTTAACCACATTGTCGCTGCGGATTCGCGTGTGGAACAGGTATTGTTGCCACTACGAGATGGCTTAACCATTATCCGACGATTACCGTAGCTGTCATACATTTAGTCTGCACTGATTTGTGCATAGAGAACTCAGAATTCAGAATGACTCAAAGACGCACTTATATTGTTCCCTTTTTTTTGACTTCACAGATGTCTCTGAGTTCTGAGTTCTTCAACGACTCATGTCTATCATGGCACTACGAGACAATTTTAAACAGTTGAATTCGTAGTTTTGCAATTGAAAACAATTGCGAATTATGAATCACGAATCACAAATTATCATGGCACAATCTCTTCCCTTATCATCTACTAGAGAAGCAACATCACCAATTTCTTTGGTGGCGCAAGTCAAAGCTTTATTCCAGAACCTTGGCACTTTAACAATACTCTTGTTAGTGTTGCCAATTAACGCTGCTATCGTTCTAGTGTCTCTGTTTTGGAGTCGTTTAACCCGTCTTGTTCATCCTCCATCAGCTGTCGTCAAAAACCGCAAAAATATCCTAATTAGCGGTGGTAAAATGACGAAAGCGCTACAGCTTGCACGTTCTTTTCATGCTGCAGGACACAGAGTTATTTTAATAGAAACTCACAAATACTGGTTATGTGGTCATCGATTTTCTGGTGCAATTTCTCGTTTTTACACAACTCCCACTCCCCAGTATAATCCAGAAGCTTATATCCAAGCTTTACTGGACATTGTTAAGAAAGAAAACATTGATGTCTATGTTCCTGTCACTAGTCCAGTTGGAAGTTACTATGACTCTTTAGCAAAGCCTGCACTCTCACCCTACTGCGAAGTTTTTCACTTTGATGCTGATGTCACCCAAATGTTGGATGATAAATTTGCTTTTAGTGAAAAAGCAAGAGCACTTGGCTTATCGGTTCCCAAATCTTTCAAAATCACCAATCCTGAACAAGTCCTGAATTTTGACTTTTCTGGGGAAACTCGCAAGTATATTCTTAAAAGCATTCCCTACGATTCGGTACGCCGCTTAGATTTAACTAAGCTACCTTGCGATACACCAGAGGAAACAGCAGCATTTGTCAGAAGTTTACCAATCAGTCCAGAAAAACCCTGGATTATGCAAGAGTTTATTCCTGGTAAGGAATTTTGCACTCACAG